>JBNJCY010000010.1:0-22994 GCA_051744325.1 Actinomycetota bacterium
GCCGCGTCGGCGGGTGAGCACGGCAGCACCATGACGTCCGTGGACGCGGCGTCGACGACGGCCCGCGCGATCGTGCTCGCGTTTCCCCCCAGGACGGCGACGGCACCGGCCTGGGCGAGCGGTTCGAGCAGCAGAGGGGCGGTGGTGACGGCCACGAGGCCGACCCGGCGCGCGGGCGAGTCGAGGCGCCGGACGCACACCTGGGACATGGGCAGCTCGGACAGTGCCTGCGCCGGGTGGTCGAGATGGACATGCACGTGCCAGAGCTCGTGCGCGCCCTGGACCACCACGACGGAGTTGCCGATCTCGCTGAGGTGCATGCGCAGCGCGGTGGCCTGCCGGTGCGAGGCGTGGACGAGGTACATCACCTCGAACCCCTCGAGGGGACCGTACTCGCCGGGCACGCTCGGCGCGGCGGCGAGCCAGTCGGGGTGGGCGGGCTCCTCGAGGCCGAGAGCGGCCGCGAGCGCCTCCAGCAGGATGGTGAAGGCGAGCGCGCCGGCGTCCACCATGCCCGTGCCGCGCAGCACGGGCAACACGTCCGTGGTGGTGCCGAGGGACTCGTTGCTCGCCCGCACGGCAGTGGCGACCACGTCCGTGAGGCTGGCGTGGGGGCTGAGCGCGAGCGTGGCCGAGGCGACGTCACGTGCCACGGTGACGATGGTGCCCTCGACGGGGGCGGCGAGCGCGCGATCGGCGCTCTGGGCGATGGCGTCGAAGGCGCGGATGAGGTCGCTGGGCCCGGCGGACGCCAGGCCCTCGAACGTCCGCGCGAGGGCCTGGAGTGCCTGCGCCAGGATCACCCCGGAGTTGCCCCGAGCACCCCAGAGCGCCCCGTCCGCCGTGGCATGGGCGAGCTCGCCCAGCGTGGCGGCGTCGTCGAGCTGCTGGGCGGTCCTTGCGCCGGCCGCCAGCGTCAGCACCACGTTCGTCCCGGTGTCCGAGTCGGCCACCGGGAAGACGTTGAGGGCGTCGATCCGGGAGCGCGCCGACGCGAGCGCCGAGAGAGCGGCCGAGAGCCAGCGGCGCGAGGTGGGAGCATCGAGTCGGGTCATCATGTCCCTCGAAGGGTAGCGCGTCACCCTGTCACGGTCGTCCTGCTTCCGGCACGAGGGTGTGGCCGAGCCCACGTTCGCGCCAATCCGGGGCGTTTGAGACGCCGGTCGGAAAGGGGTATCCTCGTGAGGTTGCTTCAAGGCGCCGACGCGCCCCCACACCAGCACAGGAGAGACCACCATGGCTGCCACCTGCGACGTCTGCGGCAAGCGTCCGTTCTTCGGCAAGAGCGTGTCGCACTCCCACGTGCGCACCTCACGCCGGTGGGACCCGAACATCCAGCGGGTGCGTGCCCTCGTGGACGGATCGCCCAGGCGCCTGAACGTCTGCACCACGTGCTTGAAGTCGGGCAAGGTCACGCGCCACGTGTGACCTGATACGCAGGGAGGCCGCCTTCGGGCGGCCTCTTTCGTTTCCGCAACTGTCAGTGGGCCCGGAAGTGGTCCCAGCCGATTGCGAGGGTGGGCGCGGCCCCGTCAACCAGGACCTCGTGCTCCCCCCGGCCCAGGACCCGTCCGATCGTCTCGAAGCCCGGCGGCACCTCGTCCGGTGCGAAAGTGGCGAGTAGTCCGTGGTCCTCTCCCCCACCGGCCACCCACGTCAGCGGGTCGGTGCCGAGGACCGCGGCGATCTCAGCCAGGCGTTCGTCCACCGGAAGCCCGACATCGAGCGTGACCCCGGAGGCGCGTGCCAGGCGGCCTGCGTCGCGCAGCAGCCCGTCGGAGACGTCCATCATGGCGTGCGCGCCCACCCGGGCGGCCACGAGGGCTGAGGCGAGCGGCGGCGTCGGACGGCGGTGGATCCACAGGGCGGCGTCCGTGGCGGCGGTCCCGCCGCCGTGACCTGCCTGCAGGAGGGCCAGCCCGGCGGCGGAGAAGCCCAGGGTGCCCGCGTGGGCGACGACGTCGCCCACCCGGGCTCCGCTCCGCAGCACCGGCGTGCTGCCGAACAGGTCCCCGTGCGCCGAGACGGCCACGACCACGTCATCCCCCGCGGACAGGTCGCCCCCGACCACACCGCAGGCGATCCCGGTCTGCGCAGTGCTCTGGCGGCAGGCAGCCGCCATCCCCTCAGCGAGGTCACGAACCCAGGCGACCTCGAGGTCACCGGGCAGCACCACCGCGGCGACGAAGGCGATCGGCGCCGCCCCCATCGCACCGACGTCCGCGGCGTTCTGCATGACGGCCCGCCAGCCGACGTCGGCGCCGGAGGACCAGTCGAGGGAGAAATGGTGCCCCTCCACCAGCACGTCCGTCGTCACGACCACGCTCCGCTGGGACAGTGGGACGACAGCGGCATCGTCCCCGTTGGGCACGAGGGCGTCACCCTGGGGCAGGAGGGGGGTGAAAGCAGCGAGGAGGGACTCCTCGTCCATGTCGCGCACGCGCAAGGCGCCGATGGTTCCCATCCCGCCACCGTACAGTTGGGGCATGCGCATGCGCGTGGTCTCCCTGTGTCTGGCGCTCCCGCTGGCCGGGTGCGCGGGTGACGTGTACCTGCAGCCCGGCCCACAGGCGCCCGACCCGATCTGTGCCGCGGTGATCCAGGCGCTGCCGCAGGAGCTCGCCGGAAAGCTCCAGACGTCCACGACCGCCCAGGCCACCGTCGCCTGGGGCACCGAGGCTCCCATCACCCTGCGGTGCGGCGTGGCCGAGCCGGGGCCGACGACGGACCGGTGCGTGACCGTCGAGTCGGGAGGGAGCTCGGTCGACTGGATCAACCCGGAGGCCGGATCCCCCCTGATACCGCCCCACGCGGACACCGACATCGGTTCGTGGACCTTCATCACCTACGGGCGGTCCCCCGCCATCGAGATCGTGGTGCCGGCCGCCGCGGTGACGGACCAGCCGACCGGCATCCTCGTGGACGTCGCGGCGGCTGTCCAACGCAGCCCGGCGACCCGGTTCTGCGTTGCGGCGACTGACATCACCGCGCCGTAGGGCTCAGCGGAGTCCCGTGGGCCTGGAGAGGGCGAGCTCGATGAGTTCCGTCACCAGCTCGCGGTAGCCCATGCCGGCCTGGGCCCACATGACCGGGAACATCGAGAACGGCGTGAAGCCGGGCATCGTGTTCACCTCGTTGACGATGGCGTGGCCGCCGTCGAGGAAGAAGTCGACCCGGGCGAGCCCCTCGCATCCGAGCGCCTCGAAGGCCCGCACGGCGAGGTCCTGGACCTCCCGGACCTCAGCCGGGTCCAGCGCGGCCGGGCACTCCATGTGGAAGCCCTCTGTGGAGAAGTACTTGGTCTCGAAGTCGTAGAACTGCGCGGCGCCCTCGTGCATCACGATCTCGCCCGGGGGTGCGGTCCGGGGCAGGGAGCCACCCCGTCCCCCGAGCACGCCGCACTCGATCTCGCGGCCGGGGACACCCGCCTCGATGATGACCTTCGGGTCGTGGCGCTGCGCGGCCACGATGGCCGCCTCCATGTCCTCGGCCCGTTCCACGCGCGCGATCCCGAGCGAGCTCCCGGCCCGCGCGGGCTTGACGAAGACAGGGAGGCCGAGGGCAGCGACCGCGCCGAGGACCGCCGCCCGGTCCCGGGACCACTCCCGGGGCGTCGCCACGACGTACGGGCCGACCGGCAGCCCAGCGGCCTCGAGCGCCACCTTCATGAAGTGCTTGTCCATGCCGACGGCGGAGGACAGCACCCCGGAACCGACGTAGCGTAGGTCGGCCATCTCGAGCAGCCCCTGGATCGTGCCGTCCTCGCCGAACGGCCCGTGCAGCAGCGGCAGGACCACGTCGACATCGCCGAGGTCCCGTGACTCACTGCCCGGCGTGATCTCCCACAACCGTATTGCCCCCGTGCCGTTCGGCGGGACCACCACCGTGCCGCCGGAATCCGGCACCTCGGCGCGCCCGCCCTCGAGCGGGGCGGGGTCGTCGGCGACGGCAACCCAGCGGCCCGCCCGCGTGATACCGAGGGGGACCACGTCGAACCGCTCGCGGTCGATCTCCCTAAGGACGCCGGCGGCTGTGGCGCAGGAGACGGAGTGCTCCCCGCTCCTCCCCCCGAAGACGACGGCCACCCGTATCCTTCCGGTCCCCCCGGCCGTGGGTGGCGGGATGGCGGGTACCTCGTGCGCGTTCATCGGAATGAGGGTATCGCAGCGGTCAGGCGCGTTCGTCCTTGCGCGGCCGTGCGAGCAGCATCCGTGTCATGTCGAGGACGCCGAGGCCCTCGTGGAGAACCGCGACCACCGCGGCCGTGATGGGCATGTCGACTCCCATCGCGTGCGCGAGATGCGCCACCGACCGGCAGGACTTCGCGCCCTCCGCGGTCCCGCCCGTCGCGGCGACCGCCTCGACCAGTGTCATCCCGGACCCGATGTGGCGCCCGAGGGTGTGGTTGCGGGACAACGGGGACGCACAGGTGGCGACGAGGTCTCCGAGGCCGGCGAGCCCGGCCATCGTGGCCGGGTCGGCACCGACCGCTACGGCGAGCCGCGTGATCTCGGCCAGACCCCGGGTGATGATCGTGGCCTTCGTGTTGTCGCCGTAGCCCACCCCCGCGGCCATGCCCACGGCGACGGCGATGACGTTCTTCACCGCACCGGCCAGTTCCACGCCGATGACGTCGTCGCTGACGTAGGGCCGGAAGTAGCTCGTGGCGCACAGGTGCGCGACCTGCTCGGCCCGCGTGACGTCGACGCACGCCAGCACCGAGGCGCTCGGCTGCCGTGCCGCGATCTCTCGGGAAAGGTTCGGCCCGGACAGGACCACGAGGTGGTCGTCCGCGAGGCCCAGTCCGCCCAGGACCTGTGTCATGCGCATGTCGGTCCCGAGCTCGATGCCCTTCATGAGAGAGACCACCGTGGCGTGCTCCGGAACGAGCTGGGCCACGGGAGTGAGCACCTCGCGCACCACCTGCGAGGGGACTGCGAGTACCAGCGTGTCGGCGGCGACGGCTGCACCGAGGTCCGCTGTTGCACGGATCCCGTCCGGCAGGACGTACCCGGGCAGGTAGGCCTCGTTGGTGTGGTGGACATTCACCTCGTCGACGACGGCCTCGTCCCGGCCCCAGACGAGGACGTCATTGCCCGCGTCGGCGAGCAGCTTGGCGAAGGTGGTGCCCCATGCTCCGGCGCCGAGGACCGAGATCATGGCCTGCGCTTCGTGAGTTCAGCCCACGTGTGGCGTGCCCGCGCCAGAGCCCCCGCCGGCCGGGCTTCCCGGGCCGCGCCCTTCTCCTGACTCCAGGCGTCGTGTGCGTCCCCGTGCACCCTGCGGTCCCACACACGTTCGGGAGGCTGCTCGCCCCGCAGTTCGGCCACGCCCTCGGTGAGGCGCCGCATGATGCGGTCGGTCGCCTCCCGGAGGACCGCGCCGTCGAGCGGCACGTCGTACAGGTCGTCGAGGTCCACGGGCGGCAGCGCGAGGACGTCGACCCGTTGCCGGCGAATGGTCGCGGGCAGCGACTCGAAGCGCGGGATCACGCGGTGGGCGCCCCACTGCGCGATCGGGACGACGGGGACCCTCGTGGTGAGCGCCACCCGAGCCACTCCGGTCTTGCCGAGCATCGGCCACATCCCCGGGTCGTGCGTGAGGGTGCCCTCGGGGAAGATCGCGACGCACTCACCGGACGCGAGCGCCTCCCGGGCGGCATCGAGGGACTCTACCGCCTTGGCGGAGCCGCGGTGAACGGGGATGTGCTTGACGCGGCGGGCGAGCCACCCGATCACCGGTGCCTCGAAGATCTCGGCCTTCGCGAGGAACTTGACCGGGACGTCGTGGTCCACGAGGAAGTGGGCGAAGGTGAGTGGGTCGAGGTTCGTCACGTGGTTCGCCACCGCGATGAATCCCCCGGTTCTCGGAAGGTTCTCCGCGCCGCGCCAGTGCCGTTCGGTCAGGAGGCTGAGCGGGGGACGCATCACGCCCACCACCAGCCGGTAGGTCAGGGTCAGCTCGCGGCCTGGAGCGGGACGCATCAGTTGCCCGCCTCGACGTTCGCGCCCAGGGCCGCCAGCTTCCGCATGAAGTGCTCGTACCCGCGGTTGATGACGTCGATGCCGACTACCCGCGAGGTGCCCTCGGCGGTCAGCGCGGCGATGAGGTGCGAGAAGCCGCCACGCAGGTCGGGGACCACGATGTCAGTGGCGTGCAGCGGCGTCGGACCGGAGATGGCGGCGGAGTGGTAGAAGTTCCGCTGGCCGAACCGGCACTCCAGGCCACCGAGGCATTCACGGTAGATCTGGATCTGCGCGCCCATCGCGTTCAGCGCGTCGGTGAAGCCGAATCGGTTCTCGTACACGGTCTCGTGGACGATCGAGAGCCCTTCCGCCTGGGTGAGCGCCACCACGAGCGGCTGCTGCCAATCGGTCATGAAGCCGGGATGGACGTCGGTCTCGAGCACGATGGACTTGAGGCGGCCCCCGGGATGGAAGAAGCGGATGCCCTCGTCGTCGATGTGGAAGGACCCGCCCACCTTCCGGAAGGTGTTGAGGAACGTCATCATGTCGGGCTGCGCCGCCCCCCGCACGTAGATGTCCCCGCGGGTGGCGAGCGCGGCGGACGCCCACGAGGCGGCCTCGATCCGGTCCGGCAGGGAGGTGTGCACGAAGCCCTCCAGCCGGTCGACCCCCTCGACACGGATCACCCGGTCGGTGTCCACCGAGATCATCGCGCCCATCTTCTGGAGCACCGCGATCAGGTCCATGATCTCGGGCTCGATGGCGGCGTTCTTCAGCTCCGTCTTGCCGCTGGCGCGTACCGCCGTCAGCAGGGTCTGCTCGGTGGCGCCGACCGACGGATAGGGCAGGTCCACCTGCGTGCCGGCGAGCCCGTTCGGCGCCGTGATGTGGATGCCCTGCTCCTGCTTGTCCACCACCGCGCCGAACTGGCGGAGGATCGCGAGGTGGTAGTCGATGGGGCGGTCGCCGATGTGGCAGCCACCGAGATCGGGGATGAAGGCCTCCCCGATGCGGTGCAGCAGGGGCCCGCAGAACAGGATCGGGATGCGGGAGGAGCCCGCGTGGGCGTCGATGTCGCGGACGTGGGCGGACTCCACGTTGGAGGAGTCGAAACGCAACTCACCCGCGTCGTCGTCGTACTCCACGCGCACCCCGTGGAGGCGGAGCAGCCCCGCAACGACGTCGACGTCACGGATGAGGGGCACGTTGCGCAGGACCGACGACGTCTCGCCGAGGAGGGCGGCGACCATCGCCTTCGAGACGAAGTTCTTCGCGCCCCGGACCGTGATCTCGCCGGCCAGGGGCGTGCCGCCGTGTACGCGCAACACGTTGCTCATGGGATCACCCTTCCCTGCTCCGCCGCCGGGCGCGGACGGAGCGTCAGGACACCCAGAATACGCACCCCCGGGGCCTTGGTCCCTCAGTCCGCGGGACGCGCGGACACGACCTCGACCTTGGGCAGGTGCCGGGCCGGGAGGGTGCGGGGCCGCCAGGGCTCGCGCTGTTCCTCGAAGGCGGCGATCTCGCCGGCGTACGTGAGACTGAGCGCGATGTCGTCCAGTCCCTCCAGCAGCCGCCAGCGGGTGTAGTCGTCGATGTCGAAGGCGACGTGCAGGTGACCACAGGTCACGGTGCGGCTCACGAGGTCCACCGTCACGTCGGTGCCCGGCTCGTTCTCCAAAGCCTTCCAGAGCGACTCGGCATCCTCGCGGCTGATGACGCCCGTGACGAGGCCCTGCTTGCCGGCGTTGCCCCGGAAGATGTCCGCGAACCTGGGACTGAGGACCACCCGGAAGCCGTAGTCCTTCAGCGCCCAGACAGCGTGCTCCCGCGAGGAACCGGTGCCGAAGTCCGGTCCGGCGACGAGCACGGACCCGCTGGCGTAGGAGGGATTGTTGAGCACGAAGTCCGGGTTCGACCGCCAGGCCGAGAACAGTGCGTCCTCGAAGCCGGTGCGGGTGATCCGCTTGAGGTAGACGGCGGGGATGATCTGATCTGTGTCGACGTTCGACCGCCGCAAAGGCACGCCGATCCCGGTGTGGGAGGTGAACTTCTCCATGGTGGCCTCCTCAGGCGTTCACGAGATCGGCGGGCGAGGACAGGGTGCCACGGATCGCGGTCGCCGCGGCGGTGGTGGGCGACACCAGGTGGGTGCGGCCTCCCTTGCCCTGGCGTCCCTCGAAGTTGCGGTTGGACGTGGAGGCGGCACGCTCGCCGGGAGCCAATTGGTCCGGGTTCATCCCGAGGCACATGGAGCATCCGGCGTTGCGCCACTCGGCGCCGAAGTCGAGGAAGACCCGGTCCAGCCCCTCCGCCTCGGCCTGCAGGCGGATTCGGGCGGAGGCGGGCACCACGATCACGCGGACATCGTCATGCTTCCTGCGGCCCTCCACGATCTCGGCGACCGCGCGGAGGTCCTCGATACGGCCATTGGTGCACGACCCGATGAAGACGGTGTCCACCTTGATGTCCCGCAGCTGCGTCCCCGGGGTGAGTCCCATGTACTCCAGCGCACGCTCGGCGGCCCGGCGCTCGTTCTCGTCGGCGATGTCCACAGGATCGGGCACGGAGGCGGAGAGCGGGAGCCCCTGGCCGGGGTTGGTCCCCCAGGTGACGAAAGGTTCGATGTCCGCGGCCTCGAGGACGACCTCCGCGTCGAAGACCGCGTCGTCGTCCGTGCGCAGGGTGCGCCAGTACTTCAGCGCGGCGTCCCAGTCGGCGCCCTCGGGCGCGTGGGGTCGGCCCTCGAGGTAGGCGAAGGTGGTCTCGTCCGGGGCGATCATGCCGGCCCGCGCACCGGCCTCGATGGACATGTTGCAGATCGTCATGCGGCCCTCCATGGAGAGCTTCTCGATCGCCTCGCCCCGGTACTCCAGGACATACCCCTGGCCGCCGCCGGTCCCGATCCTGGCGATGATCGCGAGGATGATGTCCTTGGCCGACGAGCCGAGCGGCAGGTCCCCGTCGATGGTGATCGCCATCGTCCGGAACGGCGTCAGGGGGAGCGTCTGGGTGGCGAGCACGTGCTCCACCTCGGAGGTCCCGATCCCGAACGCCAGCGCCCCGAACGCGCCGTGGGTGGAGGTGTGGGAGTCGCCGCACACCACGGTCAGGCCGGGCTGCGTGAGGCCGAGCTGGGGACCGACGGCGTGCACGATGCCCTGGTCGGAGTCCCCGAGGGAGTGCAGGCGGATGCCGGACTCCGCGCAGTTGGCGCGAAGCGTCTCGATCTGCTTGCGGCTCGTGGGCTCCGCGATCGGCAGGTCGATGTTCAGGGTCGGGGTGTTGTGGTCCTCGGTGGCGATCGTGAGATCGGGACGGCGAACCGACCTGCCGGCGAGGCGAAGTCCCTCGAACGCCTGCGGGCTCGTGACCTCGTGGATCAGGTGGAGGTCGATGTAGAGCAGGTCAGGCTCGCCATTCCCACCCTGGTGCACGACGTGGCTCTGCCACACCTTCTCGGCGAGTGTGCCGCTCATTACATTCTCCCGGAAATCTCACATGGTGGTTGCATCTCATCTACTGAGATGTCAGTATCGAGCCATGGACAACTCTAGTGGAGTCGGCGTCCTGGACAAAGCCGCGACCGTCCTGAGTGCACTCGAGGCCGGCCCCGCGACCCTGGCCCAGCTCGTCAACGCGACGCACCTCGCCCGCCCGACGGCGCACCGCCTGGCCGTCGCCCTCGAGCACCACCGGTTCGTGGCGCGGGACATGCAGGGCCGCTTCATCCTCGGACCGCGGCTGGCGGAGCTCGCCTCGGCGGCCGGCGAGGACCGCCTGCTCGCCGCCGCCACCCCGGTCCTCAATGTGCTGCGGGACCACACCGGGGAGTCCGCCCAGCTCTACCGCCGCCAAGGGGACCACCGCATCTGCGTGGCGGCCGCCGAGAGGCACATCGGGCTTCGCGATTCCATTCCGGTGGGTGCGACACTGTCGATGCTCGCGGGCTCCGCCGCCCAGGTGCTCCTCGCCTGGGAGGAGCCCGACCGGCTGCACCGCGGCCTCCACGGCGCCTCCTTCACCGCCACCGTCCTGTCCGCCGTCCGACGGCGGGGCTGGTCCCAGTCCGTGGCGGAGCGCGAACCGGGGGTCGCCTCCGTCTCCGCCCCTGTCCGGGGCCCGTCCGGCCGGGTGATCGCCGCGGTGTCCGTCTCGGGCCCGATCGAGCGCATGGGTCGCCAGCCAGGCCGACTCCATGCCGCCGCGGTGGTCTCGGCCGCCAACCGGCTCACCGAGGTGCTGCGCCGCAGCGAGGAGGCCCAGGCCGCCCGGCAGGCACAGCAGGAGGCGCCGAGCGCCTGAGACACAGCAGGAGGCGCCGAGCGCCTGAGACACCAAGAAGGTCCCCCGCACGTGCGGGGGACCTTCTCGCTCGTAGCCCCGACCGGATTCGAACCGGCGCCGCCGCCTTGAGAGGGCGGTGTCCTGGGCCACTAGACGACGGGGCCCTTTGTGTGGACCGGCAACACGTTACCGTGCCACCGGCTCTTGTCCCAAGTCCTGAAGACTTGGCTGGGGTACCAGGACTCGAACCTAGAATGACGGTACCAGAAACCGTAGTGTTGCCGATTACACCATACCCCACCGGTGTGCCGGCCTTCGGGCCGCTGCACCAACCCACAACATTACCGCGCGAGGCCGGACCCACCCAAATCCGCGTGAGTGATCGCACTCACGCCCCGGCGGTCGCCGCGAGCTACCCTCGGAGCATGCGCTCCCCCCGGCTCACCGTCGTCGCGGCTGTCCTCGCCGCCGTCGCCCTCGGGGCGTGCACGCCGTCGACGGAGGCACCGTCGGTCCCCACGAGCCCGGTCGCAGCTGCCGCCCGCACGCCCCACCCCGCCCCCACCACCGCCGTGACGTTCAGGGCCGACCGGCTCGAGGACGCCGGGTGGGTCCGCAACGACGAGCAGTCCGACGAGACCCGCGCGCAGTACCAGGACACCCGCTGCGTGGTCCAGCTCGTCGTGCTGCCCCAGACGGGTCCGCTGGACGACCCCGGGGACACCGAACTCGCGCTGGCCGCGCTCGGCGAGGACTTCGGGGACCCGGTCGACCGTCCGGATGTCGCCCTGCCCTCCGGCGATGGGACGGTGAGCATGCGGGCGCAGCGTGTGGACGTGGACACCGGCACGGAGGTCCTCCCCATGCAGGTGGCGATGCGGGTCCTCGGGGAGGCCGGCGCCACCGTGGCGGTGACCCACGCCTGCTACGACCACGCGGTCACTGACGAGGAGTTCGACGCCGTCGTCGCACTCCTCGAGCTGATCCTGGACGAATCAGGCTCCTGACGGCTCCAGCGTCCGGCGCAGCGACCGGAGACGTGCCAGTGTCTCCGCCCTGCCCAGGATCTCCATCGACTCGAACAACGGTGGGGACACCCGCCGGCCCGTGAGCGCCACGCGAAGGGGGCCGTAGGCGAACCGTGGCTTCACGCCGAGGCCCTCGACCAGGGCGGCCCGCAGGAGATCCTGCAGTGTCGCGGCATCGAATGTGCCGGCCGCGGCGAGCGCCCCGATCGACTCGTCGAGGATCTCCACGGCGTCGGGACGCAGGGTCGCCAGTGCGTCCGCCCCAGTCGTGACCTCCCTGAACAGGTAGTCGAGCTGGCCGGGGACCTCGCCGAGCAGCGTCGTGCGTTCCTGGACCAGCGGGGCGGCGGCATCGACGACAGCTCGCTCCCGGTCGGTGAGCGCCTCCCGTGTCGGGGCGCCCACGAGCCCTGCCTCGTGGAGGTGCGGGATGATCCGCGCGGCGAACTCGCCCGGGGGGAGCAGGCGGACATGGGCCGCGTTGATCGCCCTCGCCTTGGCGAGGTCGAAGCGCGCCGGGTTCGGGTTCACGTGCGCGAGGTCGAATGCGGCGGCCATCTCCTCCATCGTGAACAGGTCGGTGTCCGGGGAGATGGACCAGCCGAGCAGGCCGAGGTAGTTGAGCAGGCCCTCGGGAATGAACCCGTTGCGGCGGTGGGCCAGCACGTTGGACTCGGGGTCGCGCTTCGACAGCTTCCGGTTGCCCTCGCCCATCACGTACGGCAGGTGGCCGAACTCGGGCATGACCCCGGCGTACCCGAGGTCCATCAGCGCGCGGTAGAGCACGATCTGCCGCGGCGTGGAGGAGAGCAGGTCCTCGCCCCGCAGCACGTGGGTGATGCGCATGGCGGCGTCGTCGACCGGGTTGACCAGGGTGTAGAGCGGAAAGCCATTGCCGCGCACGATCACGAAGTCGGGGATCGAGCCGGCGGCGAAGGTGATCTCGCCGCGCAGGAGGTCGGTGAAGGTGACATCCTCCCTGGGCATGCGGACCCGGAGGACGGGCTGGCGGCCCTCGGCCCGGAACGCCGCCCTCTGCTCCTCGGTCAGGTCGCGGTCGAAGCCGTCGTAGCCCGCGTGCGGGTCCCGGCCGGCCGCGAGGTGGCGCGCCTCGACCTCCTCGGGAGTGGAGAAGGACTCGTAGGCGTACCCGGCCTCAAGGAGGCGGGCAGCCACCTCCCGGTAGCTGTCCATGCGAGCGGACTGGCGGTAGGGGGCGTACGGACCACCCACCTCGACCCCCTCGTCCCAGTCGAGGCCGAGCCATCGCATGGTCTCCACGAGCTGCCGGTAGGACTGCTCCGAGTCCCGCTCCGGGTCCGTGTCCTCGATCCGGAACACGAACGTGCCCCCCGTGTGGCGGGCGAACGCCCAGTTGAACAGCGCGGTGCGGACGAGGCCCACGTGCGGACTGCCGGTCGGCGAGGGGCAGAAGCGCACACGGGGGCGAGGAACCACATTCGAGTCAGTCATGATGAGTCCATCGTATTGCGTCCATGCCGAACCTCCGGGAGAGCCAGTGAGCATCGACTTCGAATCCTTCACCCCCGAGCGCCTCCACGGGCGGAGCGAGAAGTGGTCCCGCGGGGACGCCATCGGCGCCGGGGTCGCCGAGATGGACTTCGGCATCGCGCCGGCGATCGCGGACGTCCTGCGCGAGTCGGTCGACGCCGGCGCGGTCGGCTACCCCACGGACGCCCAGCTGGCGGGCGTGCGGACCGCGTGCGCGGCCTGGTACGCGCGCACGTACGGCTGGGAGGTCGCACCCGGCCTGGTCCACGTGACGGCGGACGTCCTGACCGGGCTGCTCCTCACGCTGCGCCACTTCCTGCCGGCGGGTGCCCCGGTCATCCTCCCGATCCCGAACTACATGCCGTTCCTCTCCCTGCCGGAGGTGTACGGCCATCCCGTGCTCCGGGTGCCGGGGGCCACCGACGCCCACGGGCGGTACGCCATGGACCTCGACGCCATCGACGCCGCCTTCCGTGCCGGGGGCCGCCTCCTCATCCTGTGCAACCCGCACAACCCGGTCGGCCGCGTCTACGACCGGGCCGAACTGGAGGCCCTCGCCGCCGTGGTGGAGCGGCACGGTGGCCGGGTGTTCAGCGACGAGATCCACGCCCCGCTCGTGCTCGACCCGAGCCGTCACCACGTCCCCTACGCGAGCCTCTCCCCCGCCGCCACCGCTCACACGGTCACGGCGATCGCGGCCTCGAAGGGCTGGAACATCCCCGGCCTGAAGTGCGCCCAGCTGGTCCTCTCCGAGGATGACACGGCCGCCTTCGCTCCGTTCGCCCCGATCACCGGCCATCAGGCCTCGACGCCCGGCCTCCTCGCCACGGCTCGTGCCTACACGGACGACGGCGGGTGGCTGGCGGAGGTGGTGGGGCACCTGGGCGGCAACGCGACCCTCCTCGGCGACCTCCTGGCAAGTGAACTGCCCGACATCGGCTACCGCGAGCCGGAGGGCACCTACCTTGCCTGGCTGGACACGACGGCACTCGCGCCCCGCAATCCGTCCCGCCGCTTCGCGGAGCACGGCGTCGTCACCACCGACGGCGCGGCGTGCGGGGTCCCCCGGTTCACGCGCTTCAACTTCGCCGCGGCGCGCGGCACCCTCGAGCAGGCGGTCGCCCTGATGGCCGCCTCGGTGTCGTAGGGGTTCAGCGGCGCACCACCGGGTTGCCGAAGCGCCCGATGCCCTCCACCTCCACCTCGACGCGCTGTCCCACGTCGATGGGGCCGACCCCGGCGGGCGTGCCGGTGAGGATGATGTCACCCGGCAGGAGTGTGAAGATGCCCGAGACGTACTCGACGAGTTCAGAGACCGGGAAGATGAGTTCCGAGGTGCGCCCGTCCTGCCGCAGCTCGCCATCCACCCAGGCGCGCACGGTGAGGTCGCTGGTGTCGAGGTCGGTCTCGATCCACGGCCCGATCGGGCACGAGGTGTCGAAGCCCTTGGCGCGCGTCCACTGCGAGTCGGACCGCTGGACGTCGCGAGCGGAGACGTCGTTGCCCACCGTGTACCCGAAGATCACGTCGGCGGCCCGGTCCGCGGGAACGAACCTGCACATGCGTGAGATCACCACAGCGAGTTCCACCTCGTGGTGAACCTCCTGTGACCAGGGAGGCAGCACGATGGGATCGTCCGGGCCGATGACGGACGTGTTCGGCTTCAGGAAGACCAGTGGCTCGGTGGGGAGCTCGTTGCCCATCTCGGCGGCGTGGGCCGCGTAGTTCCGACCGATTCCCACCACCTTGGAGCGCGGGATGACCGGGGAGAGCAACCGGGCGCCATCGAGGGGCACCCTCTCTCCCGTCGTGTCCCAGGAGTCGAACAGGGGATCGGACTTCAGAACGACGATCTCCTCCCCGTCGACGATCCCGTAGGCGGGCATCTCATGGTGGACGAAGCGTGCGACCTGCATGCAGCCAAGGCTACCGTGGTCGGCTGCACCTCCAGGGACGGCGTCCCGACCGCCCCCTCAGGCCTTGACCTGGGTGAGCGTCGGGTTGTCGTGGGTCCAGATGTCGGAGTCGAGGACACCGGGCAGGTGTGCGCTGTCCGCCGCGATGAAGGCCGTCTCCCCCTTGCCTGCCTCGTAGTCCTTGAGGACGGCGAAGGCCCACTTGCCGAGCAGCAGGATGGCAACCAGGTTGATGAGCGTCATGACGCCCATTGAGACGTCCGCGAGGCTCCAGACGACGTCGATCTTCAGGAACGCACCGACCACGACGGCGGCGATCACCACGACCCGGAGCGACAGGTCGTGCTCGTGCGCCTCCCCCGTCAGGTAGTCGAGGTTGACCTCGGCGTAGGCGTAGTTCCCGATGATGGTGGAGAACGCGAACGTGAAGATGAGGATCGTCATGGGGAGCGTCATCCAGTCGCCGAGGTGGTGGGCGACGGCGGATTGGGTGAGGGTGGCGCCCTCCAGGTCCATCCCGGGGGTGTACACCGTCTCGTCGGCCAGCAGGATCATGAAAGCGGTGGCCGAGCAGACCAGCATGGTGTCCACGAACACGCCGGCGGACTGGATGAGGCCCTGGCGGGCGGGGTGGATGGTGGTGGCGGTGGACGCCGCGTTGGGCGCCGACCCCATACCCGCCTCGTTGGAGTACAGGCCACGCTTCACGCCGTTGAGGAGGGCGGCGACGACGCCGCCCGCCGTGCCGGCGAGCGCCTCATTGAGCCCGAAGGCGGACGCGATGATCTCGTAGAACACGAAGCCGAGGCGGTCGACGTTCATCACGAGGATGACGAGGGAGAGCAGGATGTAGACCAGCGCCATGAGGGGGGCCACCCACTCGGCCACGCGGGCGACGGACTTGATGCCGCCCAGGATGACGGCGCCGCTGAGGACTGCGAGGACGACGGCGGTGACCCAGGTGGGAACGCCGTGTGCGCTGGAAAGCGTCTCGGCAATCGTGTTGGACTGGACCATCTCGAAGGCGATGCCGAAGGTGAAGAGGAGCGCGACCGCGAACGCCGCACCCCACTTCCACGACTTCAGGCCCTTCCAGATGTAGAAGGCTGGGCCGCCCCGGAAGGTGCCGTCGTGCCAACGGACCTTGAACACCTGGGCGAGGGTGGCCTCGATGAAGGCGGTGGCCATGCCGATGGCCGCGATCACCCACATCCAGAACACCGCGCCCGGCCCGCCGAGGGTGATCGCGATCGCCACGCCGGCGATGTTGCCGGTCCCGACCCGCGAGGCCAGCCCGATGGCGAAGGCCTGGAACGGCGAGATGCCGCCACCCTCCGCGTGCCGGGACCCGGCGATGGTTCGCACCATCTTCCCGACCAGCCGGACCTGCATGGCGCGGGTCTTCACGGTGAACCAGATGCCGACCCCGGCGAGCAGGTAGATCAGCAACCACGAGTACATCTGTGTGTTGACCCAGTCCAGGACCGCGAGCAGGCCGTCCATGAGGGGCTCCCTTCCGCGGACCTGCCGCGTCCACTGTCCCGCAGCATGGCAGAACCCAAAGCGCCGTGTGGGGGAACTCGCCGGAGTGTGACAATGGGGCAATGAGCTCTCCGGCCCTCAATGTCCTGCTCGACGACCTGGAGGACCTCGGCGCCGGGGAGCTGGCGGACTCGCTCTACATGGGGTTCCACGGGTGGGCCGAGTCCACGGGCCGGCCGCTCTATCCCCACCAGGACGAAGCGCTCGCCGCCCTGCTCACCGGCAGCCACGTCATCGTCAACACCCCCACCGGCTCGGGGAAGTCCGTGATCGCGCAGGCCGCACACACCGTCGCGCTCGCCCGCGGCGAGCGCACGTGGTACACCGCCCCACTCAAGGCCCTCGTCTCCGAGAAGTTCTTCGAGCTCGTGGCGTTGTTCGGGCCGGCGAACGTCGGCATGGTGACCGGGGACACCGCGATCAACGCCGACGCCCCGATCATCTGCTGCACCGCGGAGATCCTCGCCAACCAGGCCCTGCGCGAGGGCGACGGCCTCGACGCCGGCGTGGTGGTCATGGACGAGTTCCACTTCTACGCGGACCCACAACGCGGCTGGGCCTGGCAGGTCCCGCTCCTTGAGCTCACCGCCCCGCAGTTCGTCCTCATGTCCGCGACCCTCGGTGACACCTCGTTCTTCGCCGCCGACCTGGAGCGGCGCACGGGGCGCGAGGTCACCACGGTCGCCTCGGCACAGCGCCCGGTGCCGCTCAGCTACGCGTATTCGACGGAGCCGTTGCAGGACGTGCTCATGGAGCTCGTCGCGACCCGGCGTGCACCGGCCTACGTGGTGCACTTCGCTCAGAAGGACGCCGTCGAGCGTGCCCAGTCCCTGACCTCCGTGCAGGTCGCCCCCAAGGTGCAGCGGGAGGCGATCGCGCGCCGGATAGCGGGCTTCAGCTTCTCGAAGGGGTTCGGCGCCACGCTCTCCCGGCTGCTGCGCCTCGGCATCGGAGTACACCACGCCGGAATGCTGCCGCGCTACCGGCGGCTCGTCGAGCAGCTCACCCAGGAGGGCCTGCTCTCGGTGGTGTGTGGCACGGACACCCTCGGGGTGGGGATCAACGTCCCGATCCGGACAGTTGTGTTCACCGCGCTCACCAAGTTCGACGGCGAGCGGATGCGTCACCTCACCGCGCGGGAGTTCCACCAGATCGCGGGACGGGCCGGGCGCGCCGGCTTCGACACCGTGGGCGAGGTCATCGTCCAGGCCCCGGACCACGTCATCGAGAACGCGAAGTCGCTGGCGAAGGCGGGGGACGACGAGCGCAAACGCCGGAGGATCGTGCGGAAGAAGGCGCCCGCTGGCCAGGTCAACTGGACGGACAAGACCTTCGAACGCCTGCGCGACTCGGAACCGGAGCCCCTCACGAGCCAGTTCCAGGTCACGCACGCCATGGTCCTGAACGTGCTCGCCCGCCCGGGCGACCCCGTCGCCCACCTCGCCCGCCTGCTGACCGACAACCACGAACCGCCGAGCGAGGCCAGCCCCCACCTCCGGCGCGCGGTCCACATCTACCGCTCGCTGCGCCAGGCCGGCGTTGTGGAGCACCTGGCGAGTGCCGCCGCGGCGGGGGGACCCCGGCTGCGCCTCACGGTGGACCTGCCGGACCGTTTCGCCCTCAACGCACCGCTCTCCCCCTTCGCACTCGCCGCGATCTCCCTCCTGGACGAGGAATCCCCCACCTTCGCGCTCGACGTCGTGAGCGTCGTCGAGGCCACGCTCGAGAACCCGCGGCCGCTGCTCTACGCCCAGGCGTGGGTGGCGCGTGGCGACGCGGTGGCCGCGATGAAGCAGGAGGGTATGGAGTACGACGAGCGGATGGAGGCACTCGAGGACGTCACGTGGCCGCAGCCGCTCGCCGAACTGCTCGCCGCAGCCCTGCGGGAGTACGCACACACGAATCCTTGGGTGCTCGAGCACGAGCTCAGCCCGAAGTCCGTGGTGCGCGAGATGGTGGAGAACGCGATGACGTTCTCGGACCTCATCGCCCGCTACCGGCTCGGCCGTTCCGAAGGGGTCGTGCTGCGCTACCTGTCGGACGCGTACCAGGCGCTCCGGCAGGCTGTCCCGGAGGTCGCGCGCACCGATGAGGTCCTCGCGATAACCCGGTGGCTGGGGGCGCTCGTGCGGTCGGTCGACTCCTCGCTCCTCGACGAGTGGGCGGCCCTCCACGCCGCCGAGGACGCCGAGGGCCTCCCGCTGGCCGGCGAGGTCCCCTTCGGCGCCGGCGACGACGGCGTCGTCACCTTCTCGCGGAACCGCCACGCGTTCCGGGTCGCCGTCCGGGGGGAGGTCTTCCGGATGGTGGAACTGCTCGCCCGCGAGGCGTACGACGACCTCGGTGCGCTGGGGATCCCGGGCTGGGACGCACCAAGGTGGCAGGAGGCCGCCGCCGGCTACTGGCACGAGTACGACTGGCTCGGGACGGGGCCGGAGGCCCGGGCGGCCTTCGTCCTGGACGAGGACCCCGATCCCGTGGAGTGGGAACGTGCCGGGCTGCCGGCTCAGGGTGCCGGCTGGCTGGTGCGCCAGCGCCTCGACGACCCCGAGGGGAACGCGGACTGGGCGCTCGTCGTGCGGGTGGACGTGGCGGCCTCCGATGCCGGGAACCGGGTGGCGGTCGCGGCCGTCGCGCTCGGCGAGGTCCGGTAAGGCTAGCCTTGCCTGCGATGACAGCGGCATGGGACCTTCGTACCGTGTGAACATGAGGACAGCGCTGCGGGGCAAGGACAATGCCGTGACCGACAACCCGAAGAAGGGGGACTCCACGTCCGCCAAGCTCAACAAGCTGCGGGCGGGCGTCCTCGGCGCCAACGACGGCATCGTCTCCGTCGCCGCGACGGTGATCGGGGTGGCGGCCGCCACGGACTCGGTCCCGATCATCGCGACCGCCGGTTTCGCGGCGCTCTCCGCGGGCGCGTTCTCCATGGCCACCGGGGAATACATCTCGGTGTCCACCCAGCGGGACACCGAGTCCGGCATCATCGCCCGGGTGTCCGCCGCTTCCCGCGGCCACCAGGACGGCATCGTGGAGACTCTCGGGAAGGACCTGGAGGTCCGCGGGGTCTCCCCGGAGGTCGCCGGGCTGGCCGCCACGGAGATGGCCACGCACGACGCGGTCGGGGCGCTGTCCTGCGTCGAGGGCATCGACCCGGACGACCTCGTGAACCCGTGGCACGCGGCGTGGGCGTCCTTCTTCTCCTTCGTCCTCGGCGCGGCGCTGCCGGTGGCCTCCATCCTGCTGTTCCCGCCCGGTATCCGGATCATCACGACCTTCGCCGCCGTCCTGTTCGCGCTGGCCCTCACCGGCTTGGTCTCGGCGCGGCTCGGCGAGGCCAACGCCGGACGAGCGGTCATCCGGACCATGCTGGGAGGTGCGCTGGGGATGATCGTCACCTACGGCGTCGGCACGCTCTTCAACGTCCCCGTCTAGGGGCGGTCCGCCGGACAGCCTGCCGGCGCTACGCTCGTGGGGTGAAGGAGATCGCCGAGCGCTGGTCCGCCCTCGAGGAGAGGGTCGCCCGCGCGTGCGGGGTCGTCGGACGGTCGCCGGGGGATGTGGCGATCCTTGCCGCCGTGAAGACCCAGCCGCCGGAGCGCATCGCTGCGGCGCTCGAGGCCGGGGCCCGCCTCCTCGGCCACAACCGTGCCCAGGAGTTGGCCGAGGTGGAGCCGCGGGTCCGGGAGCTGTGGCCCGGGACGTACGAGACCCACTTCATCGGTGCGCTGCAGACGAACAAGGTGGGCCAGGTGCTGCGGCACGTGAGCTGCGTGCAGTCGGTGGACCGGCCCGGACTCGCGGAGAAGCTGTCGGCGGCGGCGGCGCGCCTGGAGAGGACCGTGGAGGTCTTCGTGGAGGTGAACGCCTCGGGCGAGGAGACAAAGGCCGGCGTGCGTCCCGACGAGGCCCTCGAGTTCGCCGGCGTGGTCGCCGAGATGGAGGGCCTGCGCCTGCGCGGCCTCATGACCATCGGGGCGAACTCCCCGGACGCGGGAGAGGTCCGTGCGGGGTTCGAGGAGATGGCACGGCTGTCCGCCACGCTCGTCTCCTCCGGGATGCCGGGGACCGCGGCTGCCCGGGAACTCTCGATGGGCATGAGCGCGGACCTCGACATCGCGATCGCCGCGGGCTCCACCATGGTGCGGGTGGGCACGGCCCTCTTCGGACCGCGGTCGCGCTGAGGGCCCTGGGACCCTGGACGACTACCCGCGCTGGCGCTTCTGGATCGCGGCCCACTCGTCCCTCAGTCCCACCGTGCGGTGGAAGAGCAGGCGTTCGGCCGGGTCGTGGGCGAAGTAGCCGAGGCGCTCGAACTGGACGACGGCGCCGGGCGGGGTGTCGGCGAGCGCACCCTCCACCTTGCAGCCCGTCACGAGGGTGCGAGAAGCCGGGTTCAGGTCGTCCATCGGGTCGCCGGTCGCCTCGCCCGGGGCGGGTGCGGCGAACAGCCGGTCGTACTCGGCCACGGTGGCATCGACCGCGTGCGCCGCCGACACCCAGTGCATCGTCGACTTGACCTTCCGTCCGTCAGGGGCGCTGCCCCCGCGCGTCTGCGGGTCGTGGGTGGCCCGCACCTCGACGACGGTGCCGTCCTCGTCCTTCACCACATCGGTCGCGGTGACGAGGTAGGCGCCCCGCAGGCGCACCTCGCGTCCCGGCGAGAGCCGGAAGAACCTCGGGGGCGGGACCTCCGCGAAATCGTCACGCTCGATGAGGAGCTCACCGCTGAACGGCACCAGCCGCGTGCCGTCGGCCGGGTTCTCGGGGTTGTTCCCGACCTCGAACCATTCCACCACCGGTGCGCCGTCCGCGTCGGCCGGCCAGTTGGTGATCACGAGCCGCAGTGGACGCAGCACGGCCATCCGCCGCAGCGCGGTCCGGTTCAGCTCGGTGCGGACGAAGGACTCCAGGAGCTCGATCTCGTGCCGGCTGTTGGTGCGGGACACGCCGATGAAGGCGCAGAAGTCACGGATGGCGGCCGCCGGGTAGCCGCGCCGCCGCAGGCCTCTCAACGTGGGCAGCCGCGGGTCGTCCCAACCGTCCACCCGCCCGGTCGCCACGAGTTCGGCCAGGCGACGCTTCGACATCACGGTGTGGGTGAGCTCCAGGCGGGCGAACTCCGTCTGGCGAGGCTTGTCGAACGGCAGCGGCAGGTGCTCGAGGAACCAGTCGTAGAGCGGCCGGTGGGCATCGAACTCCAGGGTGCAGAAGGAGTGCGTGACACCCTCGATCGCGTCGCTCTGCCCGTGCGCCCAGTCGTAGGTCGGGTAGATGCACCACTCGTCGCCGGTGCGGTAGTGGTGGCCGCGGCGGATGCGGTACATGATCGGGTCCCGCAGCTGCATGTTCTCGTGGTTCATGTCGATCCGCGCCCGGAGCACGCGTGACCCGTCCGGGAACTCTCCAGCCCTCATGCGGCGCAAGAGGTCCAGGTTCTCCTCGGGAGTCCGGTTCCGGTAGGGGCTCTCGACCCCCGGCCGGCCGTACCCGCCGCGCTGCGCCGAGACGGTGTCCGGGTCCTGATCGTCCACGTAGGCGAGGCCGTGGCCGGTGAGGTGCTCCGCCCAGTCGTAGAGCCGCTCGAAGTAGTCCGAGGCGTGGATGGTGCGTTCCGGAACGTACCCGAGCCATGAGATGTCCTCGATGATCCCCTCGACGAAATGCCTCTCCTCGGTGTCCGGGTTCGTGTCGTCGAAGCGCAGGTTGCACGTCCCGCCGAACTCCTCCGCGATCCCGAAGTCGAGGATGATTGCCTTGGCGTGCCCGATGTGCAGGTAACCGTTCGGCTCCGGGGGGAACCGCGTCTGCACCCGGCCCGCGAAGGTCCCCTCCTCCATGTCCCTGCGGACCATCTCCCGGACGAAGTCGCTGGCGGGGGCGGACGCGGGGGGCTCTGTCATGATCGACAAGTTAGCACGGTCGAGCGGTCCGGCCGGCCGTTCACGAAGGCCCCGATGGTGCGCGAGACGGGACTCGAACCCGTACGTCCGGGGACACTGGAACCTAAATCCAGCGCGGCTGCCAGTTACGCCACTCGCGCGCGCCCTCCAGTGTAGTGGTCAGTCGGTGTGTCGGTCAGTCGATGCCGAGCTCCCGCCGCAGCCGAGCGACGTGCCCGGTCGCCTTCACGTTGCGGTACACGTGGCTGAGGGTTCCGTCCGGGGTGACGACGAACGTGGACCGGATGACGCCGTGCACCACCTTGCCGTAGAGCTTCTTCTCCCCCCATGCCCCGTACTCCTCGGCCACCGCGTGGTCCGGGTCGGAGCACAGGGGGAAGGCCAGGCCCTCCTTCTCGGCGAACAGGGCGAGCGTGCCGGGTTCGTCCGGCGAGATCCCGACCACGGCGTACCCGTGGGCGGTGAGCGAGGCCAGGGAATCACGGAAGTCGCAGGCCTCGGTGGTGCACCCCGGCGTCATCGCGGCGGGGTAGAAGTAGACCACGACGCCGGCGGTCGCTTCCTCCAGCAGGCCAGAGAGGGACACCTCGCCGTCACCTGCCGGGAGAGTGAAATCCGGGGCTCGCTGCCCGACCTCGACTGTCATGTGCCGTCCTTCCCACGCCATTGCGCGTCCCACGCTAGCGCACCGCCGCGCACCGTGGGAGGAGACCTCCGCCCACAGCGCGATTTTGTGGCTCTTGTGACTGATCCGTGGGTGGTTTCCGGCCGGCGAGGGGGTCGCCCGGACTTCGACCAGTCGCACGAGGACGAGATGACCCTCCAGGATCCCCCACGACT
>JBNJCY010000011.1:0-22699 GCA_051744325.1 Actinomycetota bacterium
GGAACGTTCTGCGTACGCAGTTGGGAGGGCGCCACGATCCTGCGTACGCAGTTGGAGGGGCGCCCCACTTGGATCCTCCCCCGGCCGGAAACCACCCACGGATCAGTCAGGAGAGCCGATTTTGTCCCGGGCGGCATCGCTGGTAACGTCTCTGAAGCCGCAACGCGCCATTAGCTCAATTGGCAGAGCAGCTGACTCTTAATCAGCGGGTTCGGGGTTCGAGTCCCTGATGGCGCACACAACGAGGGCCGGACCGATGTCCGGCCCTTTCGTCTGTCCGCTCCAACAGTGCTCGAGCGGTCCTCCACGCCAAGCCGGTCCGGGATCGCGACGGCGCTGCCCACCCGGCGGTGTCCCCGTGCTCGGCCAGCATCTCGGCCCACAACGGCTCGATGAACGATGAGGTGACCCACCGCTCCAGGTCGTGGTGGAGGTCGTAGCCGCGCGGGGTCAACCGGTAACCGCCGGGAGCGGGCAGCACCAGCCCCGCCGCGCGCATCGCGGGCAGGACGGCGGCGGCGGCGACGCCCGGCGCCCCGAAGCGGCGACGCAACCGTCCGGCGTCGACTCCTCCGGCGTAGGCCTGCCAGAAGGCATCGTAGGCTGCGCCCCCGGCCGTCCCGAGGTGGAAGCGTCGCGCGATGGGCAACCGACCCTCCTCCAGCGCCGCGCAGTAGGCGCCGAGGCCGAAGTGGTTCACGTGGAGGTCGAGCCCCGTGAACGACGCCGCACCGGCTCCGAGCCCGAGGAAGCGCGGCCGGGTGATCGACGTGTAGGCCGCGGATCCCACCCGGTTGAAGGTCCACACGCTGCGCCGCTCGTAGCCGCTCTGAGCGGCGAGGCGCCCGGCGGCGTGGAGCACCTCGTGCTCCCGCCTCCGGTCGTGGCACGCCGCTCCGAACGGGGTGTAGCCGAAGCGCACGAGCGGGTAGGTGGAGACCTGGTCCACACCGAGGTCGAAGCAGGTCCGCACGTCGGCGAGGAACGCTCCGGCGAGCGCGTCGTCGTCCTCCCAGGCGACGTCGACGATCAGGTCCACGTCCACGGTGGCGAACCGCCCCAGCGCATGGACGACGGCGGCACGGGAGGCCGCGGCGTCGTGCGGGCGGCGGAGGCGGTGGAGGACCGGATCGTGGAAGGACTGTGCCCCCACGCTCACGGCCGTGAACCCGATCGCCGCGAGTCGGTCGAGCCGCGCGAGCGTCCCGTGGGTGGGCAGCACCTCGATCGCCCGCTCCCCGGTGGTGGGGATGGTGGCAACGAGACGCTCGAGCGCCTCCGGGTACAGCGTGGGGGTGCCCCCTCCGACGTACAGTGACGTGAACGGTCCTGCCCCCGCGTCCACCCAGGTCCTGACCTCCCGTTCGAGGGCGGCGAAGTAGCGGCGGGCGAGCCCGTCATGTGCGACCACCTTGTTGTAGGGGCAGAACGGGCAGATGCGTTCACAGAAGGGCACGTGCACGTACGCGCCCAGCGCGCCATCTGCCGACGCGAGGACGCGTGCCGCGACCACCTCTCCCGGAACCACCGGCCTCCTTCGCCCGCCCCCAGTATCTCCCCTCTTGTCGCGTCCCCCGCGGGGATCGTGAGAAAGTGGGGAGCGACCGTTTCGGACGCTTCGGGGTGGAGGCAGAACGTGGCAGGACTGGCGAGCGGGGATCAGGGACCGTGGCTGTCGCCCTACGAGCTGGACGAGGTGCGCCGGAAGGTCCCCATGGTGTACGTGGAGGCCCTCCCCCTGCGCCTCGGCCACGACGGCGACCTCGAGGCCGTCGGCATGCTGCTCACCGCCACGGAGCACGGCGGGCTGCAACGTTCCTTCGTTTCGGGCCGGGTCCTCTACCACGAGACCTTGCGCGAGGCGCTGACGCGGCACCTCGTGAAGGACCTCGGGGCCATGGCGTTCCCCCGGCTGCCGGCCAGCCTCCACCCCTTCACGGTCGCCCAGTACTTCCCGACCCCCGGCTACGGCTTCCACGATCCGCGCCAGCACTCCGTCGCGCTGGTCTACGCCGTTCCCATCGACGGCGAACCCACCCCTCAGGATGACGCGCTCGACTTCTCGTGGTTCACCCCCGAGGAGGCCATGGACCCGCTCCTGCTCAAGGAGATGCTGGACGGCCATGCCCAGCTCCTCACCCAGCTGCTCGCCTCCCTGGGAAGGCTGGGGTGAGCGCAGGCGGGCAGCGGCGGGACGATCTCCTGGCCGTCGGCCTCGACCTGGCGGTGGTCGCGGGCTTCGCCACGGTGGGCCGGGCGACACACGGCGAGGGCACCGCATCCGCCGACGTCCTCCGCACGGCGCTTCCCTTCGCCGTCGCGGCGTTGACGGCCCACCTGGTCCTCAGCTGGCGACGGCGGAGCCCCCGGCCTGTTCTCGCCGGGCTGTTCGTCTGGGCGGTGACGATCCTCGGGGGCCTCGTCGGCCGTCTCCTTCTGGGCGCGACCGCGGAGGGCGCTTTCGCGCTGGTGGCGGGAGCGGTGCTCGCCGCCGGCATGCTGCTCTGGCGCCTGGTCAATGCCCTCCTCGGGCGATCACGGACGCGATCTCGTCGGCAAGCGCCCTGAACGCCCTGCCCCGGTGCGAGATCGCGTTCTTCTCCCCCGGCGTGAGCTCCGCCATCGAGCGCGAGAAGCCCAGCGGCTGGAAGATCGGGTCGTAGCCGAAGCCCCCGCCGCCCTCGGGTCGCTCCAGCAGGCAGCCCCGAACCTCGGCCACCTCCACGTACTCCTCCCCCGAGGGCGTCACGAGGGCCGCGGCACACACGAAACGAGCGCGGCGGTGGTGCTCCGCGACGTCCTCGAGCTGGGCGAGCAGCAGGTCCAGGTTGGCGCGGTCGTCGCCGTGGTGGCCGCACCAGCGGGCGGAGAACACCCCGGGTGCCCCGCCGAACACGTCGACCACGAGGCCGGAGTCGTCGGCAATCGCCGGGAGCTGGGTGGCCCGCGCGAAGTGGCGCGCCTTCAGCAGCGCGTTCTCCTCGAAGGTCACCCCATCCTCCACGGGTGAGTCGATCCCCAGGTCGGCCACGCCGATGACGGCCTCGGTGTCGAATCCGGCGATCTCGGCGGCGAGGATGGCGCGCAGCTCCCCCACCTTGTGGGCGTTCGCGGTTCCCAGCACGAGACGGGCGGACAACGGCAGCGGCCGCATCGGGCTCAGGTTCCCGGGTCGCTCGTCCATGAGCCCGCCAACGTGGCCGTCCGTTGTCATCGCCCGGGCCCGAGGGCGGTGAGCTGCACGGCGGTCAGGTGGGCGATCCCCCCGAGCGCGAGGTCGAGGAGCGCGTCGAGCTCGGCGCGATCGAACGGAGCACCCTCGGCCGTGCCCTGGACCTCCACGAACCGGCCCGCGCCGGTCGCAACGACGTTCATGTCGGTGTGCGCTCGGACGTCCTCCTCGTAGGGCAGGTCGAGGCTCGGAACGCCGTCGATGACGCCCACCGACACGGCGGCGACGCTGTCCGTGAGCACCGGACGCCGGCCGACGTGCCCCTGCTCGGCCCCCCATGCGATCGCGTCCGCCAGCGCCACCCACGCCCCCGTGATCGCCGCGGTGCGGGTCCCGCCATCCGCCTGGAGCACGTCGCAGTCCAGGACGATCGTGTTCTCCCCCAGGGCCCGGTAGTCGACGACGGCCCGCAGCGAGCGGCCGATCAGCCGGGAGATCTCGTGGGTGCGCCCGCCGATCCTGCCCCGGACCGACTCCCGGTCGGTGCGGGTGGAGGTGGCGCGGGGCAGCATGGCGTACTCGGCGGTCACCCAGCCGAGGCCGGAGCCGGCTCGCCAGCGGGGGACCCCTCTCGTGAAGCTGGCCGCGCACAGCACCCGTGTGCCGCCGAACTCGATGAGGGCGCTCCCCTCCGCAGTGTCCAGCCAGTTCCGGGTGATGCGGACGTCGCGCATCTCGTCATGTGCGCGTCCGTCGGCGCGGGTGTGCTCCATGCGAGGAGCCTACCCGGGTCAGAGCTCCCAGACCGAGCCCGTGCGGGCCACCTCGATGCCGCCGTCGAATCGGGTGGACGCGGCACGCGCGACCTCCTGCGGCTCCGTCCACGGCTGGATGTGGGTGAGCACCAGGTGGCGGGCCCCGGCGAGGGAGGCGACCTCCCCGGCCCGCTCCCCGGTGAGGTGGATGCCCCGCACCGTGTCCCGGCCCTCCACGAACCCGGCCTCGCAGAGGAAGAGGTCGACGTCGCGGGCCGACTCCACGAGGGAATCGCACGCGTCGGTGTCACCCGAGTAGGTGATGGAGACCTCCCCGTCGCCGATGGAGGACGGTCCGGTCACGCGCACCGCCCATGCCTCGACCGGATGCAGTACAGGGAAGGCCTCGATCCGCAGGGGGCCGACCTGGACCGCACGGTCCCCGGCGAGAGGCTGGAAGGTGAAGTCGGCGGAGAAGTCCTCCTCCGGCCCGTCACCGCCCACGCCGCGCACGCGCTCCACGGCGTCGCCGGGCGCAAGCACGTCGACGGGACCGAGCGGACCCGTCGGATACCAGCGGCGGAAGACGTGGTAGCCGATCATGTCCGCCATGTGATCGGCATGGAGGTGCGACAGCACGACGACGTCGACGTCCCGGGGGTCCATGTGGTTCATGAGCTGACCGAACGCACCGGGTCCGAGGTCGAGGACGACGGAGAACACCCGGGGGGCGCCGTCGTGACCGGTGCCGCGAGCCTGGAGCAGGTAGCAGGAGGCGGCGGACGTGGGTCCGGACATGGAGCCGGAGCAGCCGACCACGGTCAATTTCATCGGAGGCCTCCCGTGAGAGCGGTGATTCCCCGGACGGTCAGCACCTCAGGGAGGAATCGCCGTGCGAGGCGCGCGAAGTCTGCGGCATCCCCCGTGGCGAGGAAGCGGTGTTCCGGGACGCTGGCCGGGTCCGCGAGGAGGTTGTGCGCGGTGAGGGTGCGGTAGAGGTCCTTCGCCGTCTCCTCGGCGGAGGAGACCAGGGTGACGTCCTCGCCCATGACGTAGCTGATGACGCCTGTCAGGAGAGGGTAGTGGGTGCACCCGAGCACCAGGGTGTCGATACCCGCTGCACGCACGGGCTCGAGGTACTCGCGGGCGACCCGGAGGATTTCCGGGCCGGCGGTGATGCCGCGCTCGACGTAATCCACGAACAGGGGGCACGCCTTCATCGTGAGCATGAGGTGCGGTGCGGCCGCGAACGCGTCGCGGTAGGCACCAGAGGTGATGGTCGCCTCGGTGCCGATCACGCCCACCCTGCCATTCCGGGTGGCGGACACGGCACGGCGAACCGCGGGCTGGATGACCTCGACGACCGGCACGCCGGCGTCGGCGGCGTAACGCTCCCGGGCGTCGCGGAGGGTCGCGGCAGATGCGGAGTTGCAGGCGATCACGAGGGCCTTGACCCCGGAGATCACGAGTTGGTCCATGATCTCCATCGCGAGCGAGCGGACGTGGGCGATGGGCTTCGGGCCATAGGGGGAGTTCGCCGTGTCCCCGATGTAGGTGATCGACTCGCCCGGCAACTGGTCGATGATCGCGCGTGCGACCGTGAGCCCCCCGACTCCCGAGTCGAAGACCCCGATCGGCGAATTGCTCACACGACGAGCTTAGATGGCCCGGCGGTCCCGGGTCACCGCGAGGAGCAGTGACTCCTGCCACCACGTGAGCCCGGCGTACAGGGAGGCCAGCGCCACGAGCCGTTCGTCGTCGCCGCCGGGACCGTCGCCGCCGGGCTCGTCGTCGCCGGGCTCGTCGTGGGCGGAGGCGACGGCGAGGTCGTGGACCCGGCGGGAGTCGGCGTCGTCGTCGATGCCGAGGCGGGACGCGAGCACCAGCCGGACGTCGGTCAGAGCGGCGAGCCACTGGAGTTCCTCCCCGCGCCGCACCAGCACCGTCTCCGCCCCGCTGGCCAGGGTTCGGGCGACCACGGCGAGGTTGGCGAGCTTGCTGCGGCGCACCTCGTCCACCGTCAGCCCGCGCATCTCCGCCGCGAGATCAGGGTCCGAGACGGACATGGGTGGGAACAGGCGCGCGAGGGCGGGGTCGCTGTTCGGCCGTTCCTCTGCCTCGGCGGGCTCGAAGTCGAGGTGGGCGATCGGGTCGTCGCCGGCACTCCGTTCCTCCTCGCCATCGGAGACCAGGACGGCTACGTCCTCCACGACGCGGGCGAGGACAGCCCGTTCCGAGGTGTCCAGCCGCGAGGCGTAGCCGGCGGTGGTGGCGGCGAATGCGAACATCAGCTGGAGCGTTCCAGGGTCGCCCAGAGCCCGTAGCCGTGCATCGCGGCGACGTGGCTCTCCATCGGCTCACGCCCGCCCTCCGCGACCACCGCCCGGCCCTCCGTGTGCACCCGCATCATGAGTGCGTGCGCCCGGTCGTGGGGGTGGCCGAAATGGGTCTCGAACACGTAGGTCACGTAGCTCATGAGGTTGACGGGGTCGTCCCACACCACCACGCGCCAGGCGTTCTGCGCCGTCGCCTGGCCGTTGAGCTGCTGGTCCGGGAGGGAGGTCATCGCAATCGATTGTCCCACCCGTCACGCGGAGCACGGGGCCGAACGGCGGCTCACGCGCTACCGTTTCGACCATGCCGTGCGAATCCACTGCCCTGTTCACCGACATGTACGAGCTCACCATGATCGATGCCGCCCTGGAGTCGGGGACGGCCTCGCGCAGGTGCGTGTTCGAGGTGTTCAACCGCCGCCTGCCCTCGCGACGGCGCTACGGGGTGGTCGCGGGCGTGGCCCGGCTCCTCGACGGCGTCGAGGCCTTCCGCTTCACGGAGGCACAGCTCGCCTGGCTCGGCGAACGCGGCGTCGTCCGTCCGCGGACGCTCGAATTCCTTTCCGGGTTCCGGTTCACCGGATCGATCACCGGGTACGCGGAGGGCGAGTGCTTCTTCCCCGGCTCGCCGGTCCTCACGGTCGAGGGCACGTTCGCCGAGGCGGTGGTGCTCGAGACGGTGGTCCTGTCGGTGCTCAACCACGACTGCGCGGTGGCGGCGGCCGCCTCCCGGATGACGACGGCGGCGCACGGCCGGCCGTGCCTCGAGATGGGGGCACGCCGCACGCACGAGGAGGCCGCGGTGGCCGCCGCCCGGGCGGCCGTTGTCGCGGGATTCACGGGTACCTCGGATCTCGAGGCCGCCCACCGGTACGGCCTCCGGCCCATCGGCACGGCGGCGCACTCCTTCACGCTTCTGCACGACGACGAGGAGTCGGCCTTCGCCGCCCAGGTGGCGACCCTCGGACCGGGAACGACCCTCCTCGTGGACACCTACGACGTCCCCCGCGGAGTTGAGCGCGCGGTCGCCGCCGCCCGCGCGGGCGGCGGGGAGCTGGGGGCGGTGCGCCTCGACTCCGGCGACCTCGTGGCCCAGGCCTTCACGGTCCGCCAGCAACTCGACGACCTCGGCGCGACCTCGACCCGCATCACCGTCACCTCCGACCTGGACGAGTACGCCATCGCAGCACTGAACGCCGCCCCGGTGGACGCCTACGGCGTGGGGACGAAGCTCGTGACCGGCTCCGGCCATCCGACGGCCGAACTCGTGTACAAGCTGGTGGCGCGTGAGGGTGCGGACGGACGCCTCGAGCCTGTCCACAAGGAGTCCGAGTCCAAGAGGTCGATCGGAGGCCGGAAGCTCGCAGGACGGGTCCTTCAGGAGGGCCACGCCGTCGAGGAGGTCACCGTGACCGGGTCCGGCCCCGACGACGTGCGGCGGCACCTGGACGGCCTCGGCGCCCGCCCACTCCAGGTGGAGCTGGTGCGCGGCGGCGTCGTCGTCGAGGAACACCGCGGACCGGGGGCCCTGGGACGGGCCACGGAACGCCACTTGGCGTCACGTGCGGAGCTGCCATACCCCGCCTGGCGGCTCTCGGAGGGCGAGCCGGCCCTGACCACGCGGCACGTGTCCCTCGGTTCCTGAGTTACTGGGTTCCTAGCGGTCCCCGTCCTTCCCACCGGACTGGAGGCTCTGCAGGATCTCCTTGCACTCGGGACAGATCGGGTACCTGCTCGGGTCCCGGCGGGGCGTCCACACCTTGCCGCACAGCGCCACCACGGGCCGTCCGGAGGCTGCCGAGGCCGCGATCCGGTCCTTGCGCACGTAATGGGCGAAGCGGTCGCCCTCGGAGGATTCCTCGGCGGTCTCCTCCCTCTCCAGCAGCGTGGTCGCACCCTCCGGCGACCCGGACGGCGCGTCGGGCGCCCCGGGGCTCCCCGGGGCGTCGTGGGTGGCGGTGAAACGGATCCTCATGGCAAGAAGTCTAGGGTCCGGACACGCCGAAGGCGACCGACTGTTCCGGTCGGCCGCCTTCCGCAGCTCCTACTTGGCGACGGCCTTCTTCAGCGCCGAGCCCGCGGAGATCTTGACACCGTAGCCGGCGGGAATGGCGATCTCCTCGCCCGTGCGCGGATTCCGGCCGGTGCGGGCGGCGCGGTCCACGCGCTCGACGGACAGCAGGCCAGTGACCTTGACGGCCTCGCCCTTGGCGATCGACTCCACCATCACGTCCTGGATGGCGGAGAGTGCGGCGTCCGCCTGTGCCTTGGTGAGCGAGGCGCGCTCCGCGACGGCAGCGACGAGATCAGTACGGTTCACGGACATGGATGGCTCTCCTTGGTTCGGTCAGGTGCAGGCACTCGCTTGTTCGGGTACCGCTGGCAATGACATTACGCAGATGCACGCGCCCATGTCTGCCCCAAACGCCTGAAACGGCCGAATTGTGGCGAATCTGGCCGATTTCCGGGGATTCCCGGCAACGAGGTCGCAGCTCCGCCGCTCACCCCCTAGGCTGAACGGGAACCAAGGAGGACCGGATGGAACATCGCACGCTGGGACGGACGGGGGCCGAGGTCTCCGTTGTGGGTCTCGGGACCTGGCAACTGGGGTCGGACTGGGGGGACGTGGACGCCGACGAGGCACTCGGCCTGCTCGGTGAGGCGCAGGGAAGCGGGGTCGACTTCTTCGACACGGCCGACGTCTACGGGGACGGCCGGTCCGAGTCCCTCATCGGGCGGTACCTCGCCCAGACGGTGGGCCCACGCCCGTTCGTGGCCACGAAGATGGGCCGGCGGGTGGACCAGGTGCCGGAGAACTACTCGGAGGAGAACTTCCGGGTCTGGAACGACCGCTCGCGAGCGAACCTCGGTGTCGACACGCTCGATCTCGTGCAGCTGCACGGCCCGCCGACACCCGTCTTCGCCGACGACCGTGTATTCGACGCACTCGACCGCATGGTGGCGGAGGGCCGGATCGCCCACTACGGCGTCTCGGTGGAGACCTGCGACGAGGCGCTCGCCGCGATGGAGCGGCCGAACGTCGCCTCCGTGCAGATCATCCTGAACGTCTTCCGGCGCAAGCCCCTCGACCGGGTCCTGCCGACCGCGCACGAGCGGGGGATCGGCATCATCGCCCGCGTCCCGCTGGCCTCGGGGCTGCTGTCGGGGCGGTACACGGCAGAGACCACCTTCGCCCCGACCGACCACCGGAACTACAACCGGCACGGTGAGGCCTTCGACGTCGGCGAGACCTTCGCGGGCGTCGATTACGAGGACGGGGTGAAGGCGGCGGCGGAGTTCACCGCGCTCGCCCGCGACCTCGGCCCGGAGGGCGCGACGCCGGCCCAGGTGGCACTGCGGTGGATCATCGACCGGCCGGGCGTGACAGCCGTGATCCCGGGGGCGCGCAACAGCCGCCAGGCGCGCGGCAACGCGGCGGCGGCGGCACTCCCACCGCTCGGCGAGGAACTCGACCGGGCGCTGGAGGACCTCTACGACCGCTGGTTCCGGGCGGCCGTCCACCACCGCTGGTAGGTCACGGCACCCGGTGGGTCCACTCCTGGGTGAGGAACTTGGTCTGCACCAGTTCCTCAGCCCGGGCGATCTCCTCCGGCGTGAAGTCGGACCGGCGGGTGGCGTGCAGTGACGAGAAGTGCTCGATGAAAGCCTCGATGATGTCGGCTCGCACCAACCCGGTCTGCGAGCGCATCGGGTCGACCCGTTTGTTGGCGGACCGGGTGCCCTTGTCGGAGAGCTTCTCCCGGCCGATCCGCAGGATCTCGAGCATCTTGTCGGCGTCCATGTCATAGGCCATGGTCACGTGGTGGAGGGTGACGCCGCTCGCGAACCTCTTCTGCGCGGCACCACCGATCTTGCCCCTGTCGGAGGCGATGTCGTTGAGGGGCACATACCGGGCTTCGACGCCGACCGACCGCAGCGCACCGAGCACCCAGTCGTCGAGGAACGAGTAGGACCGCTCGAAGCTCAGACCCTCCACCAGGGATGTCGGGACCACCAAGGAGTAGGTGATGCAGTTTCCGGCCTCCATGAACATCGCGCCGCCCCCCGTGACCCGGCGGACCACCATCATTCCGTGACGCTCAAGGCCCTCGGGGTCGATCTCGTTGCGGACCGATTGGAAGGAGCCGATCACGACGAGGGGTGCGTCCCACTCCCAGAACACGAGTGACGGACCGCGGCGGCCGGCGGCGAGTTCACCGGCCAGCACCTCGTCGAGCGCGACGTGCATGGCGGGGTGACGGGGCGTCGAGTGGATGATGTCGAAGCTGTGGTCGGACCACGAGGTGGCGTGGCCGAGGGCCCGCCGGATGGCGATTCCGATCGCCTCCGGGCTGAATCCGATGAACCGGACCCCCGGGGTCGCGGCCTCGATCGCGGAGACGTAGGCGGAGACGTCGGCCGCCGTCGGCAGCCCCGTCAGGGCATTGTTGATGTCCTCCAGCGCGTCGTCGGGCTCAAGGAAGAAGTCCCCCGAGACGGCGACGGAGGAGAGCAGGTCGTCCTCCACCTCCACGTCGGCGGCGACGAGTTTGCCGCTGGGAACCTTGTACTCACCGCGCATGCTTCCCAGTCTATGGGGAGCGGGCGTCAGCCCAGGTGCCGCCCCGTTTCGACCGCGTCGTGGAGCAGGCCCCATGTGATCGAGTCGATGAGCGCCTCCCAGGACGCCGCGACGACGTCGGACCCGACCCCCACCGTCGACCATGACCTGATGCCGTCGGTCGTCTCGATCAGAACCCGGATCGTCGCACCGGTCCCCTGCATCGAGTCGAGGATACGGACCTTGAAGTCGATGAGCTCGAAGTCTGCGATCTGCGGGAAGGTGGGCAGCAGTGCCTCGCGGAGCGCCCTGTCGAGCGCGTTGACGGGCCCGTTGCCCTCACCTGTCCGGACGATGCGTCCCTTGGGGGTGCGCACCTTGACGGTCGCCTCGGCGATGCCGTCCCCGGGCAGGCCCGGCCGCTCCTCGATCTGGGCCCGCCAGGACTCGACGTCGAAGTAGCTCGTGCGATGCCCGTCCAGCTCCTCGCGCAGCAGCAGTTCGAAGGACGCGTCGGCGGCGTCGTAGGTGTAGCCGAGCGCCTCGGCCTCCTTGACCTTCTGCGTCACCGCGGCGATGGCGTCGGGCCGGCCCGAGACGTTGACACCGAGTTCGCGTGCCTTCAGCTCGATCGACGCACGCCCCGCCATGTCGGACACCAGCATCCGCATGTCATTGCCGACGGACTTGGGCTCGATGTGCTGGTAGAGGTCCGGATCGACCCGGATCGCGGAGGCGTGCAGGCCTGCCTTGTGCGCGAACGCACTGGCGCCCACGTAGGGCTGGCGGGCGAAAGGAGAGATGTTGGTGATCTCGGAGATCTGGTGCGCGATGGGCGCGGCCTGCAGGAGGTCCTCGCCGAGGCAGTCGTATCCCAGCTTGAGCTGCAGGTTGGCGACGCACGTGAGCAGATCGGCGTTCCCGGTGCGCTCCCCGTACCCGTTGACGGTTCCCTGGACGTGGTGCGCGCCGGCCTCCACTGCGGCGAGCGTGTTGGCGACGGCGCACCCGGTGTCGTTGTGGGCGTGCATGCCGAGCGGGACGCCGATCGAGGTCATGTCGGCCACGATGTCGCCCACCCAGTGGGGCAGCATGCCGCCGTTGGTGTCGCAGAGCACGACGGTGCGGGCCCCCGCGTCGGCGGCCACCTGGACGACGCCGCGCGTGTAGGCGGGGTCGTAGCGGTAACCGTCGAAGAAGTGCTCGGCATCGAGGAGCACCTCGCGGCCCTCCCGGGTGAGGAACTCGATGGTGTCGCGCACCATGGCGAGGTTCTCCTCGGCCTCGGTGCGCAGCGCCCGCTCGACGTGCCGGATGTCCGACTTGGCCACGAGCGTGATGAGGGGGGCGCCGGAATCGAGGAGGGCCCGTACCTGTGGGTCGTGCTCGGCGGTGGCGCCCACCTTCCGGGTGGCGCCGAAGGCCGCTAGGACGGAGCGCCCGAAGAGCTGGGTGCCCACCGCCTCGTGGAAGAACTGGGTGTCGCGGGGCACCGCCCCCGGCCAGCCTCCCTCGACGATGTGCACGCCGAGCTGGTCCAGGAGGCGGGCGATGGCGAGCTTGTCCGCCACCGAGAGGTTCATGCCCTCCTGCTGGGCGCCGTCGCGGAGCGTCGTGTCGTAGATCTCGATACGCATGTCACACCAGCCTGTAGAGCCAGCCGTGCGGGTCCTCCGCGCGGCCGTATTGGATGTCGGTGAGCCGTCCGTGGAGGCTCGTGGTGACCGCGCCCGGCTCGCCGTCGCCGATGGTCAGGTCGAAACCCCTCCCGGCGAGCCGCCCGATCGGGGTGACGACCGCGGCGGTGCCACAGGCGAACACCTCGGCCACGTTCCCGGACCGGATCCCCTCGAGCAGCTCGTCCAGCCGCACCTCGGTCTCGACCACGTGGCGGCCCTCGTCGGCCAGGAGCTGGATGACGGAGGAGCGGGTGACGCCCTCGAGGATCGTCCCCGAGAGCGCCGGGGTGCGGACCGTGCCGTCCGCGTCGGCCACGAAGATGTTCATGCCCCCGAGTTCCTCGAGCACGGTGTTCGTGGCCGCGTCGAGGAAGCACACCTGCTCGCAGCCCTGCGCGTAGGCCTCGTCCTGGGGCAGCAGCGAAGCGGCGTAGTTCCCGGCCGTCTTGGCGGCGCCGGTCCCGCCCGGGCCGGCACGGTGGTAGTCGGTCGAGACCCAGATCGCCACCGGCCTGAAACCCTCGGCGAAGTAGGGGCCCACCGGGGAGGCGATCACCAGGTAGGTGACCTCGTGGGCGGACCGCACCCCGAGGAACTCCTCGGAGGCGAAGGCGAACGGGCGCAGGTACAACGACGACCCCGTCGTCGCCGGCACCCAGTCCCGGTCCGCGGCCACGAGGGAGGCGATGGAGCCGAGGAAGTCCTCGACGGACAGCTCGGGCATCGCGAGCCGGCGGGCCGAGCTGTTGAACCTCGCGGCGTTCCGCTCCGGCCGGAAGGTCCAGACGGAGCCGTCGGCGTGCCGGTAGGCCTTCAGCCCCTCGAAGATCTCCTGCCCGTAGTGCAGGACGGAGGTCGCCGGTGAGAGCTGGATCGGCCCGAAGGGAACGAGTTCGCGGTCGTGCCATCCCAGCCCGTGGGTGTGGACGGCGCGCGCCATGCGATCCGTGAAGTCGACCCCGAACGAGAGCCGTTCCAGGATCGCCTCCCGGTCAGCGGGCGGCCGGGGCGTGACCTCGCCGTGGGCCGGGAACCTCCCGGCCAGCTCGGCGGCGGGAGCGAGTGTGCTCATGTCCTCACCTTTCCATCAGCGCGGCGACGACGGCGTCCCCCACCTCGGTCGTGGAGCGGGGCCCGCCACGGGTCGCGAGGTCCGCGGCGACGGCCGCGTCGACGGCCGCAGCGGCGTCGTCGTGGCCGAGATGGCGCAGGAGGAGCGCCACCGACAGGATCGCGGCGGTCGGATCAGCGGTCGACCGGCCCGCGATGTCCGGGGCTGAGCCGTGCACCGGCTCGAACATGGACGGCGCGGTGCGGTCGGGGTTGATGTTCCCGGAGGCGGCCAGGCCGATGCCGCCGGTGATGGCACCGGCTAGGTCGGTGAGGATGTCTCCGAAGAGGTTGTCGGTCACCACGACGTCGAAGCGCCCCGGGTCGGTCACGAAGAAGATCGATGCGGCGTCGACGTGGAGGTAGTCGGTGGCTACCTCCGGGAACTCCCGGGCCACCTGCTCGACGACCCGGCGCCAGAGGTGGCCGGCGTGCACGAGGACGTTGTGCTTGTGTACCAGGGTGAGCCGCTTGCGCGGGCGAGCCGCTGCGAGCCCGAAGGCGTAGCGCACCACCCGTTCCACCCCGAACGCGGTGTTGACGGAGACCTCGTTGGCGACCTCGTGGGGCGTGCCCACGCGTATCGCCCCGCCATTGCCGACGTACGGGCCCTCCGTCCCCTCGCGGACGACGACGAAGTCCACGTCACCCGGTTCGGCGAGCGGGGTGGCCACGCCTGGATACAGGCGGCCGGGCCGGAGGTTGACGTAGTGGTCGAGGGCGAAGCGGAGCTTCAGGAGAAGGCCGCGTTCGAGGACTCCGGACGGCACCGTCGGGTCCCCGATCGCACCGAGGAGGATCGCGTCATGCGCGCGGATCTCCTCCATTTCCGCGTCCGGGAGCACCTCCCCCGTGCGGTGGTAACGGGCCGCCCCCAGGTCGAAGTCCGTGGTCTCGAGCTGCACATCCGCCGGAAGGGCGCCACGGAGGACCTTCAACCCCTCGGCCACGACCTCGGGGCCGATCCCGTCTCCCGGGATGAGTGCGAGTCTGATCAATGACATGCTGGGAATCCTATTTCGCTGCCCGGATCGTGGGATCGGCGTCTCGGCAGGAGGACGGGGGCGGCCGGAGCCGCCCCCGGAGTCAACGTGCCGCCGAGCCCTCGGTGAAGTCCTCGTCAGCGGGCTTCCCCCACGCGAACAGGCGCCGCAGTTCCGGACCGACCTGCTCGATCGGGTGACTCTCGCCCTGGGCCCGCAACGCGGCGAACTCGGGCGCGCCGGCGTCCTGGTCGGAGATGAACCGCTCGGCGAAGGCCCCGGACCGGATGTCCGCGAGCACGGCCCTCATGTTGTCCTTCACGACCGGAGTGATCACCCGCGGCCCGGAGACGTAGTCGCCGTACTCCGCGGTGTCGGAGACGGACCACCGCTGCTTGGTCAGCCCACCCTCGTTGATCAGGTCGACGATCAGCTTGAGCTCGTGCAGCACCTCGAAGTAGGCGACCTCCGGCTGGTACCCGGCCTCGGTCAGTGTCTCGAACCCGTACTGGATGAGCTGCGAGACGCCGCCGCACAGGACCGCCTGCTCGCCGAAGAGGTCCGTCTCGGTCTCCTCGGTGAAGGTGGTGCGGATCCCGCCGGCCCGCAACCCGCCGATCGCCTTGGCATAGGACAGCGCGAGGTCCCACGCCTGCCCGGAGGCGTCCTGCTCCACGCCGACGATCACGGGCACGCCCCGGCCCGCCTCGTACTCGCGGCGCACCGTGTGGCCGGGGCCCTTCGGGGCGACGAGGCAGACGTCGTGGCCGGCAGCAGGCTTGATATAGCCGAAACGGATGTTGAAACCGTGCGCGAAGAAGAGTGCGGCATCGGGCTTCATGTTGGGCTCGATGAGCTCGGCGTACACCTTCCGCTGGTGCTGGTCCGGCGCGAGGACCATGATCACGTCGGCCTCGCGCACGGCGTCCTCGATCGCTGCCACCTTCAGGCCCTGCTCCTCCGCCTTCGCCCGCGAGGACGAACCGGGGCGCAACGCCACGGTGACGTCGACACCGGAGTCGCGCAGGTTGAGGGAATGGGCGTGGCCCTGCGAGCCATAGCCGACGACCGTGACCCTCTTCGACTGGATCAGGGCGAGGTCGGCGTCGTCGTCATAGAACATGTCTGCCATGGGGATGTACTTCCTTGTGGTTGGGTTCGGATTCTCAGGCGGTGCGCAGGGAGCGCTCGGTCCGGTCGGTCAGCGAACGGGAGCCGCGCGAGATCGCCACCACGCCGGACTGGACGATCTCCTTGATGCCGTAGGGCTCCAGTGCCATCAGGAGCGCCTTCAGCTTGCCGTCGCCGCCGATGGCCTCGATCGTGACCGCATCCGGGACGACGTCGACAACGTGGGCCCGGAACAGCTCGACCACCTGCAGGACCGCGGTGCGCGAGGAGTCGTCCGCCCGCACCTTGACCATGACCAGCTCACGCTGCACGGAGGCCTCCGGCTCCAGCTGGACGATCTTGATGACGTTGATCAGCTTGTTGAGCTGCTTCGTCACCTGCTCGAGCGGGAGGTCTTCGGCGTCCACGACGACGGTCATGCGGGAGATCGACTCGTGCTCGGTGGGCCCCACGGCGAGCGAGTGGATGTTGAACGCGCGACGGGCGAAGAGGCCGGCGACGCGCGCGAGGACACCGGGGGTGTTCTCGACGAGGACGGACAGTGTGTGGCGTGCCATGGTGCTTTCCTTCAGACGTCGGTGGAGAAGTCGGGGGTGAGCCCGCGGGCGTACTGGATCTGGTCGTTGGACAGTCCGGCGGGCACCATCGGCCACACCATCGCGTCCCGGGAGACGACGAAGTCGATGACGACCGGGATGTCGTCGATCTCCCGCGCCTTGGCGATGGTCTCGTCCACGCACTTGACGTTGTCGCACCTCAACCCGACCGCGCCGTAGGCGTCGGCGAGCTTCACGAAGTCCGGGATGTTGCGCGAGCCGTAGCCGGTGTCGAGTTCGGTGTGCGAGTACCTCCCGTCATAGAAGAGTGTCTGCCACTGCCGAACCATCCCGAGCGAGGAGTTGTTGATGAGCGCCACCTTGATGGGGATGTCGTTGAGGACGCAGGTGGCGAGCTCCTGGTTCGTCATCTGGAAGCTGCCGTCGCCGTCGACCGACCAGACCTCCCGGTCCGGCGCCCCCACCTTCGCACCCATCGCGGCCGGGATCGAGTAGCCCATCGTGCCGAGGCCGCCCGAGTTGAGCCACGTGTTCGGCCGTTCGTACTTGATGAACTGGGCGGCCCACATCTGGTGCTGCCCGACTCCGGAGACGTAGATGCCGTCCGGGCCGACGATCTCCCCGAGCCGGCTGATGACGTACTGGGGCGCCATCCGGCCGTCCTCCGTGTCCGTCCAGCCGAGCGGGTAGGTGGTGCGCAGCTCGTCGAGCTGGCTCCACCAGGCCCCGAGGTCCGGCCTGCCGTACTGGGAGTGTGCCGCCGCGAGCGCAACGTTCAGTTCCGTGATCGTCTGCTTCAGGTCTCCGACGATCGGGACATCCGCCCGCCGGTTCTTCCCGATCTCCGCCGGGTCGATGTCCGCGTGGACGACGACGGCGCCGGGCGCGAAGGTCTTCAGGTCACCGGTGACGCGGTCGTCGAAGCGCGCCCCGAGGGCGACGAGGAGGTCTGCCCGCTGCATCGCCGCGACGGCGGCGACCGAGCCGTGCATGCCGGGCATGCCACAGTGCTGCGGGTGCGAGTCAGGCACGGCACCGCGCGCCATGAGCGTCGTGACGACGGCGGCACCAGAGAGGTCCACGAGCTTGCGCAGGACCTCCGCCGCCCCGGAGCGGATCGCGCCACCGCCCACGTAGAGCACCGGCCGGGAAGCAGTGGCCAGCAGCCGGGCGGCCTCACGGATCTGGCGCGAGTGCGGCCGGGTGATCGGCCGGTAGCCCGGCAGGTTCATCCGTGGCGGCCAGCTGAAGTCGATCTGCTGGTTCTGCGCGGACTTGGCGATGTCGACGAGCACCGGGCCGGGGCGGCCCGTCGAGGCGATGTGGAACGCCTCGGCCAGTCGCGACGGGATCTCCGCACCGTCCTTGATGAGGAAGGAGTGCTTCACGATTGGCATCGTGGCCCCGACGATGTCCGCCTCCTGGAAGGCGTCCGTCCCGATCATCGGGGCGTTGACCTGGCCGGTGATCGCCACGAGGGGCACGGAGTCCATGTAGGCGTCCGCGATCGCGGTGGTGAGGTTGGTGGCGCCGGGGCCGGAGGTCACCAACGCCACCCCCACGCGGCCCGTGACGCTGGCGTAGCCCTCTGCGGCGTGGCCGGCGCCCTGCTCGTGGCGGACGAGGATGTGGCGGACCTTCTGCGAGTCGAAGAGCGCGTCGTAGACGGGAAGGATCGCGCCACCGAGCAGACCGAACACGGAGTCCACGCCGAGCTCCTCGAGCGAACGTACGACGGCCTGCGCCCCGGACATCCCTGCCGGCGCGGCCTTCGCCGCCCGGGCGGCGACCGACGAGGGCAGGACCTTCTCGTTCGTGCTGGTCATCGTTGTCCTCCTTGGTTGGGGGCCGGGCGGTGCGGGCATGAAAAAACCCCTGGCGGCTCACAGGCCGCGGCAGGGGTGCACAGCGTCACGCCGTGCGTCTGACCCATACTCGCTCCATGAACCTGACCCTACACACGCGCCGACCACCCAGTCCCCGCGTCTCACATCGTGGTCCACGGTACGGCCAACTGATCACGATGTGGACAAGGGTCGCCGGGGCTCACCTCAGGACGGTTCGACCACCCGGATGAGCGCAGCGTCGTCCATGTCCGGGGAAAGCGCCTGCGCGGCCCGCAGGAGGACCTGCTCGACTGCGGCAGCGACCGGGGTGGGCTGCCCGACGTCCCGCGCGACCTCCAGTGCGACTCCGAGGTCGTCCGTCGTGAGGTCGAGCCGGTTGACGAGCTGCGGCGTGATCCCCTCCGAGACCTCCACCATCCTCGGACCCCGGTCCAGGACCATGTAGGACGACGCCGCACCAGTCCCGAGCGCCCGCAACGTCAGCGCGGGGTCGAGGCCGAGCGCGGAGCCCAGGCTCAGCGCCTCAGCGACACCCGCCAGGTTGACGGCCACCAGGAGCTGGTTCACCGCCTTCATCGCCTGCCCATCGCCCACGTTCTGCCCCACGTGCGTCACGGTTGCGGCAACATGCTCGAGGACGGGGCGAACGGCCGCGACGACGTCGTCGGGTCCGCCAACGAGTATGGCGAGCTCTCCGGAGCGAGCGCGTTCGCCGCTGCCTGAGATGGGCATGTCGAGGGTGTGCACCCCGAGTTTCGCGAGGCGCCGCGCGACGTCCCGGATCTCGCGGACGCCCACGGCCATGAGCACCCCCACGACCGCACCCCTCGTGACGTGCTCGGCGACGCCGTGCTCGCCGAAGAGAACATCCTCCAACTCCTCGTGACCCCGCACTGCGACGAGCACGGTCGTGGCGTCCGCGACGGCGTCGAGCGCGGAGGACCCGGCGGAGACGCCGTCGTGACCGGCGAGTTCACGACGGAGCGGGTCGATGTCCCAGGCCCGCACCTGGAACCGCCCCGTGAGGCGCGCCGCGATGGGCAGGCCCTTGGACCCCAGTCCGATCACCACCACGGTCTCGGCGGTGACGGCGGGGGCCTCGGCCTCGGGGACGTCAGCGTGGCGATCCGTGGTGGGGAGCTCGACCCCCGACAGCTTGTCGACGACATCGGCCAGTCCGTCGTCGTCGCCCACACCGCCGGCGTACACGACGAAGGGGACACCCTTCAGCGGACCTGCGAGGGGCTCCCACAGCGAGACGATCCCCTCGAGGACCGGGCCGCGCACCATGGCACGTCTCACCCCGAGCCCCTGGGCGACGGACGAGGTGACCGACCCACCACGGGCGACGACGAACTTGAGCCGGCACGCCTTGGCGATGCGGTACACGACCTCGTTGACGGCCCGCCCGACGCGTGGGTCGATCGAGAAGTCGCCCTTCGCCTGGGCGTCCACGTGCATGTCGGCAAGGCGCACGATCACGTTCCCGGCATCGAGGGCCTCCACCGCCCGCGCGACGACGTCCTCGATGTGCCCGGCTCGCCGGGAATCGAGGATCGCCGGTACGGAGATGGGGACCTCGCGCACCGGATGCCGGTGCTCGAGCACGCGGAGCTGCCTCCTCGTGAAGGGAACCGGAGTCCCCACGACGACGAGTCCCGTCCTGGCGCCGTCGGTGCCGGCCTTCACCCGCAGTGCCTCGATCTCGTCACGCGAGAGGGCCGCGTGGACGGGCTGCCCGATCATGGCGCGTACCACGGGCGGGCCGACCCGGTAGACGAAGCGCTTGCCGGCGGCCTCCGCCCGCAAGAGGCCGATGGCGATCGAGCGCAGGTCCTCCTCGGACGCGGCGTCGATCACGACGGCCTGCCCGCGCCGGGCGTTCATCACCTGGGCCGCGACGGCGTCGGGTGACTGGCGCACGACCTCGAGGTCCACGGCGAGCACGGAATCGGCGGGGCAGCGGCCGCGCGTCTTCTCCGCGACCCATTCGCGCAGGTCAGAGCTTGCGTACGGAAAGCGCGGCTCGTGGGCGTAGCGGGTCTCCCCCACCGGAACGTAGCTGCCCGGGTGCTCCGCCACGTGGTGGACGCCGTGGACCGTGATCCGACCGGCCTCGGGGAATGCCGGCACGAGGACTACGCCGTCGACGGCGCTGGACAGGGTCGACTCGATCGCGTTCGTGAGGATGTCGACGTCGAGCGGGTAATGGCCGCGCAACGAGGAGTCCGACCGCAGCACGAACCGGACGTCCGTCCGCGTTCTCTCCGCCCCCTCGAGGAACGCGGAGATCACCTCCAGATAACGGTCCTCGGCGGCAGTGGGGGACAGCGCCCGGGTGTTGGTCACCACGTACACCGCCGGCGCCCCAGAGGCCAGCGCCCACTCCACCTGGTCCTCCGACCATGCCGTGAGCACCGGGACGTCCGCCATCGACTGGCTGCCGGACGGGTGGTCGTCGATGACGATGAGCTGGTGCGCTCGCGTGCCCCGCTCGGCGAGCACATCCTCGGGCTCCAGCGTGAGTGGCTCGGGCAATCCGGCGAGAAGTTCATCCTTGGTGGGCATGGCATCCCCTTCGACGTGCGTGGATCCATCATGGCGCACTCCGGGCCCGCTGGTGGGCATAGCGGACGAAAACGACAGCTCTCCCGGGCCGGACCGCGATTCCACCCAGATTCAGGTCCGAAGGCCCATCCCGTCGGCGGCGGATCGCAGCATGCTTGTGCTGTCGACGAAAGGGTCCTCGTGAACACGGTCTTCCAACTTCTTGCCGACCAGCCGATCCTCTACCTCTTCCTCGTCCTCGGGATCGGCATGGCCTTCGGGCATGTCAAGGTCAAGGGTGTCTCGCTCGGGGCGGCCGCGGTTCTCTTCTCCGCGATGGGCCTGACCGCATGGGGACTCGCGCAGGGGTTCGAGATGCTCATCCCGCACGACGTCGGGATCATGGGGCTCGCGCTGTTCGCCTTCGCGATCGGTGTCACCTCCGGCCCCAACTTCTTCCACGTCATGCGCACGAGCGGTGGAGTGATCCTCGCCATGGTGATCGTGTTCCTCGTCGGTGCGGGGGTGACCTGGGGACTCGGCCAGGCATTCGACATGTCCCCGGCACTCATCGCCGGCACCTTCGCCGGGGCCATCACCAACACCCCGGCACTGGCGGCCGCGGGAGCAGCCTCCGGCGATCCGGCAGCCGCCACTGTCGGGTATTCGATCACCTACCTCTACGGCGTGCTCGGCATGCTCGCCTTCGCGATGCTCTCGCTCAACTACGGGAAGAACGACACCGACGCGCCCTCTCCGATCATCAACCGGACGATCCGGATCGAGCGCGATGACGACCACTCGCTGTCCGAGATCCACGCAGAACTCGGCGAGAAGGTTCAGTTCTCCCGGCTGCGCCGGGGCGAGGACGGGCCGATCATCCACCCGAAGCAAACGGACCGCATCCACCGCGATGACCTCCTCACCGTGGTGGGTCCCGAGGCAGACGTCCGTCAGGCGATCGAGTACCTCGGCCACATCTCCTCCCACTCCCTCATGACGGACCGTCGCTACCTCGACTTCCGCCGCGTCACCGTCTCGAACCCGAAGCTCGCCGGGCACACGATCGAGGATCTCGGGATCGAGGAGAAGTTCGGCGCGACCGTCTCGCGGGTTCGGCGTGGCGATGTCGACATGGTGGGCGAACCGGGACTGACCCTTGTCCTCGGTGACGGGGCGCGCATCGTCGCACCGACGTCCAAGATGGAGGAGATCTCGAAGTTCTTCGGGGACTCGGCCCGCGGACTGTCCGACATCAACCCGGTGGCCCTCGGCTTCGGCATGGCGCTCGGGCTCTTCATCGGCCAGATCCAGTTCCCGGTTCCCGGCGGGACTTCGTTCACGATCGGCTCAGCCGCCGGCACCCTCCTCGTTGGCCTCGTGATGGGACGCGTCGGCCGGATCGGTAAGGTCACCACCTCCCTGCCCCACACTGCCAGCGCAGTCCTCTCGGAACTGGGCCTGCTCCTGTTCCTCGCCTACGCCGGCGCCAACGCCGGGACACAGATCGCGAACGCGTTCTCGTCGGGTGCGTGGATCCCGATCCTCGTGGTCGGCCTGGCCACCACCACGACGGTTGGCCTCAGCCTCTACCTCACCATGCGGTACATCTTCAAGATGGGCGGGACCCGGCTCTCCGGCCTGCTCGGTGCGGCACAGACGCAACCGGCCGTCCTCGCCTTCTGCAACACCCGCACCAACGGTGATGCCCGCGTCGCCCTCGGATACGCCATGGTCTACCCGGTCGCGATGATCTCCAAGATCCTCATCGCTCAGGTTCTCGGCGGGATGTAGGGACGGGCACGGGCTTCTCGGCAGGTTCCAGGCAGGGGCGACGGCGGAACACCGCCAAGACCGAGACGCCGAACCGAGAACGAGGAGCCGAGACAAAGAAGAGGAGCACACCTTGCGGTGTGCTCCTCTTCGAATGTGTGTTCGGCGGTGTCCTACTCTCCCACACCCTGGCGGGTGCAGTACCATCGGCGCTGGAGGGCTTAGCTTCCGGGTTCGGAATGGGGCCGGGC
>JBNJCY010000012.1:0-21797 GCA_051744325.1 Actinomycetota bacterium
GTCGTGACGGGCGAGGGAACGACTGGCACGTCGCAGGCAAACACCTCGCCGGTGGTGCCGTCGATTGCGACGATGTCGCCGCTGCGCAGCACCTGGTCGCCCACGCGCATCTCACGCGCTGCCGCGTCGATGTCGAGCTCCTCCGCGCCGACGACGGCGGTGGTACCCATGCCGCGGGCGACCACGGCCGCGTGCGACGTCTTGCCGCCACGCGCGGTCAGGATGCCCTCGGCTGCGATCATCCCGCCCAGGTCGTCCGGGTTGGTCTCGCGGCGCACCAGAATGACCTTCACGCCCTGGGCGGCGCGCGCGATGGCCTGCGCCGAGTCGAACACGATCTCGCCCACAGCGGCACCCGGTGAGGCGGCCATGCCCTGGGTGAGCAGGATCTTGGTGGCCTCGTCGTCGAACTGGGGGAACATGAGCGAAGTCAGCTGAGCGCCGGTGACGCGCTCGAGCGCCTCGTCCTCGCTGATGAGACCCTCGTCGATGAGCTGGGTGGCCACGCGGAACGCGGCGCCGGCGGTGCGCTTGCCCACGCGGGTCTGGAGCAGCCAGAGGCGGCCGTTCTCGATGGTGAACTCGATGTCGCACAGGTCGCGGTAGTGCTGCTCGAGGCGGCTCATGGCGGCGCGCAGCTCCGTGTAGCTCCGGTGGTCGATGTTCTTCAGGTCCGCGAGCGAGAGGGTGTTGCGGATACCGGCGACGACGTCCTCGCCCTGGGCGTTGACCAGGTAGTCGCCGTACACGCCGGAGTGGCCGGTGGAGGGGTCACGGGTGAAGCACACGCCGGTTCCGGAGCTGTCGCCGAGGTTGCCGAACACCATGGTCTGGACGTTCACGGCGGTCCCGAGCTCGTTGGAGATCTTCTCGCGGCGGCGGTAGATGACCGCACGCTCGGTGTTCCACGAGTTGAAGACGGCCTCGACGGCGAGGTCGAGCTGCGTGCGCGTGTCCTGCGGGAACTCCGAACCGGTCTGGTCGAGCACGATCTGATTGAACTCGGCGACGATCTCCTTCAGGTCATCGGCCTTGAGCTCCGGGTCGGTCCGCACGCCACGCTCGGCCTTCTTGGCATCGAGCGCTTCGGAGAAGAGTTCCCCGTCGACGCCGAGGACGGTCTTGGAGAACATCTGGATGAGGCGGCGGTAGGAGTCCCACGCGAACCGCTCGTCATTCGCGAACGCGGCGAGCCCGCGCACGGACTCATCGTTCAACCCTATGTTCAGGACCGTGTCCATCATGCCGGGCATGGAGAACTTCGCGCCGGAGCGCACCGAGAACAGCAGCGGCTCGGACGGGTCGCCGAACTGCCGGCCGATGACGCCCTCGACGTCGTTCACCGCGACGGTGACCTGCTCGGCGAGTTCCGGGGGGAGGGAGCCGTGCTTCATGTAGTAACGGCACGCGTCGGTCGTGATGGTGAATCCGGGGGGAACGGGCAACCCGATGTTGGTCATCTCGGCAAGGTTCGCGCCCTTGCCGCCCAACAGGTCCTTCTGGTCCTTGTCGCCCTCGCTGAACTTGTAGACGTACTTCGTCATTGATCTATCGGCCTTCCGAGCTGTTACTGGTTGCGGCGTTGCATTCCCGTCAAGACTACCGTGACTGGCCCGCAGCACCCCAACCGTTCCGGACAGGCGGCGGGGCCCCCGGCACATGCCGGGGGCCCCGCCCGTCGAGAACTCAGTCCGTGAGGTCCTTCTTGATGTCGCTCGAAGCTTCTGACACGTCCGACGCCGCGTCCTTGACGTCGGCCTCGACCTGGTCCTTCTTGCCCTCGGCCTCGAGGCGCTCGTTGTCCGTCAGGTCGCCCCACTCCTCCTTGGCCTTGCCCGCCAGCTTCTCGGCGCCGTGCTTGATGTCGTCTCCGATTCCCATCGCGATGTCCTTCCATGGGCTTCCGATCCACCACTGTGTTCCGTGGACCCTGTCCTCACCACCGTAGCGAGCGTTCCACGGCCACGCATCCGCACGGCATCGTGAATGGGAGATGCGACACCATCTGCTACGCCCTCATCCATGCGTGGCTGGAGCACACCCGTCGCGCCCGGTCGTCCGGGGGATAACCCCCACTGAAACGGGTTGCCCGCCCCATTCTGCGCCGTCCGCACGCGGCCTAGGCTCGGGGACATGACAACCACCGCTCCTCCGGCCGCCCGACGCGGCCTCCTCTCCGACGCCCTCCCCGGCATGGCCAACGTCATGGTGTCGTTCGCCCTCGCCCTCGTCTGGGGTGTCGCCATGATCGTCGCGATCTCAGTCGGGATCGGCCTCATCCCACTGTTCGGCATCGGGCTCGTCATCCTCTTCGGCGTCCTGTGGCTGCTGCGGCTCGCCTTCGCGGCCGAGCGCCGCCGGGCCCGCGCCGTGTACGACCTGCCAGTCCCCGACCTCTCCACCTGGCTCGCCCGCCCCGGCGAGGGCGCACTCCGGCGGAGCTGGCGCCCCATCGGCAACGGGGAGTACTGGCGCTCCTTCGCCCACCACGTGCTGAAGCTCCTGCTCGGCCTCACCGGAGGATCGATCTTCCTGTGGCTCGCGACCACCGGAGTCGCCGGGCTGGCCACCCCGGGCACCGGCGCCGTCTCGTTCGAGATCGTCCCCGGCGCGTTCATCCTGCCCTCCTGGGCCCCGGCGGTGGGAGGGGTGATCCTTCTGCTCGCCGTCGCCGTCCTGTGGGGCGCCGCCCTCATCGACCGGGCCCTCGACGCCGCGCTGCTGTCCGTTCCGGCGGAGCAGCTCCAGCGCCGGGTCCTGGCTCTGGAGGACGCCCGCGACGGTGCGGAGCGGGCCGCGGCCGCCGAGCGCGCCCGCATCGAACGGGACCTCCACGACGGCGCCCAGCCCCGCCTCGTCAATCTCGCCATGACACTGGGGATGGCGAAGTCCAAGCTCGACACGGACCCCGATGCCGCCCGCGCCATGATCGACGAGGCCCACAGCGAGGCCAAGGCAGCGGTCAACGACCTGCGCCAGCTCGCCCGGGGGATCCACCCCGCCGTCCTGACCGACCGGGGACTCGACGCCGCGCTGTCGGCGCTCGCCGCCGCCTCACCCATCCCCGTGCGCGTGCGGGTGGACCTCGCAGAGCGGCTCCCCCGCACGCTTGAGTCCACAGCGTACTTCGTGGTGGCGGAGGCCCTGACCAACGTCGCCAAGCACTCCCACGCCTCGCAGGCCGAGGTGGTGGTGACCCGCGACGGCAACCGTGCCCGCGTGGTCGTCTTCGACAACGGCACCGGTGGCGCCCACATCACCCCCGGCACGGATTCCACCGGTCTTGCCGGACTGGCCGAAAGGGTGCGCGCCGCCCAGGGCACCCTCGCCATCTCCAGTCCGGCGGGCGGGCCCACCCTCGTCACCGTGGAGCTCCCGTGCGCGTGATCATCGCCGAGGACTCGGTCCTCCTCCGTGCCGGCCTCGAACGGCTCCTCACCGACGCCGGCCACGAGGTGGTCGCCTCCCTCGGAACCGCCGACCAGCTCGTCACCACCGCCCTCGAAGTGCACCCCGACCTGGCGATCGTGGACGTCCGGATGCCGCCCACGTTCTCCGACGAGGGCATCCGCGCCGCCGTCGAGCTGCGCCGCCGGGTCCCGGACGCCGCCATCCTCGTGCTCAGCCAGTACGTGGAGGAGCGCTACGCCTCCGACCTCATCGCCAGCTCCACCCGCGGCCTCGGCTACCTGTTGAAGGAGCGGGTGGCCGATGTCGAAGAATTCCTCGACGCCGTCGCCACCGTGGCGGCCGGGGGCACCGCCCTCGACCCGGAGGTCGTCTCGCAGATCGTCGTCCGGTCGCGGCGCCGTGACACCATCGCCCAGCTCACCGCCCGTGAGCGGGACGTGCTCGAGCTCATGGCTCAGGGCCGTTCCAACTCCGCCATCGCGGGGACGCTGTACGTCTCGGAGGGATCGGTCGAGAAGCACGTCACCGCCATCTTCTCCAAGCTCGGCCTCACCGCCGACGAGGCGGGCAACCGCCGCGTACTTGCCGTCCTGCGCTACCTCGAGTCCTGAAGGAGGACCAATGACCACCCCGACATCACCACAGGACTGGCAGGGCCAGCCCACCCCACCACCGCAGGGCTGGCAACAGCCGCAGGGCCAGCCGTGGCCCGGCCCCGGTCAGCCCTACCCGCAGTGGCAGCAGCCCGTGCGGCGTGAGAAGGCCCCGGACCCCGTCCCCGGTGCCGTCGGCCCCCGATCCCGGGGACTGCGGGCGGCGATCCTCGCCGTCGGCGCCACCGTGGCGGTGCTGGCCGTCACCACCGGGGCGGCCGGCGCCATCGGCCGGACCCATGTGCACCCGTTCTCCCAGGTGGGGGGCGAGGAACCGGCCACTTCGGTGACGGGACTCGAGGTGGAGGCGGGCGTCCACGACGTCGTCGTCACCGCCCACGCCGGGTCGATGATCGAATGGCAGACCGGCTGGTACGGCGACCCCGACAACGTCTCCATCGTGGAGCGCAACGGCTCCACGCTCAGCTTCACCGTCGACGACGACCGCTGGAACTGGCGGACCTGGGACTGGTTCGACAACGCGGGCGAGCGACAGACACTCACCATCCGCGTGCCGGAGGACCTCGTCCCCGACCTCGAGCTCGACGCCGGGGCGGGCCGCGTGACGGTCGACGGCACCTGGGGCGACACCGTCGTTCGCTCGGGCGTCGGTGACGTGGGGATCACCGGCGAAGCGGCCTCCCTCCGGGTGGAATCCGGGGTCGGCCGCGTGCAGGCGGACGTCGCGGTGGCCGGCCGGGTGGACATCGCGGGCGGAGTCGGCACCACTCGCATCGACCTGGGCACCACGACCGCACCGGAGTCCGTGATCATCGAGGGCGGGGTCGGGACGGTGAGCGTGGCACTCCCCGTCCTCCGGGAGGGCTACGCCGTCACCCGCTCGACCGGTGTCGGCACCGTGACCGAGAACGCGCCCGAAGCCGACCCCCGCGGGATCGCGACCTCCGAACAGGTTCCGCTCACCGTCTCCGGCGGGGTGGGCACGGTGACCGTGACGGAGTCGACCTCGACCCACTGATGAGCAGTGACATGGCGGAAGGCGCCCCCACCCGGGGACGCCTTCCGTCACGTCAGCCAAGCGGCGTCAGCCGAGCGCCGAGCCCTTCCGCTCGTCGTGGCCACCGCCCTCTGCCACCGGCTCGGGCTCGCCGCCGCCGAACATGGCGTGGATGTCCGCGTCCGGGTCCGCACTCTCGGAGGAGTCGTGATGCCCCTCCTCCGCGGGAGGGGACACATGGTCCTTCGACACGCCCCTGAAGCTGAACTCCCCGAGCAGACCTTCGCCCTCGGCGTCCACGATCACCTTCTGGCCGGTCTTGATCTCGCCGAACAGGATCCGCTCGGAGAGCGAGTCCTCGATACTCCGCTGGATCGCGCGGCGCAGCGGCCGGGCGCCCAGCACCGGGTCGTACCCGCGGTCCGCGAGGAGCGCCTTGGCGGCAGGGGTGAGCTGGATGGTCATGTCCCGGTCCTTCAGGCGCACGTCCAGCTTGGCGATCATGAGGTCCACGATCTGGAGGATCTCGGAGCGGGAGAGCTGCGGGAACACCACGACCTCGTCCACGCGGTTGAGGAACTCCGGCCGGAACTGCTGCTTCAGCTCCTCGTTGACCTTGGCCTTCATCCGCTGGTAGTCCGAGGCGAGCTCGCCGCCGGCCTGGAAGCCGGTGAGGAGGCCCTTCGCGATGTCCTTGGTGCCGAGGTTGGTGGTCATGATGATGATGGTGTTCTTGAAGTCCACCACGCGGCCCTGCGAGTCGGTCAGGCGGCCGTCCTCGAGGATCTGCAGGAGGGAGTTGAACACGTCGGGGTGGGCCTTCTCCACCTCGTCGAAGAGCACCACTGAGAACGGCCGGCGGCGCACCTTCTCGGTGAGCTGGCCGCCCTCGTCGTAGCCGACGTACCCGGGGGGCGAGCCGAAGAGCCGCGAGACGGTGTGCTTCTCGCCGAACTCGGACATGTCGAGCTGGATGAGCGCGTCCTCGTCCCCGAACAGGAACTCGGCGAGAGCCCGGGCGAGTTCGGTCTTGCCGACTCCGGTGGGGCCGGCGAAGATGAACGAGCCACCGGGACGCTTCGGGTCCTTCAGGCCCGCGCGAGTGCGGCGGATGGCCTGGGAAAGCGCCTTGATCGCCTCGTCCTGTCCGACCACGCGCTTGTGGAGGCCGTCCTCCATCTTGAGCAGCTTGGTGGACTCCTCCTCGGTCAGTTTGATGACCGGGATTCCGGTCGACATGGCCAGCACCTCGGCGATGAGTTCCTCGTTCACCTCGGAGATCGTGTCGAGGTCACCGGTCTTCCAGGCGCGCTCCTTCTCGGTGCGCTCGTGCGCGAGCCGGGCCTCCTCGTCGCGCAGCCGGGCGGCGCGCTCGAAGTCCTGGTCGTCGATCGCGGACTCCTTCTCGCGCTTCACCTCGGAGATGCGCTCGTCGATCTCCCGAAGATCCGGCGGGGCGGTCATGCGGCGGATGCGCAGCCGCGCCCCGGCCTCGTCGATCAGGTCGATGGCCTTGTCCGGCAGGTGCCGGTCGGAGACGTAGCGGTCCGCGAGGGTCGCGGCGGCCACGAGCGCGTCGTCGGTGATCGAGACGCGGTGGTGCGCCTCGTACCGGTCCCGCAGGCCCTTGAGGATCTCGATCGTGTGGGCGAGCGTGGGCTCGGCCACCTGGATCGGCTGGAAACGGCGCTCGAGTGCGGCGTCCTTCTCGATGTGCTTGCGGTACTCGTCGAGCGTGGTGGCCCCGATGGTCTGGAGCTCGCCCCGAGCCAGCATGGGCTTCAGGATGGAGGCCGCGTCGATGGCACCCTCAGCCGCCCCGGCACCCACAAGCGTGTGGATCTCGTCGATGAACAGGATGATGTCCCCGCGGGTGCGGATCTCCTTCAGCACCTTCTTGAGGCGTTCCTCGAAGTCACCGCGGTAGCGGGAGCCCGCAACCAGCGAGCCGAGGTCGAGGGTGTAGAGCTGCTTGTCGGTGAGGGTCTGGGGCACGTCGCCCCGGACGATGTCCTGGGCGAGGCCCTCCACCACGGCGGTCTTGCCGACCCCCGGCTCCCCGATCAGGACCGGGTTGTTCTTGGTGCGGCGGGACAGCACCTGCATGACCCGCTCGATCTCCTTCTCGCGCCCGATCACCGGGTCGAGCTTGCCCTCGCGCGCGGCCTGGGTGAGGTTGCGGCCGAACTGGTCGAGGATCGCCGAGCCGGCGGGCGTGCCCTCGGCGGGGCCACCGGCCGAGATCGGCTCCTTGCCCTGGTAGCCGGAGACGAGCTGGATGACCTGCTGGCGCACGCGGTTCAGGTCCGCACCCAGCTTGGTGAGCACCTGGGCGGCGACTCCCTCACCCTCGCGGATGAGGCCGAGCAGGATGTGCTCGGTGCCGATGTAGTTGTGGCCGAGCTGCAGGGCCTCGCGCAGCGAGAGCTCGAGGACCTTCTTCGCGCGCGGGGTGAAGGGGATGTGGCCGGTCGTGGCCTGCTGTCCCTCGCCGATGATCTCGATGACCTGAGCACGGACCCCGTCCTGGGAGATGCCCATGGACTCGAGTGCCTTGGCGGCGACGCCCTCACCCTCGTGGATGAGGCCGAGGAGGATGTGCTCCGTGCCGATGTAGTTGTGGTTGAGCATGCGCGCCTCTTCCTGGGCGAGCACGACAACGCGCCGGGCGCGGTCTGTGAACCGTTCGAACATGAACCCTCTCCTCAACAGCCGGGTGTCCTTCATCGATGCTAACGGCGGGGGCGAGCGGGACCCTCCCGTGTTCGCCACAGGCGTGAGATGTCAGAGTTCGAGCAGGATGGTGACCGGGCCGTCGGCATGGATGTCGATGTCCATCATGGCGCCGAAGCGCCCGGTCGCGACCTCCAGGCCACGCGCCCGCAACTCCCCGGCCACGGCGTCGACCAGCGGCTCGGCCACGGGTCCCGGGGCGGCCTGCGTCCAACCCGGGCGCCTGCCCCTGCGGGTGTCCCCGTAGAGGGTGAACTGGGAGATGACCATGACCGGCGCGCCGGCATCCACGCAGGAACGCTCGTCCCGCAGTATCCGCAGTTCCGCGATCTTGCGTGCCATCGCCGCGGCCCGGGCGGCGTCGTCGGAGTGCGTGACGCCGACGAGCGCCACGAGGCCGGGCCGGGTGATCTCGCCCACGACCTCGCCGGCCACGCTCACCCGCGCGTGGTGGACCCGCTGCACGACGGCGCGCATCATGGCCTCCCAGAGGTGCGGCGGGGCAGGTTCGGGCGGACGTCGGTGAGGTAGATCCCCGCCGGTACCACCGCGAGCATCATGCCGAAGAGGCCCAGCCCGAAACCGGAGATCGGCAGGGACAGGAACCCGAGGACCGCCATCACGGCCAGCAACGCCACCCAGAACGTCTTGGTCCGCTTGAACGCGGCGAGGAACGCACGGGTCGGCCGGCCGGCCGCGTCCACGAGCGCGTAGAGCTCCACTGCGAGCAGCGCGAGGGCCAGCACCCAGTAGAGCAGGAACTGCAGGTTCGCAAGCCAAGCCATGGAACTGAGCCTAGCCCGGGGTGCATGATGGGCTCCATGACGGACCACATCGTGCCCACCCGCCGCCACCTGCTCGCGGCCGCTGCGCTCGGCGCCGTCGGCGCACCTCTCCTCGCCGCCTGTGGCGACACTTCGGAACCGGCCCCGACCGCGGAGGACGCCACCGCGGGGGACGCCATCGCGAGTCTCGAGGAGCTGCCCGACGGTGGCGCCGCGGTGGTCATGACGGCCACGGGTTCCCCCGTGGTCCTGCTCCGCAACGGGGACACCGTGACGGCCCTCTCGGGCGTCTGCACCCATCAGGGCTGCACGGTGCGCTCCGAGGGCGAGAACCTGCTCTGTCCTTGCCACGGCTCGAAGTTCGGCCTCGACGGCGTCCCCTTCGAGGGGCCCGCCCAGGACCCGCTGCCGCCGATCGACGTAACCGTCGAGGACGGCGACATCGTGGTCGCCTGACCCTCAGGCCCGCGAGCCGCGCCGCAGGTCAGCGCCGGGGCGCGATGCCGGGGTGGCGTCGGCCGTCCCGTCCGGGCGCACTATGACCTCCTGCGCCGCCGTCACCGTACCATCCACCAGGAGTGTGGCGGACGGGTCGGCCGACCGCTTCAGCACGGCGAGCGCGACCGGGCCCAGCTCGTGGTGCCGCGCCGACGACGTCACCCGCCCCACGGCGCGACCGTCCAGCGTGACCGTGGCGCCGGGCTCCGGGAGCTCGTCGACGGAACCGTCGAGGTGGAGGAACGTGAGCCGGCGCGGCGGCCGCCCGAGGTTGACAACGCGGGCCACGGTCTCCTGCCCGCGGTAGCAGCCCTTCTCCAGGTGGACGGCGGTGCGGAGCCAGTCCAGCTCGTGCGGGATGGTCCGCTCGTCCAGCTCGCGCGCCGGCCGGGGCCGCCAGGCCGCGATCCGCGCGGCCTCCAGCGCCCACATGCCCGCGAGCGCGCCGCCGGCCGCCACCCAGCCCGCGGTGATCGCGTCCGTGGCGGTGCGCTCCACCACCGAGAGCCGCAGGACCCAGCCGGCGCCGGGGTGGGAGTCATCGGCGACGGAGTAGCTCGTGCCGGTTGTTCGGGGCCAGGGGTCCTGCCAGCCGGCAAGCTCCCAGTCCTCGCCGCCGGCCGCCACGGACCGGCCGAGGACGGCCAGGTCGGGACGCGTGGCCACCTCCACCCGGGAGGCGAACCTCATCGAGTCGAGGAACGTGACGAGGGGCGCGGCCCCGCCCACGTCGGTGACCAGCCAGGCCCGCTCCCCGTCGTCGACCACGGCGAACGCGTGCTCCACCTGGCCGTGGGGCGAGAGGATGAACGCCTCGGTGGAGTCGCCGGGTGCCAGTGCGGCGAGATGCTGCGACGTGATCGCGTGCAACCATCGCAGGCGGTCCGGCCCGGAGACCGTCACCAGCTCGAGCTGCGACAGATCCACGAGCGCCCGGCCCGCATCCAGGGCGCGCGCCTCCGCCACGGGGTTGCCGTGGTGCCAGGCGACGGCGTCGTCGGGCGCCGGTGCGGGGACCGCGGTCATCCCGCCTCCACCCGGGAGAGCCGGCCAGAGGAGTAGGGGCCGAGTTCCTGCCCGAACGCGGCCAGGTCGAGGGCCCAGAGGAGATCGGATGCCACGAGGCCGTACATCCGGCCGGCCGCGGAGACCCGGGCGGCGCTGGGCGAGGTGACGACGGCGTCGGTCGCGAGCGTGATCCGCGGTCCCTCCGCGGTGCCGAGGTAGAGGCTGAGAGTCCCGGCGGGGTCGGAGCAGACCACCTCCAGATCGACCGTGGTTCCCCTGCCGGCGGGTCGGGATCCCACGGGTCGCCAGTAGGCCGTCTCGGTGGTCCACTGCACGTCCTTGACGAGCGCCCGGTGTCCCTCGGCGCCCGGCATCTCTGGATCCACGGGACCGGAGAGTTCGTCGTCGGTGAGCCAGAGGGTGCTGGTCGACCGGAGATAGGGGCCGCCGTCGTGGTCGAAGGTCGTCTCGGCGACCACGGTCCGCTGGGGGATCTCGTGGTACCCGACCATGCCGAAGCCGTGCCACCGGCCGAGGAGCCAGGCGAGGGGGTACAGCTCTGGGGCGAGGTCGTCAGGGATGGGGAAGGCCATCCCGCAAGGCTAACCGAGCGTCACGCGACGAACGAGCCGAGGACGAGTACCGGCGCACCGAGGCTGAGCAGCGGCATGAGGGCGGCGGCAAGCGCGGCCCTCCGGTGCCCCACCGCGGGGAACTCGTTGAAGAGCAGGTGGGACAGCGCCATCACCACTCCCACGACGAGCCCCAGCAGCAGTCCGGGCACCGGTCCGATCATCGGGAACACGAATCCCACGGCTGCCCCGACGGCGGTGGCCGCCACCGTCGCGGCCGCACCGACCGCCGGTCCCCGAGCCGGGATCGCCGTGGCGGCGGACGCGGCGACGAGCGCCGCCGCTCCGAGAAGCACGACTTCGAGGCCCGCGAAAGCCGTGACGAGCCAGCCGACGCCGGCGGTCACCACGAGGACCCCGGTCACCGTGGTGCTGACGGTCTCGGTGAGGCGCGGGCGCCCGTCCTTCCGCGCCATCTGGTGCACGAACGAGGCGATCACCCCGCCCGCCACCACGACCGCGAGTCCGTCGATGTCCTTCGTCCACAACACCGAGGCGAGGGCGGCGATCGTCGCGAGGGCCACCACCACCGAGGAGCCCCGCTTGGACGGCACGTCCACGAGCCGCGGCCAGCCGAACGCGTAGACGACCCCGATCGCCACGAGCGCCGCTGCCAGCACCGTGTCCCCGAACCAGGCGGAGAGTGCCAGCAGCCCTGCGACCCCACCGGTGAGGACCGCTCGGGAGGACGCGGCCGTCATCGCGGGCTCGTCTCGTCGGGGGCGCACGGCCCCATTCTTGCATCCCACCCCGACGCACCGGTCGAGCCCGGCCGCCAGGGCGGGAGCGTTGGTAGTCTTGCGACGTCGTAGAGAGGGGTGCAGGTGGCCACGGTGCTGCTGCTCACGGCCGCCGGTGGGAGCGTCGAGCGGGTGATGCCGGTGTTCGCCCTCCTCCCCCACCGGGTCCGGCTCGCGCCCCTCACCCCCGCGGCCCTCGTCGAGGCGATGGAGGCCGACGCCATCGTGCTGGACGCGCGCACCGACCTGGTGGCGGCGAGGTCGCTGTGCCAACTGACCCGGACACTGCAGACTCCGCCGGTCCTCCTCGTCGTGACGGAGGGCGGGTGGTCCGTGGTCGGCGCGAGCTGGGGTGCGGCCGACGTCGTCGTCGACTCGGCCGGCCCCGCGGAGGTGGACGCCCGGCTGCGGATGGCTTTCGAGCGAGCACAGGAGTTCGCCACCCCGGCGCCGGAGACGGTGGAGGCCGGCGACCTCGTGATCGACCCGGCCGCCTACACCGCCCGCCTGCGGGGCCTCACCCTCGACCTGACGTACAAGGAGTTCGAGCTGCTGCGACACCTGGCTGCCAACCCGGGCCGCGTCTTCACGCGGGCACAACTGCTCCAGGAGGTCTGGGGCTACGACTACTTCGGGGGCACCCGGACCGTGGACGTCCATGTGCGCCGACTGCGCGCCAAGCTCGGAGTGGAGTACGACCAGCTCATCGGAACCGTCCGAAATGTGGGGTACCGCTTCAACCCGGACTCCTCCCCGACGGCGGACACCCCCGCCGAGGTGTAGAGTGGATGCTCGCGTCGGGCCGTTGAAAGCCCCGGGCTCCACACCGTGCCGCTACGAGCGGCCTTCGCGCCGACAGGCGCTTTGCGGTCCGGCGCGCTGCTCCACCGGGGCCACCCCGCCCGGCCGTGGACCAGCCTGTCCCCAGCCAACCGAGCCGGCGCGCCGGCATCGTCGTCCCACCAGGAGCCCAACGGTGAGATTCCGCCTGATGCCCAGGGAGAACGTGTACTTCACGCTCCTCGCCGAGTGCGCGATCCACCTGGTCCACGCCGCCCGGACGCTGGGCGAGCTCGCGGCGGCCGACCGGCCGGAGCGCCTGGAGCTGATCAAGGTGCTCCACGAGATCGAGCACCAGGCCGACCTCTCGTCGCACGCCCTCATCCAGAAGGTGAACGCGAGCTTCGTCACCCCGTTCGACCGGGATGACCTGCTCCTGCTGGCCACCGGCATCGACGACTGCGTGGACCTCATGGACGAGGCGGGGGACATGGTCGTGCTCTACCGGCTCGGGGAGATGCCGGACGCCACGGTGCGGATGATCGCGAACCTGGAGAGATGCGCTGAGCTCACGGTGGAGGTGGTGCCCCGGCTGCGCACAATGGAGCGGCTGCGCGACTACTGGGTGGAGATCAACCGGCTGGAGAATGAGACGGACACGATCTACCGCCAGGCGATCGCCGATCTCTTCGACATGGACACGGACAGCCGCACACTCGTCAAGCTCAAGGACGTGATCGGCACGCTCGAGGCGGCTGTCGACGCTTTCGAGAGGCTCGCGAACTCAGTGGAGACCATCGCGGTCAAGGAGTCCTGAGCGTGGACCCGGTCGCGGTCGTCGTGATCACGGTGGTCGTGGTCGCACTGGCCTTCGGTTTCACGAATGGCTTCCACGACGCCGCGAACTCCATCGCCACGTCTGTCTCGACCCGTGCGCTCACCCCCCGGGTCGCCCTCGCGATGGCGGCAGCGATGAACCTGCTCGGGGCGATGCTGGGCACCGGTGTCGCCGAGACCATCGGCTCCGGCATCATCGTGCCGCCCGGTGGACTCGCCGGCCTCCTCGTGGTCCTCGCCGGCCTCGTCGGGGCCATCACCTGGAACCTGGTGACCTGGTGGTTCGGGCTGCCGTCCTCGTCCTCGCACGCCCTCATCGGCGGGCTCACCGGTGCGGGCCTCGCGTCTGCCACCACGGTGCGCTGGGACGTCATCACCTCACGGGTGCTGGTGCCCATGTTCGTCTCCCCGCTCATGGGATTCGCGCTGGCCTTCGCATTGATGGTGGCGCTGATCTGGATCCTCCGTCGCGCCGGAAACCAGCGCACCACCCGGAACTTCCGGCACGCCCAGGCGATCTCGGCCGCCGCCATGGCTCTCGGCCACGGACTTCAGGACGCACAGAAGACGATGGGGGTGATCGTGCTCGCACTGGTCGCCGCCGGCTGGTCGGACGGCCCCTCGATCCCCCTCTGGGTCAAGCTCGCCGCCGCCGTCGCCATGGCCGCCGGCACCTACGCAGGCGGCTGGCGGATCATGCGCACCCTCGGACGCCGCATCATCGAACTTGATCCGCCACGCGGCTTCGTGGCGGAGACCGTGGCCGCATCCGTGCTCTACACGACGGCGTTCGTGTGGAGTGCCCCCATCTCCACCACCCAGACGATCACCTCCGCCATCCTCGGAGTGGGCGCCACGCGGCGCGTCTCGGCGGTGCGCTGGGGCGTGGCCGGCAACATCCTCGTGGCGTGGGTGCTCACACTCCCCGCCTCCGCGGGCGTGGGCGCCCTGCTCTACCTCACGCTGCAGCCGTTCGCCTGACGGCCCGCCGTGGGATCCGGCCATCTCGGCTACGCTCAGAGGTGGCACACCGAGTCGGAGGAGCAGCATGCGCACACCAGTCGTCGTCGTCTCGATCGCAACGCTGGCGGTGGGCCTGAGCGCCTGCGGGGGCACGGACGTGTTCGACATCCCGGTCGGGGCGTGCCTGGACAGCGCCGCCCTCGAGGGTGACCAGGTCGCCCAGATCGAGACCCTCGAGTGCACCGTGGAGCACGATGTGGAGACCTACGCCTCGCTGGAGCTCAGCGGGGACTCCTACCCGGGTCAGGACGAGATCCTCGCGCAGGCCGACGAGTTCTGCCTGGCCGAGTTCGAGACCTTCATCGGGACCGCCTACCAGGACTCCGAACTCGACTTCTCCTTCCTCTACCCGACGGAGGAGAGCTGGGGTACGGGCGATCGCGAGGTCCTCTGCCTCGTGATCTCTCCCGAGCCGGTGACGGGCACGCTCGAGGGCACCGCGCGCTGAGGTTCAGCCGAACCGGCCGGAGATGTAGGCCTCGGTCGACTCGTTCTCCGGCTGGGAGAAGATCTTCTCCGTGGTGTCGTACTCGATCATCCTGCCGGGCTGGCGCGCACCGGCGATGTTGAAGAAGCCCGTCTTGTCGGAGACTCGCGCCGCCTGCTGCATGTTGTGCGTCACGATGACGATCGTGTAGTCGTTCTTCAATTCCGCGATCAGGTCCTCGATGGCGAGGGTGGAGATCGGGTCGAGTGCCGAACAGGGCTCATCCATGAGCACGACATCCGGTTTCACCGCGATCGCCCGGGCGATGCACAACCGCTGCTGCTGGCCACCGGACAGCGAGGAACCGGGCCTCTCGAGGCGATCCTTGACCTCCTCCCAGAGGTTGGCGCCCCGCAACGAGGTCTCCACGACCTCCTCCGCCGCGCTCCTGGAGATGCGCCGGTTGTTGAGCCGGATCCCGGCGAGGACGTTCTCGGCGATCGACATCGTCGGAAACGGGTTGGGGCGCTGGAACACCATGCCGATCTGCCGCCGGACGACCACCGGATCGACACCGGGGTCGTACAGGTTGTGGCCATCCATGATGACCTCTCCCTCCACCCGGGTCCCGGGAATGACCTCGTGCATCCGGTTGAGGGTGCGCAGGAAGGTCGACTTCCCACACCCGGACGGGCCGATGAGGGCGGTGACGGAGCGCGGCTCGATCACCATCGTGACGTCCTCGACGGCGAGGAAGTCGCCGTAGTAGACGTTCAGGTGGTTGACGTCGATTCGCTTCGACACGTCAGGTCCTTCCTGGGCGGATGCCCATGTTCTTCAGGATGGGGACTGCCATCAGTGCGCCATGCCCCTGGGGGCGAACCAGTGCGAGATCAACCGGGCGGTCAGGTTGAGCAGCATCACGATGAGGATGAGGGTGAGGGCGCCGGCCCATGCGCGTTCGCTCGCGGCCTCGCCCCCTTGGGCGTACTGCCGGTAGACGAAGACGGGGAGGGTGGCCATCCGACCCTCGAAGACGTTGAAGTTGGTGTTCGCGACGATTCCCACGGTGATGAGCAGCGGGGCGGTCTCGCCGATGACGCGGGCGATGGAGATCATGACGCCAGTGGTGATGCCGGCCACCGCCGTGCGGAGCACAACCTTCACGATGGTGAGCCACTTGGGCACCCCGAGGGCGTAGGCTGCTTCGCGCAATTCGTTGGGGACCAGCTTGAGCATCTCCTCCACCGATCGCACGACCACGGGGGTCATGAGCACCGCCAGGGCGACGGCGCCGATGAGGCCGGACTTGTAGCCCGGACCGACCAGGGTGAAGAAGAGCGAGAAGGCGAACAAGCCGGCGACGATCGAGGGGATGCCCGTCATGACGTCGACCAGGAAGGTCAGGTAACGCGCGATCCTGCCCCCGCCGTACTCGACCAGGTAGATCGCGGTGAAGATGCCGATGGGGACCGAGATGAGGGAAGCGAGGCCCGTTATCAGGAGGGTCCCCACGATCGCGTGGTAGGCCCCACCAAGCTCGGTCTCACCGTAGACGCCCACCATGTTCGTGTTGAGGAACTGGAGACCGAAGCGCTTGATGCCTTCGGAGACGACCATCCAGACGAGTGAGACCAACGGCACCATGACGAGGGCGAACGCCGAAACGACGAGCGCGCTCGCGAGCCGGTCACGCGCCCAACGCTCGCCCTCCCGCACCCAGGAGATGGCGCTGATCGCGACGATGTGCACGAGAACCCCGAGCACCGTGCCGCCCAGCAGGTTGAAGGACCCGGTGGTCGCGGTGATGCCGAGGCCGGCCGCGAGCGAGAACCCGAGCACCACCCACTGCACCCAGGGCGCGAGACGGTGACGGACGTTGGAGGGGGTGATGGTCGTGGTGGACATCAGTTCGCTCCCGAGAACTCGGCGCGACGGGCGATGATTGCGCGAGCGGCCATGTTCACCAGGAAGGTGATGATGAAGAGCATCAGGCCGGTGGCGATGAGGACGTTGACCCCGAGGCCGGCGGCCTCCGGGAACTGATTGGCGATGTTCGCGGCGATCGTCTGGTGCTGGCCGGGCATGAGCAGGTTGAAGTTGATGAGGAACCCGGGCGACAGGATCATCAGCACCGCCATCGTCTCGCCCAGCGCCCGCCCGAGGCCGAGCATTGACGCCGAGATGATGCCGGACCTCGCGAACGGGAGCACCGCCTGCTGCACCATCTCCCAGCGAGTGGCCCCAAGTGCCAACGAAGCCTCCTCGTGGAGCCGCGGCGTCTGGAGGAACACCTCGCGGATGGTGGCGGTGATGATCGGCAGGATCATCACCGCGAGGACCAGGGATGCGGTCATGATGTTGCGCGCAGGCGGCAGGTAGTCCTGGAAGAACGGAAGGAACCCCAGGTTGGCACTGAGCCAGACGAAGACCGGGTCGACCACGCCCATGAGCCACCGGGCGCCCCAGAGGCCGAAGATGACCGAGGGGATCGCGGCCAGGAGGTCGACGATGTAGCCGAGGGTCTGCGCGAGGCGCCGAGGCGCGTAGTGGGAGATGAAGAGAGCGATGCCGACCGACAGGGGAACCGCCAGGATCAGCGCGAGGGTGGAGGACAGCACCGTTCCGAAGAGGAGCGGTCCCACATAGCCCCAGAAGCTGTAGCCGCGCAGGATCCCTTCTTGGCTGAGCTGCTCCGCGCTCGCGGTGAAGGCTGGCGCCGCGCGGATGACAAGGAAGAGCGCGACTGCCGCCAAGGTGACGAGGATGGCCCAGCCGGCACCACTGGACAGCGCGGCGAACACCTTGTTGCCGAGGTTGCTCGGCGGCTTCAGGTCACGCACCTCGCTGGTCTCGAGCTGAATCGCCACGGGTCCTCCTTCTCGGTCTCAACCTACAGCCGGAAGGGCGGGCCGACTGTGTACGCCGGCCCGCCCATCGCGGGGTGTCAGCCTGCCGAGATCTGGTCGATGGCGGCCATGACCTTCTCCCGGAGAGAGTCGGAGATCGGCGCAATACCGGCGACATCGGGCTGCGCGGCGAGCTCCTGGCCCTCCGGGCTGGCGATGTAGGAGAGGTAGGCGGCGACGTTGGTGGCGTCCTCCTCATTGTCGTACTGCGAGCAGGCGATCATGTAGGACACGAGCACGATCGGATAGGTCCCGGACTCGGTGGTGTCACGCGCGAGCTCGTAGGTGAGGCGCAGGTCGGTGGCGTCCTCGCTCGGCTCGGAAACCTCGAGCACCCGGGCGGCTGCCTCTGCCGAGTACGGCACGAACTCGTCACCGACCCCGACTGCGACCGTTCCGAGGTCGCCCACACGGGAGGCGTCGACGTAGCCAACGGTGCCCTCGGCACCCTTCACGACCTCGAGCACACCGGAGGTCTGGGCCCCGGACTGGGTGCCCTCGATCGGCCACACGCCGTCGCCGCCGTAGGTCCACACATCGGGCGCGACCGCGGCGAGGTACTCGGTGAAGTTCTCGGTGGTGCCGGAGTCGTCGGACCGGTTCACGGCGACGACGGAAGAGTCGGGCAGCTCGACACCGGGGTTGGCGTCGGCGATCGCGGGGTCGTTCCAGGTGGTGATCTCACCCGTGAAGACCTTCGCGATCGTGTCGGGGCTCATGTTCAGGGAGTCGATGCCGGGGAGGTTGAACACCACGGCGATCGGGGAGACCCAGAGCGGGAGCTCCAGCGGCTCCGAGCCGTAGCAGCGCTCAGTGGCGGCCTCGATCTCCTCGGAGTCGAAGACCGCGTCGGAGCCCGCGAACTTCACGGTGCCGTTGATGAACTGCTCGCGGCCGGCGCCGGACCCGGTGGGGTCGTAGCTGAGGGTGAGGCCGGGGTTCTGGGTGCTGAACTCGGCGACCCAGGCGTTCTGGCCGGCCTCCTGCGAGGAGGCACCCGCGCCGGCGATCGCGCCGGAAAGGCCCTCCGAGGTGGCGCCATCGGTGGCGGCGCCCTCGTCTGTCTGAACCGCGTCTTGACCGCACGCGGAGAGGGTGATGGCAAGCGCGGAGACCGCGGCGATGCCAGCGACCCGTCGATTGGCAAGCTTCACAGTGTTTCCATCCTGTTTTCGGTGTCAGGGCTGTTGGCCCTCCAACACGATTCACGTTAGGTAGCCTCGATGACCTCCCGGTGCTCGCAGGGTGAACGGAGGGTGAACTCGCAATATCGCCTTCATCACATCAGATCGACAACGGCCGGTGCCTCTCGAGGGCCACGACGACCGCACCTCGCTTGGCGTGGTGTGTCATGTGGGCGATGATGACCTCCCCCGTACGCAGCCATGGGTCCTGGAACGGGAGCTTGCGCAGGAATCTGTTCTGGGTATGGAGCGTGAGCTGCTCGATCACGGTGGGCAGCACGGGACGGTGGGTGCAGATCGCCACGGCGCGGCTCGCACCGCTCAGCTCCTCCTCCACCAGGGTCCGGACGGGACGGGCGTCCTTCGCATGGGCCGCCTCCGTCAACTCGGGGCGCTTCTCCGGCTTCACGCGTGCGGCCATGGTGTAGGGCCGCACGCTGGCGAGGCACCGCTCCCACGGGCTGGTCACCACGTGCACGATCCCGTAGGCCGAGAGCATCGGCACCAGAAGCCTGCTCTGCTGCTCGCCGACTCCGGTGAGCGGCCGGGTGGATTCGCCTCCCTTCCAGGCGGAGCGCTTCCGTGCGCGGGCGTGCCGGACGATCGCCACCGTCCAGGTGTCGAGCCGGTCGTCATCCCACTGGTCCACGAGCTGCTCGAGCGGGTCGCGGTCGTGCGGGTAGGTGAGCTTCTTGAAGGCGTCCGCCGCGTTCATCCACCTGATCCGGTCGACCTCTGACCGGGACGCGCGCTTCACCTTGTCGCGCGCGGTTGCCCACGGTCCCTTCCGCTCGATCGTGGCAGCCCAGTAGTGGGACTCCTTCACCCTGCTGCCGCCGTTGATCTGGTAGCGCACCGAGGCCAGCGGCTGGCCGAGGACCACGAGGTAGCCGGTCTCCTCCTCCACCTCGCGGACGGCGCACACGGTGAGGTGCTCACCCTGCGTCGGCTTGCCCTTCGGCCACGACCAGTCGTCGTAGCTCGGCCGGTGGACGAGCAGGACCTGGAGCTTGCCACCGCGCACGCGCCACACCAGCGCCCCGGCGGCGGTGACGTCGGTCCTCACCGGAGGCCGCTCACCTCGCGGCCACGCGGCTGCGGGCCTGTGCCATGAGCGTCTCCTGGATGTCGGTGAGACGGTCCCCGTTCTCGTCGAGGTGGACGCGCAACCACGTGCCGTCAGGCTGGAGCCGCCAAGAGGACGTGGTGTCGGCTGCGGATAGATCCAGGAGGGCGACGAGCTCCTCGATGTGGCGCTGGTCCTCGATGCGGATGAGGGCCTCCACCCGGCGGTCCAGGTTGCGGTGCATGAGGTCTGCCGAGCCGATCCACACCTCGGGATCGCCGTTGTTGGCGAAGGCGTAGATCCGGGAGTGCTCGAGGAAGCGTCCCAGGATGGACCGCACCTTGATGTTCTCGCTCAGGCCCTCGATCCCCCCGCGCACCGCGCAGATGCCGCGCACGACCAACTCCACCGGAACGCCGACCCGGCTTGCACGGTAGAGGGCGTCGATCGTGGCCTCGTCCACCACGGAGTTCACCTTCATGCGGATCCAGGCGTCCTTGCCCGCCGTCTTGTTTGCGATCTCCCGTTCGATCTGTTCGATCAGGCCTGCCCGGATACCCCGAGGCGCCACGAGGAGCCGGTGGAACTTCGTGCGCGGTGCGTAGCCCGAGAGCTGGTTGAAGAGCCTGGTGAGGTCCTGCCCGACGTTCCGGTCCCGGGTGAGCAGCCCGAGGTCCTCGTAGCCGCGCGCGGTCTTGGGGTTGTAGTTCCCGGTCCCCACGTGGCAGTAACGCGTCAGGCCGTCGGCCTCCTGCCGGACCACCAGCACGAGCTTGCAGTGGGTCTTCAATCCCACGAGGCCATACACCACGTGCACCCCGGCCTGCTCGAGCTTGCGGGCCCAGCTGATGTTGTTCTCCTCGTCGAAGCGGGCCTTGATCTCCACGATCGCGAGCACCTGCTTGCCGGCCTCGGCCGCGTCGATGAGGGAATCGATGATCGGGGAGTCGCCCGAGGTGCGGTACAGCGTCTGCTTGATGGCGAGCACCTGCGGGTCCGCGGCGGCTTGAGCGATGAACTGCTGCACGGAGGTGGAGAACGAGTCGTACGGGTGGTGCAGCAGGATCTCCTCGTTCGAGATCGCCTCGAAGAAGTCGGTGGGGTTGGCGGACTCCACACGCGCGAGCTGGCGCGCGGTGACTGGCACGAACTGGGGGTACTTGAGGTCCGGCCGATCGACGTCGTGGATCAGGTTGAGGCCGGTGAGATCCAGCGGCGCCTGGAGCCGGTAGACGTCCGCCTCCCCGACCCCGAGCTCCCGCATCAGGAGGTCGAGGACGTGGTTCGAGATCCCTATTGCCACCTCGAGGCGGACGGCCGGGCCGAACCGGCGCCGCATGAGCTCCTTCTCGAGGGCCTTCAGGAGGTTCTCGGCGTCGTCCTCCTCGACCTCGAGATCCTCGTTCCGGGTCACCCGGAAGGTGTGGTGCTCGACGATCTCCATGCCCGGGAAGAGGTGGTCAAGGTGGGCGCCGATGACCTCCTCGATCGGCACGTACGACGTCGAGTAGGACTCGTCCGACGCGATGTCCTCCGGCCGGCGCGGCTTTCCCGCGGCATCGACTGCGATGAAGCGCGGCAGCAGCGGCGGCACCTTCACCCGGGCGAAGAACTCCTTGCCGGTCCCCGGGTTGCGCAGTACGACAGCGAGGTTCAGCGAGAGGCCTGAGATGTACGGGAAGGGGTGGGCGGGGTCCACCGCGAGCGGAGTGAGGACGGGGAAGATCTGGCGGCGGAAGAACCTCTCCAGGCGCTTCTTCTCGGAGTCTGACAGTTCCGCGAAGTGGAGGAGCTGGATGCCCTCCTCCGCGAGCGCGGGACTGACGTCGTCCTGGAAGGCCCTGGCGTGGCGCTCGGCGAGTTCGTGCGCCTTGATGGAGATGCCCTCCAGCACCTGGCGTGGGGTGAGCCCGGACGCCGCGGTTACGGCGAGGCCGGTGGCGATGCGGCGCTTCAGGCCAGCGACCCGCACCATGAAGAACTCATCGAGGTTGGAGGCGAAGATGGCGAGGAACCATGCCCGCTCCAGCAGCGGCAGGTCCTTGTCCTCCGCCTGCTCGATCACGCGCTGGTTGAAGGCGAGCCAGCTCAGCTCCCGGTCCGCGAACCTATGCCAGAACAAGGATTTTTTGAACATTATGCAAAAGAGAAGG
>JBNJCY010000013.1:0-21086 GCA_051744325.1 Actinomycetota bacterium
CGGTCCCGTGGCGGCCGAGGTCGCCCACGCCGCGCACTGGCCCCTCCTCGCCGAACCCACGTCGGGTGCCCGCACCGGCGCGGCGATCACCCACTACCAGGCACTCCTCGCGGCCGGCCTCGCCGATGGCGTCGAGCGGGTCCTCGTGTACGGGCACCCGACCCTCTCCCGCCCCGTCTCCGCGCTGCTCGCGCGGCCGGGGGTGCTGGTCGTCGGGGGCGGACCGCGCTGGACCGACGTCGCAGGGGTGGCCGAGTCGGTGGTCCCCGCGGTCCTACCGCCGGAGGCGACTCCGGTGGACCTCGCCTGGCACGCGCGGTGGCGCGCCGCGGATGACGGCGCGGAGGAGGCGTGGCGGGGGAACCCCATCGAGCGGACGGCCCGCCTCATCTGGGAGCGGGACGAGGTTCTCATGATCGGCTCGTCCACCACGATCCGGGCGTTCGACCGGGCGGCCGTGCCACGTCGCGTCCGGGCGGTGGCCAACCGGGGGCTCGCGGGCATCGACGGCACGATCTCGACCGCCGCCGGCCTCGCCGCCGGCCTCGGAGAGCCGGTCCGGGTGGTGCTCGGCGATCTCGCGTTCCTCCACGACGCCGGGGGCCTTGCCCGCGGTGACCTCGAAGCCGAGGTCGACCTGCAGGTCGTGGTCCTCGACGACCACGGTGGCGGGATTTTCGCCACCCTGGAGCACGGCGCCGAGGAGGACACGGGCCTGTTCGCACGGTACTTCACCACCCCGCAGGGCGTGGACCTCGGCGGGATCGCCCGGGCGTTCGGCGCGCGGTACGCCCGCGTGGCCGTCGCGGACCTGCCCACAGCGCTGGCGGAGCCCGTCTCGGGCCGTTCGGTCCTGCACGTGCCGCTCTCCCAGTGAACTCCCAGCCTTCCTGAAGGGCCTGCCAAGTCCGCGCTGGTTGACTCCTGGGCAGAGACGAACCAGGAGGAACAGATGACTCAGGACACCAGGAACGCGCCCACCTTGTCGTGGGAGACCCCACCGCAGCAGTACCAGCCGTGGAGCCAGCAGTCGTGGAGCCAGCAGCCATGGGACCAACAGCAGTTGGACGAGCACGCGCAGTGGGGCGGCCCCACTCCGCCGGAGCGCCGCCGCACGGACTGGCGGGACTGGACGCGGGTCGGCGTCGCCTCCCTCGCCGCCGCGGCGCTCGCCGCCGGGGCGACCTGGACGCTCGCCACCGCCAGCGACGACAACGCCGCGGTCGCGACGACGTCATCCACCGTGGCCGCCGCCCCGGCTTCCGAGGCCGGAGACCATGCGAGCGTCGCGGCCGCGGTGCGTGACTCAGTGGTGGCCATCTCGACGGCGTCCCGTGCAGGCTCCGGGCTCGGCTCGGGCGTCATCCTCGACCCGGACGGCAACGTGCTGACGAACCACCACGTCATCGCGGGCGCCGAGGAGATCCAGGTGACGCTCGCCGACGGGCGCATCCTTCCGGCCGAGGTGGTCGGAACCGACGAGTCCACGGATCTCGCCGTGGTCCGGATGCTCGGCGCACCGGACGACCTCACGGCAGCCCGCCTGGGCAACTCGGAAGGCCTTGTGGTCGGTCAGGAGGTGATGGCCGTCGGCAACCCGCTCGGACTGTCCTCGACCGTCACCACCGGCATCATCTCGGCGCTGGACCGCCCGGTCACCACGACCGACGCCTCCGGTTCCGGCGGGACGGTGGTTGTCACCAACGCGATCCAGGTGGACGCTGCGATCAACCCGGGCAACTCGGGTGGGCCGGTCTTCGACATGAACGGGCACGTCATCGGCATCGCCTCCTCCATCGCGACCCTCTCCCAGGGCTCCTCCGGATCCATCGGCCTCGGCTTCGCCATCCCGGTGGACCTGGCCCAGCGGGTGGCCGACGAGATCATCGCTGACGGTACTGCAACACACGCCTTGCTCGGCGTGTCCATGTCGGACGCCGTGGTCGAGGTCGACGGCACCCGCCGCACCGGCGCCCAGGTGCAGCGGGTCGTGGCCGGCAGCGCCGCGGCCGAGGCGGGTCTTGAGGCCGGGGACGTGATCGTGACGATCGACGGCGAGCCGGTCTCGGGATCCGAGGCGCTCACCGGGTATGTCCGCCAGTACACCCCGGGCGAGTCGGTCGGGCTGGAGGTCGTCCGCCGTGGCACCGCGGAGACGGTGACGGCCACGCTGGGTGCCGTCGACTGACACCGCGTGGGGGACAATGGGCCCATGACCCGCGCCTCCCTCGCCAAGGACCCCGCCGACGTCGCCGGCATGTTCGACGCCGTCGCCAGACGCTACGACCTCACGAACGACGTCCTGTCGCTCGGCCAGGTCCGCCTCTGGCGGCGGCACGTTCGTGCAGCGGTCGCGGCAAGGCCCGGGCAGAAGGTGCTCGACCTGGCCGCGGGCACCGGCACCTCCACCGAGGAGTGGGCCGACGCCGGCATCGACGTGGTGCCCTGCGACTTCTCCACCGGGATGGTGGCGGTGGGGAAGGAGCGGAGGCAGGACCTGCCGTTCGTCGCCGGCGACGCCACGGCACTGCCCTTCGCGGACGAGACATTCGACGCCGTCACGATCTCCTTCGGGTTGCGCAACGTCGTGGAGGTGGACCGTGCGCTGGGCGAGATGCTGCGCGTGACGAAGCGGGGCGGCCGTCTCGTGGTGTGTGAGTTCTCCGCTCCGACGTGGGCCCCGTTCCGCGAGGTGTACGACTTCTACCTCGGGACCGTGCTGCCCCGCGTCGCCCGGCTGGTGTCCTCCAACACCCCCGCCTATGGTTACCTCGCGGAGTCGATCCAGGACTGGCCGAACCAGCGGGAGCTCGGGGCGATGCTGCTGCACAATGGCTGGTCACGGGCCTCCTACCACAACCTCTCAGGGGGAATCGTGGCCCTCCACCGCGCCTTCAGGCCGACCGCCGGGACGGCCATCGGAGTGCATTAGAGTGGAATCCGCGCGGCGGGAGCCGCGAGGATGCGAACGGTGAGGACGAGGAGCGGACGACGTGGGCTTCACGTGTGAGGGCGACGCCGACGTGGTAGTGGTGGGCGCGGGGCCCGGGGGCTCCGCGACCGCCCATCACCTCGCCCACCACGGCCACCACGTCATCGTCCTGGAGAAGGCCACCTTCCCGCGGGACAAGGTCTGCGGCGACGGGCTCACTCCCGGGGCGGTGCGCGAGCTCATCTCGATGGGTGTCCGCATGGACCCCGCCGACGGCTGGATGCGCAACAAGGGCCTGCGCGTCATCGGTGGGGGGCACGAGATCCACCTGCCGTGGCCGGAGACCACTTCCTTCCCGAGCTACGGGATGGCCAAGGCCCGCACCTCGCTCGACGAGTCGCTGGCCCGGCACGCGCAGCGCACCGGGGCGGACCTGCGCGAGGGCACCACGGTCACCGGTCCTGTCCTTCACGAGCGGTCGGGGCGGATCCTCGGGGTCCGGGCGCGCACGACCAACCCGGACGGCTCGCGTGGCGAGGAGGTCGAGCTCCGGGCGCCCGTCGTCGTCGACGCCGGCGGCGTCTCCGCCCGCATCGCGACCGCCATGGGGATCGAGAAGGCCGAGACCCGCCCCATGGGAGTGGCGGTGCGGACCTACTTCCGTTCCCCGCGGCACGACGACGAGTGGATGGAGTCCCAGCTCGAGCTCTGGGACGGCCCACGCGAGCGGTCCAACCTGCTCCCGGGCTACGGCTGGATCTTCGGCCTCGGCGACGGCACCGTGAACGTGGGGCTCGGGTCCGTCAGCTCGACAGCGAGGGCGACGAAGCTGGACTACAAGGACCTGTTCAGCACCTGGATGCGCAACGCCCCGGAGAGCTGGGAGTTCACGGAGGAGAACCAGGTGGGCCCGCTCCGCTCCGCGGCGCTCCCCATGGCGTTCAACAGGAAACCGCTGTACTCGAAGGGCCTGCTGCTGGTGGGTGACTCCGGCGGGATGGTCTCGCCCTTCAACGGTGAGGGCATCGGGTATGCGCTGATGGCCGGCCGGATCGCCGCCGACGTCATCTCGCAGTCACTCGCGCGAACCTCGGGCTATGGCCACGAGAAGGCGCTGCGTGCCTACCCGGCCGCGATGGAGGCGGAACTCGGCGGTTACTGGACCCTGGGCCGCGGCTTCGTGAAGCTGATCGAGCACCCCGCCGTCATGCGCGCATGCACGAAATACGGCCTGCCCCACCCCCTGTTGATGAAATTCGTCCATAAACTGCTGAGTGACGGTTTCGAACGTCGTGGTGGTGAGACGATGGACCAGATCATCGCGGCCCTGACCAGAGTCGTGCCGGCGTCATGAGGAACGAGGAGGCTCCATGACCAACCCATTCGTGCCGATTCTGGTGATGATGGCAGTGGCGGCCGCACTCACCTTGGGTGGCATCGGAGCCAGCGCGGTCATCGGTCCGAAGCGGTACAACCGGGTCAAGGTCGCCAACTACGAGTGCGGCATCGACCCGACGCCCCGGGCCGGCCACCAGGCCCGCTTCCAGGTCCGCTACTACCTGGTGGCGATGACCTTCATCATCTTCGACATCGAGGTGGTGTTCATGTACCCCTGGGCGGTGGCCTTCTCGGAACTGCAGGCCTTCGGGGTCATCGCGATGCTGAGCTTCATCTTCCTGATCACGGTGCCGTACGTGTACGAGTGGCGCCGGGGCGGACTCGACTGGGACTGAGGAACGACATGGGTATTGAGGAAAGGGTTCCTGCGGGCTTCGCGCTCACCACGGTCGAGAACGTGGTGGGCCTCGCTCGCCGCACCTCGCTGTGGCCGGTCACCATGGGGCTCGCCTGCTGCGCGATCGAGATGATGGCAACTGGGGGACCGCGGTTCGACATCTCGCGCTTCGGCATGGAGGTGTTCCGCGCCTCGCCCCGGCACGCCGACCTGATGATCGTCTCCGGCCGGGTGAGCCAACGGATGGCCCCCATTCTGCGCACCACCTACGACTCGATGCCCGAGCCGAAGTGGGTCATCTCGATGGGCGTGTGCGCCTCCTCCGGAGGGATGTTCAACAACTACGCGATCGTCCAGGGCTGCGACCACATCGTGCCCGTCGACATCTACCTCCCGGGCTGCCCGCCGCGCCCGGAGATGCTGCTGGGTGCCATCCTCGCGCTCCACGACCAGATCCGGCACAGCCCGCTCGGCGTCAACCGCGAGGAGGCCGCCCGCAAGGCGGAGGAGGCCGCGCTGGCCGCCACCCCGACCCACCAGATGAAGGGGCTGCTCGCATGACCAATCCCCCCGGCGACGAGATCGTCTCCGCCCCGCCCGTCCCCGAGGACGCCCGCAGGCTCGACGTGGTCGCGGAGCGCACCGGCATGTTCGGTCGCGTCGGCTACGGCGACACGACCGGCTACGGCGGCCTGCAGCAGACCGTCGTCATGCCCGGGACGACCACGCCGCCCTTCGGGTCCTGGTTCGACGAGGTGTACGAGGTCCTGCGCGAGGTGCTCGCCGAGCAGGGCCTCGACCCGGACCAGGTGATCGAGAAGGCAGTTGCGGACCGCGACGAGTTCACCATCCACGTGAACCGGGCGCATCTCGTGACCGTGGCCCGGAATCTGCGGGACGACCAGGACCTCCGCTTCGAGCTGTGCCTCGGCACCTCAGGGGTGCACTATCCGGCCGACGAGGGTCGCGAGTTGCACGCCGTCCTCCACCTGATGTCCCTCACCCACGGCGGCCGCGTGCTGCGCATCGAGGTCTCCGCACCCGACTCCGATCCGCACGTCCCGTCCATCATCGAGGTCTATCCGGGCAACGACTGGCAGGAGCGCGAGGCCTGGGACCTGTTCGGGATCGTCTTCGACGGGCACCCGGCACTCACCCGCACCGCGATGCCCGACGACTGGGTGGGCCACCCACAGCGCAAGGACTACCCGCTCGGCGGGATCCCGGTGGAGTACAAGGGCGCCACCGTCCCGCCCGCTGACACCCGGAGGAACTTCAGCTGATGAGCACCTTCCACGCCACCGGACCGGCCCTGGACGAACCAGGGCTGCGCGAGTACACCGCCTCCGGCGGGGACTGGGCCGACCTCGTCGCCGAGGCCGAGCGCGTCAGCGAGGAGCGCATCATCGTCAACATGGGTCCCGTGCACCCCTCGACGCACGGGGTGCTGCGTCTCATCCTCGACATCGAGGGCGAGACGGTGAAGGAGATGCGCGTCTCCACGGGCTACCTGCACACCGGCATCGAGAAGAACATGGAGTACCGCACCTGGACGCAGGGCGTCACGTTCTGCACCCGCATGGACTACGTGGCCCCCCTACACAACGAGGTGGCGTACTGCCTCGGGGTCGAGAAGCTCCTCGGCATCACCGACGAGGTGCCCGAGCGCGCGAGCCAGATCCGTGTGCTCCTGATGGAGCTCAACCGCGTCGCCTCCCACCTGGTGGCGATCGGGACCGGGGGCAACGAACTCGGTGCCACCACCATGATGACCCTCGGGTTCCGCGGCAGGGAGGAGATCCTGCGGATCTTCGAGCGGATCACCGGGCTGCGCATGAACCATGGGTACATCCGCCCCGGCGGGGTCGCCCAGGACCTTTCCCCGGGCACGGTGGACTACATCCGCGAGCTCCTCCCGAACATCAACCGGGACCTGAACGAGCTCATGGACCTCACCAAGGAGAATCCGATCTTCAAGCTGCGCCAGAAGCAGCACGGGTACATCTCGCTGGCCGGGGCCTTGGCCCTCAGCCTCACCGGCCCGTGTCTCCGCGCGACCGGCTACCCGCTCGACATCCGGAGGCTCGCACCCTACTGCGGGTATGAGACCTACGACTTCGACGTCGTCACGCGCGACTACTCCGACCCGTACAACCGGGCCCTGATCCGGTTCGACGAGTCCTTCGAGTCCCTGAAGATCGTCGCCCAGGCGCTCGAGCGGCTCGAGGCCTCCGAGGGCCAGCCGGTGATGGTGGCGGACAAGAAGATCGCCTGGCCCGCGCAGCTGTCCATCGGCACGGACGGTCAGGGCAACTCGCTGGAGCACATCCGCGAGATCATGGGCCACTCGATGGAGTCACTCATCCACCACTTCAAGCTGGTCACCGAGGGGTTCCGGGTCCCACCGGGGCAGGTGTACCAGGTGATCGAGCACGCCAAGGGCGTGATGGGCGTGCACCTCGTCTCCGACGGCGGGACGATGCCCTACCGGGCGCACTTCCGAGAGCCGTCGTTCGCCAACCTGCAGTCGCTGTCGATGATGACGGAGGGGGGCCAGCTCGCGGACGTCGTCGTCACGCTGGCCTCGATCGACCCCGTCCTGGGAGGTGTGGACCGATGAGCGAGACCTGGTCGGCCGAGGACTACGCGCGCATCCGGCGCGACGCCGAGGTCATCGTGTCCCGGTACCCCGACTTCCCGCGCTCCGCGCTCGGGCCCCTGCTGCACCTCGTGCAGTCCGAGGACGGCTTCGTCTCCCCGCGGGGGATCGTGCTCTGCGCCGAGGTCCTCGACCTCAGCCGCGCCGAGGTCTCCGCGGTGGCCACCTTCTACTCGCAGTACCGTCGCCACCCTAACGGCGTGTACAACGTCGGGGTGTGCGTCAACCCCCTCTGCGGGGTCCTGGGCGGGGAGCTCATCTGGGAGGCGCTCTCCGAGCACCTGGGCGTGGGCCACGACGAGACCACCGAGGACGGCCTCATCACCGTCGAGGCACTCGAGTGCAGCGCCGCCTGCGACCACGCCCCGGTCGTGATGGTGAACTGGGAGTTCTTCGACCACCAGACGCCGGCCTCCACGATCAACCTCGTGGATGAGATCCGTGCGGGCCGTGACATCCACCCCACTCGGGGTGCGGACAGGGTCCACACCTTCAAGGAGGTGTCGCGGGTGCTCGCGGGATTCGAGGACGGCCACGCCGACGAGGGGCCTTCCGCGGACGAGCCCTCCCTGCTCGGGAAGCGGATCGCGGAGGAGAGGGGCTGGCACGCCCCGCGCGTCGAGGAACCGGCCGTCACCGCGGACGCCGCCACGGCCGGCACCGCGCCCGTCGGCGAGGAGCACTCCTCCGCCGCCCGCAAGCCCGCCACCGAGGCCGATGTCAGCCCGGGGAAGGTCGAGAAACCGGGCACGGACGAGCCCGGGGCGGACGAGCCCACCAAGGAGGAGAAGTGAGCGATACGGAACCCGGCATGCTTTCCCCTGTCCTGACCGAGCTGTGGGGCGTCGACCGCTCCTGGACGCTGGACGTCTATCGCGCGCACGGCGGGTACCGGGCCTGGGAGAAGGCCCAGGGAATGGACCCGGCCGACATCGTCGGACTCGTGAAGGATTCGGCGATGCGTGGCCGCGGCGGTGCGGGCTTCCCCACCGGGCTGAAGTGGTCCTTCCTCCCCAAGCCCGACGGCGGCCCCACCTACCTGGTCGTCAACGCCGACGAGTCCGAGCCGGGAACCTGCAAGGACATCCCGCTCATGATGGCCAATCCGCACGTCCTCATCGAGGGGATGGCCATCACCGCCTACGCGATCCGCTGCCACCACGCGTTCATCTACCTGCGCGGCGAGGTGGTCCACGTGTACCGGCGGCTGCTCGCCGCGGTCCGCGAGGCGCGCGAGGCCGGCCTGATCGGCACGGGCCTCGGCCCGGACGGCGACTACGACCTCGACATCACCGTCCACGCCGGCGCCGGTGCCTACATCTGCGGCGAGGAGACCGCCCTCCTCGATTCCCTCGAGGGCCTGCGCGGCCAGCCGCGGCTGAAGCCCCCGTTCCCCGCCGTCGCGGGTCTCTACGCCCGCCCGACCGTTGTCAACAACGTGGAGTCTGTGGCCTCCGTCCCGGGGATCGTGGGCAAGGGTCCCGACTGGTTCAAGGCGATGGGCACCGAGAAGTCCACCGGACACGGCATCTTCTCCGTGTCGGGGCACGTGGCGAACCCCGGCCAGTTCGAGGCTCCGCTCGGCATCACGATGCGCACGCTCATCGAACTGGCGGGTGGCATGCGGGAGGGCCGGAGGCTCAAGTTCTGGACGCCCGGAGGTTCCTCCACCCCGATCTTCACGGAGGAGCACCTCGACATCCCGCTGGACTTCGACTCCGTCGCGGCCGCGGGCTCGATGCTCGGCACCCGTGCATTGCAGATGTTCGACGAGACCACCTCCGTCGTCCGGGTGGTACGCGGGTGGACCGACTTCTACCAGCACGAGTCCTGTGGCAAGTGCACGCCCTGCCGGGAGGGCACGTTCTGGATGCGGCAGGTCATGCACCGGCTCGAGGCCGGGAAGGGACTGCCGGGGGACGTGGACCTCCTGCTGGACGTGGCCGGCAACATCCTCGGCCGGTCCTTCTGTGCGCTGGGCGACGCCGCCGCCAGCCCGATCCAGAGCGCCATCAAGTACTTCCGGGACGAGTTCGAGGCCGGGTACACCACGCCCGCCAGCCAGCTGTTCCCGTACGCCGCATCCGCGAGATTCAGTGAGGTTGGGATCTGATGACAGCCACCGCCCCGCGCCCCGGACTCGAGGCCGAGCTGCTCACCGTCACGATCGACGGCGTGGAGGTCGAGGTCCCCAAGGGCACGCTGATCATCCGTGCCGCGGAACAGGCCGGCATCGAGATCCCGCGCTTCTGCGATCATCCCCTGCTGAAGCCCGCCGGCGCGTGCCGGCAGTGCCTGGTGGACGTGGCGATGCCGGACCGCGAGGGCAACGTCCGGAAGATGCCGAAGCCGCAGGCCTCCTGCACCATGACGGTCACCCCCGGCATGGTGGTGAACACCCAGTACACCTCCGAGGTGGCGGACAAGGCACAGCACGGGATCATGGAGTTCCTCCTGATCAACCACCCGCTGGACTGCCCGGTGTGCGACAAGGGCGGCGAGTGCCCGCTCCAGAACCAGGCCCTCGCCCACGGCCGGGCGGCCACCAGGTTCATGGACGTCAAGCGCGCCTTCCCGAAGCCCATCAAGATCTCCACCGAGATCCTGCTCGACCGCGACCGCTGCATCCTCTGCCAGCGCTGCACCCGCTTCTCCTCGGAGATCGCGGGCGACGCCTTCATCGCCCTCCAGGGCCGCGGTGCCGGCTGGCCGGCCTACGAGCTGCACGGGCTCCACGGCTCCCAGGTCGGCCGCTTCGACGAGCACGTCCTCGATTTCTCGGACACCGCGCAGGAGGAGCCGGTCGTGCTCGCCACCGAGGTGACCGGTCCGCTCGGCAACCCCGGCATCGCCGGGGGGATGGCCACCGGACCCATCGGCTACGCGGAGATGGACGAATCCGGCCGCCCCTTCGCGTCCTACTTCTCCGGCAACACCATCCAGATCTGCCCGGTCGGCGCGCTCACCTCGGCGACCTACCGCTTCCGGTCCCGCCCCTTCGACCTCATTGCCACCCCCTCCGTGGCGGAGCACGACTCCTCCGGCGCGGCGATCCGGGTGGACATGCGCCGTGGCGCCATCATGCGGCGCCTGTCGGGGAACGACCCGGAGGTCAACGAGGAGTGGATCACGGACAAGGACAGGTTCGCCTTCACCTGGCAGGACGCGCCCGACCGCCTCACCATGCCACTCGTGCGTGACGAGGACACGGGCGAACTCGTCCCCACCTCCTGGTCCGAGGCTCTGGACATCGCGGCCCGCGGGATCGAGCGCGCGCTCGCCGGTGGCGGCGTCGCCGCATTGCCCGGCGGCCGGCTCATCCTCGAGGACGCCTACGCGTGGTCCGCGTTCACCCGCGTGGTCCTCGGCACCAACGATGTCGACCACCGCGCCCGCGTCTCCTCGGACGAGGAGGCGGCCTTCCTCGCCGCGCACGTCGCCGGGAGAGGCCTGGGCGTCACCTTCACCGACCTCGAATATGCCCCGCAGGTGCTGCTCGTGGACTTCGAGCCCGAGGAGGAGGTCGGCAACGTCTTCCTGCGGCTGCGCAAGGGCGTGGTGGCCGGCCGCGCCAAGGTCGCCACCGTGGCGCCGTTCGAGACCCGGGGGGCGGCGAAGCTGGGGGCGAGGGTCCTCACCGCCGCTCCGGGGACCCAGCCCGAGGTCCTGGACGCCATCAGCGCCGGCGGCGAGTTCGCCGACGTCGCCGAGGCGCTGGGGGAGCCGGGTGCCCTGATCATCGTGGGGGAGCGTGCTGCCGCGACGCAGGGAACGCTCACCGCGGCCGTGGCGCTCGCGGAACGCACGGGCGCGCGCCTCGCGTGGGTCCCCCGGCGGGCCGGCGAGCGTGCTGCCGTCGATGCGGGCCTTCTGCCCGGCCTGCTGCCCGGAGGGCGCCCCGTGTCCGACGCCGCCGCCCGGGTCGACGCCGGCGCCGTGTGGGGCGGGGTGAACGTTCCGACGGGGGAGGGGCGCGATCTGACGGCCATCCTCCAGGCCTTGGCCGCCGGCGACCTGGCCGGCGCCGTCGTCGGGGGAGTGGAGATCCGGGACCTGCCGGAACCGCGACTCGCCCGCGCCGCGCTGGACAGGGCATTCGTGGTGCAGCTCGAGGTGCGCCGTTCGGAGGTGACCGACCACGCCGATGTCGTGCTCCCGGTGGCCCCGCCGGTGGAGAAACCCGGCACGTATCTGAACTGGGAGGGCCGGTTGCGTCCCTTCCCGCAGGTGCGGACATCCACGAACCAGAGCGACCGGCGTGTGCTGCACGATCTGGCACGCGAGCTCGGCACCGACCTCGGCCTCGCGAAGCTCGCGGACGCTGTCGACCAGCTCCGCGAGTTCGACCGCTGGGAGGGCGAGCGGCCCGGGTTCCCCGAGTTCGCCGCGCGCCAGGTCCCGGAGGTCGGCGGCTCGGATGCGGTCCTGGCCACCTTCCGCCTGATGCTCGATTCCGCACGCGGCCAGGACGGCGAGCCCCACCTGGCCGGCACAGCCCACCGCGCGGTCGTACGGGTGAGCGCCGAGTTCGCCGCGCAACTCGGTGCGAACGCCGGCGATCGCGTCACCGTGAGTGGCCCTGCGGGCTCTGTCACCCTTCCCGTGCTGCCCACGGCCATGCCGCACCACGTGGCGTGGCTCCCGCAGAACTCGCCCGGTTGCTCCGTGTACGACCAGCTCGGGGCGGGCGCCGGGGACATCGTCTCCCTGACCAAGGAGGTGGCGCCGTGATGCCACTGCTTGCCAACCCGGTGGCTGACTTCTCCGAGGACACCTGGTGGATCTGGCTCATCAAGGCCGTCTTCATCCTCGTGTTCCTGCTCGTGAGCGTGCTCATGGCCCTGTGGGTCGAGCGCCGCGTGCTGGGCCGGATGCAGACCCGCCTCGGCCCCAACGTCCACGGCCCGTTCGGCCTCTACCAGTCGATCGGGGATGCGCTGAAGCTGGTCCTGAAGGAGGACTTCTGGCTGAAGGGCGCGGACAAGCTCATCTACGTGCTCGCGCCGATGATCGCCGCCTTCACCTCGTTCCTGGTGTACGCGGTGCTGCCGTTCGGCCCGAACGTCTCCATGTTCGGGATCAACACCCCGCTGCAGCTGACCGACATGTCGGTCGCGGTCCTGTACATCCTCGCGATAACGTCGTTCGGAGTCTACGGCATCGTCCTCGGCGGCTGGGCGTCCAACTCCACCTACCCGCTGCTCGGCTCGGTGCGCTCCTCCGCCCAGTTGATCTCGTACGAGCTGTCGATGGGACTGGCCTTCGTCTCGGTATTCATCGTCTCCGGGTCGATGTCCACCTCGCGGATCGTCGATGCGCAGACCCAGCTGTGGTGGTTCATCTCGCTCTTCCCGGCCTTCGTCATCTTCATCATCTCGATGGTCGGCGAGGTCAACCGGCTGCCCTTCGACCTCCCTGAGGCCGAGGGCGAGCTGGTCGCCGGCCACATGGTGGAGTACTCCTCGATGAAGTTCGCGTGGTACTTCCTCGCCGAGTACATCAACATGTTCAACGTCTCGGGGGTGGCCGTGACGCTGTTCCTCGGCGGTTGGCGCGCACCGTGGCCGATCTCCGCCATCGGCGACGGCATGTTCAACGAGGGCTGGTGGCCCATGCTGTGGTTCATCGCCAAGATATGGCTCGTCATGTTCCTCATGATCTGGACGCGTGGCACGCTGATGCGGTTCCGGTACGACCAGTTCATGCATCTCGGTTGGAAGGTCCTCATACCGGTCGCCCTGGCCTGGGTGGTCATGGTGGCCGCCGTCCAGGGCATCCGCCAGTTCGCCGCGGTGGACCTCACCACGATGCTGCTGTGGATCTCCGGGGTGTTCATCGCCATCATGGCGATCCTGCTGCTGTGGCCGGCGAAGAAGGAGCCCCCAGCTCCCACCACCGAGCCGGCCGAGTTCGACGCCTTCGCCGGGGGCTTCCCGGTCCCGCCCATGCCGGGCCAGGAGCTGCCCCCGTCGCCGCGTCGCCGGCGCCGGGAGGCCGCCATGGCCATGAACGCTCAGGAGGCAACCGATGAGTGACAAGTCCGTGGACAAGCCCCGCAAGGGCGAGCTCTCCACGCCGAGGGGCCAGTCCTTCGGTCCACGTGAGAAGGGCCCGATCGGGCAGTTCTTCGCCCCCGTGGCGGGGTACGGCGTGACCTTCTCCTCCTTGTTCCGCAAGCCGGTGACCGAGCAGTACCCGTTCGAGAGGTACCCGACCCAGCCGCGCTACCACGGCCGGCATCAGCTCAACCGGTACGCGGACGGCCTGGAGAAGTGCATCGGCTGCGAACTGTGCGCCTGGGCGTGCCCGGCGGACGCGATCCTGGTGGAGTCCGCCAGCAACACCCCCGAGGCGCAGTACGCGCCGGGGGAGCGGTACGGGCGGGTCTACCAGATCAACTACCTGCGCTGCATCTTCTGCGGACTCTGCATCGAGGCCTGCCCCACGCGCGCCCTGACCATGACGAACGAGTACGAGATGCAGGGCCCGACCCGTGAGGGCCTCATCTACGAGAAGCAGGACCTGCTCGCTCCCCTGGAGGACGGCATGCTCGCCGCACCGCACCCGATGGTCGAGGGCCTCTCCGACGGCGACTACTACCGCGGGGCCGTCACCGGCCCGACCCGGTCCCAGGTCGACTGGGTGCAGGAGCACCGCCCTGAGGATCCCACCCTCCCGACGGCGGCGGAGGTCGCGAAGTGAACGCCCTGCTCATCCTTCCCACCGCCCTCACCGCGGACGGCACCGTCTCCACGGGTGAGACCGTCCTCTTCTGGATCGTCGCGCCGCTCATGGTCCTCGGAGCGCTCTCGCTGGTGTTCGCGAAGCGGGCCGTCTACGCCGCGGTCAGCATCATCTTAGTGATGATAGGCCTCGCCGTCCTGTACGTCGCGCAGGAGGCGGTCTTCCTCGGCGTCGTGCAGGTCGTCGTCTACACGGGCGCGATCATGATGCTCTTCCTCTTCGTCCTCATGCTCATCGGGGTCGACGCCTCCGAGTCGCTCATCGAGACGATCAAGGGCCAGCGCCTGTTGGCGGGCCTGTTCGCGCTCGGACTGGTGCTGGGGCTGGCCGGGGTCGTGATCTGGGCGAACACGCCTGCCCCCGCAGGCCTCGAGGCGCTGAACGCGGACTCCAACCCGGTGGGGGTCGCCCGGCTGCTGTTCGCGCAGTACCACTTCGCGATGCAGCTGACCGGCGCACTCCTCATCATCGCCGCGGTCTCCGCCATCACGCTGACCCACGTCGAGCGGCTCGGGCCCAAGGTCACGCAACGAACGATCGCCGACGCCAAGATGGAGGCGTGGGCCACCCGGGGCGCCCGCATCGCCCAGCTCCCGGCGTCGGGCGTGTACGCCACCCACAACGGAGCGGACATCCCCGCGCTGTCCGCCGGCGGTGAGCCGGTCATCGCCTCCGTCCCGCGCGTCCTGCGCGTTCGCGGCCAGCAGATGGAGATCAGCACGGTCGCCCCGAATGTCGTCGAGGTGCGCGACCGTCCCACGGGCCAGTCCGGTCTGCCCGGCATGCCCGGCGAGCCCGCGCCCCGACTCACGGAGGAGGACGAGCAGTGAGCCTCACCAACTACCTGGTGCTGTCCGCCATCCTGTTCACGATCGGAGGGACCACCGTGCTCGTCCGGCGCAACGCGATCATCGCGTTCATGGGGGTCGAGCTGATGCTCAACGCCACCAACCTCTCCCTCGTCACATTCTCCCGCATGCACGGCAACCTGGACGGCCAGGTCATGGCGTTCTTCGTCATGGTCGTGGCCGCCGCGGAGGTGGTCGTCGGACTGGCGATCATCGTGTCCATCTTTAGATCCCGCAGGTCCGCGTCGCTCGACGACGTCTCCCTGCTGAAGAACTGACTGAGGGGATCGAAATGCTTTCCGTTGTCCAGGCCGTCCCGGCCGAGGTGGTGAGTGCGGTGCCTTCGACGGGAGCCGCCTCCGCCGCGTGGCTGCTGGTCGCCATCCCCCTCCTCTCCGCAGGGGTCCTGCTCCTCGTCGGGCGCCGCGCCGACCGGTGGGGCCACTGGCTGGGAGTCGCGGCCTCGACCGCGTCCTTCGTCCTCGCCGTGGTGATCACGGTCCAGGAGCTGGCGCTCCCCGCCGACGAGCGGGTGATGACGCACAGCCTGTACACGTGGATCTCGACCGGTGACCTCGGAATCGACTTCGCGACCCGGGTCGACACCCTCTCGATGTCGTTCGTCCTGCTCGTCACCTTCGTCGGGACGCTCATCCACGTGTACTCGGTGGCCTACATGGAGCACGACACCGACCGCCGCCGCTTCTTCGCCTACATGAACCTGTTCGTGGCGGCGATGCTCCTGCTGGTCCTCGCGGACTCCTTCGCCCTGCTGTTCGTCGGCTGGGAGGGAGTCGGCCTCGCCTCCTACCTCCTGATCGGCTTCTGGAACCACAACCCGGTCTACGCCACGGCGGCGAAGAAGGCGTTCGTGATGAATCGCATCGGTGACGCCGGCCTCCTCCTGGCCATGGGTGCGATGTTCGCCTCCATCGGTTCCGTCTCCTTCGGCGACGTGCTCGGCGCCGAGTTCTCCACCGGCTGGGCCACCGCCATAGGGCTGCTGCTCCTCCTCGCCGCCACCGGCAAGTCGGCGCAGTTCCCGCTGCAGGCCTGGCTCGGGGACGCGATGGCCGGTCCCACCCCGGTTTCCGCTCTCATCCACGCAGCGACGATGGTCACCGCCGGCGTCTACCTCGTGGTGCGGGCCGGGCCGGTCTACGAGCAGGCGCCCGATGCCCGGCTCGCCGTGGCGATCGTCGGCGCGGTCACACTGCTCTACGGAGCAGTCGTCGGGTCCGCGAAGGACGACATGAAGAAGGTGCTCGCTGCCTCGACCATGTCCCAGATCGGCTACATGATGCTGGCAGCCGGCCTCGGCCCGATCGGTTACGCGTTCGCGATCTTCCACCTGATCGCCCATGGCTTCTTCAAGGCCGGGATGTTCCTCGGGGCCGGTTCCGTCATGCACGGGATGGACGAGCAGGTGGACATCCGCCGCTTCGGCGCCCTTTCGAAATACATGAAGGTCACGTGGCTCACCTTCATGATGGGCTGGCTGGCGATCCTCGGCATCCCGCCCTTCTCCGGGTTCTGGTCCAAGGACAAGATCATCGAGGCCGCCTTTGTGGGCGAGGGCTGGGAGCCATGGGTTTTCGGCACTGTCGCGCTCGTTGGCGCCGGGATCACCGCGTTCTACATGTCGCGGCTGTTCTTCGCCATCTTCCACGGGGAGAAGCGGTGGATCGCCCCGCCGGACGGCCCCGAGCAGCAACCGCATGAGGCGCCTTTCCTCATGACCTTCCCGATGATCGTCCTCGCGGTCGGCTCTGTCGCAATCGGCGGGCTGCTCGCCTGGTCGGACTCCTTCGTGACGTGGCTCGAGCCGGTCACCGGCGCTGCCGAGCACCACGAACCCGTGCTGCCGGTTCCCCTCATCATGGGCGCCACGATCGCCATCGTGCTGGTCGGGGTGGCGATCGCGTGGCGGATGTACCTCGCGCGGCCCATGCCGATGACGGCCCAGCACGCCAGCGCGCTCACCCGTGCGGCCCGCAACGACCTCTACCAGGACCAGGTCAACGAGGCCCTGTTCATGCGCCCCGGGCAGACCCTCACCCAGGGCCTCTACGTCGCCGACGAGTACGTCGTGGACGGGACGGTCGAGGGTTCGGCGTTCGGCCTCGCCTCGATCGGCAGGGCATTCTCCCGTCTCCAGAACGGCTTCGTACGCTCCTACGCGGGCTACATCGTCGGTGGGGCCGTGGTCGCCGTACTCGCCATGCTCGCGTCTCGGATGTAGGGACCCGGTTTAGGAACTGATGCTCACATGAATGCTGAAATCCCCATCCTGACGATATTGGTGGCCTGGCCGCTGGTGGCGGCGCTCCTGCTGTGGCTCGTGAAGCCCCTGCACGGTGCCGCCCGCACCTACGGCGTCGCCGTCTCCCTCGTGGAGGTTGTCCTGGCGATCGTCGCTGTGACCCTCTTCGACGTGACGCACGCCGCGAGCGTCCAACTCACCGAACAGGCCTCCTGGATCCCGGCCATCGGCGCATCCTGGGCCCTCGGCGTCAATGGTCTCGGGCTGACGATGGTGCTGCTCGCGGTCGCACTGGTCCCGATCGTGATGGTCGCCCGTCACCCCGGCGAGGGCGGCCCCGACTGGGGCTGGGTCGTCATGGTCCTGTTGCTGACCTCCACGGTGGTCGCCGTCTTCGCCGCCCGCGACGTCTTCCTCTTCTACGTCCTCTTCGAGGCGATGCTCTTCCCGGTGTACTTCCTGGTCGGGCGCTACGGTGGCCCTGACCGGCGCAGGGCGGCCCTGAAGTTCCTGCTCTACTCGCTGGCGGGCGGACTCATCATGCTCGTCGGGGTCGTCGCCCTGCACGGGTACGGACCGGGCGGGGAGCAGGCCTACCTCATCGACAGCCTCGCAGGGAACCTCACCGCCTCCGAGTCGGCCGAGCAACTGCTGTTCGTCTCCTTCTTCATCGCCTTCGCCATCAAGGCACCGATGGTCCCGGTCCACACCTGGCTGCCGGACACCGCGCAGCAGGCGGACTCGGGGACGTCCACCCTCCTCGTGGGGGTGCTGGACAAGGTCGGCACTTTCGGCATGATCGCGATCCTGCTCCCGCTGTTCCCGCAGGCCTCCGCCTGGGCGGCACCTGTCGTGATCGTCCTCGCGGTCGTCTCGATCATCTGGGGCGGGCTCGTCGCCCTCGCCCAGCGCGACTTCATGCGGCTGACCGCGATGACATCGGTCTCCCACTTCGGCTTCATCGTGCTGGGCATCTTCGTCGGCTCGGCCACCGCGATGACCGGCGCGATGATCTACATGGTGGCCCACGGCATCTCGACCGCCGCCATGTTCCTCACCCTGGGCTACCTCGACAAGCGCGGGCAGTCCCAGTGGATCCCGGACTACCGCGGCATGCAGCGGGTCACCCCGGTCCTCGCCGGGCTGTTCCTCACGGCGGGACTCGCCTCGATCGCGCTGCCGGGACTGTCCGGCTTCGTCCCGGAGTACCTCGTCCTCGTGGGCACATTTGAGGCCAACTGGGTGGCAGCGTCCTTCGCGGTGCTCGGTGTGATCATCGCGGCCCTGTACGTCCTCCTTCCCTACCAGCGGATGTTCACCGGGCCGAAGGAGGAGGGCATCGTCGGAGCCCCGGACCTCGTGGGACGTGAGAAGTGGGCCATGGCTCCGCTCGTCGTCGCGATGCTGGCCCTCGGCTTCTTCCCCGGTCCCGTCCTGGACCTGCTCTCGCCGATCGCGGATTCGATTGCGCCGCTCGTGCAGACGATTGACACCACCACAGCACTGGCGATCGAGGGGAGCGCGAAATGACGCAGTTCACAGCACCGGCCATCGACTGGGCCGCGCTCACGCCGATCCTGGTCGTCTTCGGGGCAGCCGTCCTGGGTGTCCTGCTGGAGGCGTTCCTCCCGCGCTCCGCCCGTCGGGGCGTCCAGGTGCCGCTCGTCCTCATCGCGCTCGCGGCGGCGCTCGTCGCCGTCGTGTGGCGCTGGACAGTCGTGCAGGCCGATGGCCCGCGCGAGGTCGTCGCCGGCAGCGTCGTCGAGGACGGCCCGGCCCTCGCCGCCCAGGCGATCCTGCTCGTCATCTCCCTCGTCGCGATGCTGGTCATCGCGGACCGCACCGAGACCGGTGAGGGCGCCTTCGCCGCGTCCGGTGCCACGCGGCCCGGCAGTGAGGACGAGGAGCGCGCCACCCGGGCGGGCCTCGCCCAGGGCGAGGTCTTTCCCCTCACGATGTTCTCCATCCTCGGCATGATGGTGTTCACGACGGCGGGGGACCTGCTGACCCTGTTCGTCGCCCTCGAGGTGCTGTCCCTGCCGCTGTACGTGCTGTCGGGCCTGGCCCGCCGGCGCCGGCTCCTCAGCCAGGAGGCCTCGCTCAAGTACTTCCTCCTGGGCTCACTCTCCTCCGCGATCCTCCTGTTCGGGTCGGCGCTGCTGTACGGGTACGCCGGGTCGCTCCGGTTCGCGGACATCGCGGATGCGGTCGGCGGTGTGTCCGGCATGGACACCCTGTTGCTCGCCGGGGCGACGATGGTGCTGGTCGGGCTCCTCTTCAAGGTCGGAGCCGCCCCGTTCCACGCCTGGACGCCCGACGTCTACCAGGGCGCGCCGACGCCGGTGACCGGCTTCATGGCCGCGGCCACCAAGCTCGCCGCTTTCGCGGCGCTGCTGCGATTCATGTACGTCGTCCTGCCAGACCTTGCGTGGGACCTGGCGCCAGTGCTGTGGGCCGTCATCGCGCTGACCATGGTGGTCGGTACCGTGCTGGGCATCGTCCAGGGGAACGTCAAGCGCATGCTCGCCTACTCCTCCGTCGCGCATGCGGGCTTCGTCCTCCTCGGCGTGGTGGCACTCCAGCAGAACGGCATCTCGGCGGTGCTGTTCTACCTGCTGGCCTACGGGCTGGCAACGGTGGGTGCCTTCGCAGTCGTGTCCCTCGTGCGGGAGCGGGACCCGGAGGGCCATGTCACCGCGGAGGCGAACGAGCTGCCCCAGTGGGCGGGTCTCGGGAAGCGCAACCCGTGGCTGGCGGCGTCGATGCTCGTGTTCCTGCTGTCCTTCGCCGGCATCCCGCTGACCGCCGGCTTCATGGGGAAGTTCACCGTGTTCACGGCCGCGATCCAGGGTGGCCTCGGCCCGCTCGTGGTCCTCGCCGTCCTCGCCTCGGCAGCGACGGCGTTCTTCTACGTGCGACTGATCGTCCTCATGTACTTCACCGAGCCCGAGGGAGAGGCCACGATCACCGTGGACTCCGACGGCATGTCCACGGTGGCGATCGCGCTGGGCGTGATCGGTACCGTGGTACTCGGTGTCGTTCCCGGTCCCGTCCTCGACGTCCTCGCCGGAGCGGCGACCTACCTCCCCTGAGAGATCCTTGAACCCCTACACCGCCCTCATGGAGCGCCTCGGTCCCGAGATGACCGAGGTCGAACTCGAACTCGCCGCAGCGACCTCGCACGCCGAGCGACTCGTCGACGATGCCACCACCCACCTGGCCAGGGCGGGCGGGAAGCGACTGCGGCCCCTGCTCACCCTGCTCGCGTCGCAACTCGGCGAGGGCGCGAACGACGAGGTCCGCCGTGCGGCAGTGGCGGTGGAGGTGACCCACCTCGCGTCCCTCTACCACGATGACGTCATGGACTCGGCGACGCTCCGACGGGGCGCCCCGGCCGCCCAGGCGCTGTGGGGGAACAATGTGGCCATCCTCACGGGCGATCTGCTGTTCGCGCGCGCCTCACAGCTCGTGGCCTCCCTTGGACCCCAGGCGGTCCTCATCCACGCCGAAACGTTCGAGCGGCTCTGCCTCGGCCAGCTGCACGAGGCGCTGGGGCCGCAGGACGGGGAGGACGCGGTCGGGCACTACCTCGGCGTGCTCGCGGACAAGACAGGTTCCCTCATCGCCACCTCGGCCCGCTACGGTGCGCTGTTCTCCGGCGCGCCGGCCGTCGCCGTCGCCGTCATGGAGGCCTACGGCGAGAAGGTTGGGGTCGCCTTCCAGCTCGCTGACGACGTCATCGACCTTTCCGCTGACTCCGCCACCAGCGGCAAGACTCCGGGCACGGACCTCAAGGAGGGCGTCGACACGATGCCCGTCCTGCTCCTGAGGCGGCGCCGGTCCGCCGGCACCCTCGACGAGGCAGGGGAGGCGATCCTCGCCCGCCTGGCCACCGAGCTCGACGG
>JBNJCY010000014.1:0-20944 GCA_051744325.1 Actinomycetota bacterium
GCGCTCTACGAGCAGGACAAGATCCCCGTACTCACCGTCCAGCGGTCCGGGGGAGGCCCGCTCGATGTGCTCGCCCACCTGTACCGGTGGTACATGGCGGGACAGCCCCTCCAAGGTCTCCGGGTGATCTGGCAGGGCCCTGCGACCGCGACTCTCACGGCGTGGTGCGAGGTCACCCGGGAGGTGCCCCTGCAGGTGACGCACGTCGGGGAACGGGACGAGGTGCCGCCGCGGCTCCTTCAGGACCTGCGGCAGGCGGGCCAGCGGGGGGAGTTCCGCCGGCTGCGCACGGTCCCCGACCACGATGTCGACGCCACGCCGCGACCCGACGTGCGCACCCTCGCCTGCACCATCGCCGCGGTCCTGGAGTTCACGCAGCCGTAGGAGGTCACCCATGTCCCTCACGGATCCCCCCGAGTTCTCGCTGCCCCGCGGCGCCGCGCTGGTGACGGGGGCCTCCAGCGGAATCGGCCAGGCGATCGCGGTGGCCGTCGCCGCCGCGGGTGCCCCGGTGGCGTGCGTGTCCCGGGGCACCCTGGACCCCGAGGAGACCCTGTCCGCCATCGCGGCGGTCGGGGGCCACGGACTGGCCCTGACGGCCGACGTCACCGACGCCGGCTCGCTCGCGGCGGCGGTCGCGCGCGCGGAGTCGGAACTGGGACCGCTCGCCTATGCGGTGAACAACGCCGGCATCGGCGCCGGGGGAGCGGCCCTCGACCTGCCACGCGAGGACTGGGAGCGGGTGTACGCCACCAATGTGACAGGTGTCTTCCTCTCCGCGCAGGCGGAGGCGCGCGTCATGATCCCGCGCGGTTCCGGCGCCATCGTCACGATCGGGTCGATCTCGGGCCACATCGCCAACCGTGGGCTGAGGCAGGCCGTCTACAACTCCTCCAAGGCAGCGGTGTCCCACCTGACGCGGTCACTGGCCACGGAGTGGGCCTCCCACGGCATCCGGGTGAACTGCGTGAGCCCCGGCTACACCCTCACGCCCATGAACACACGCCCCGAGGTCGCCGACGAGGTGGAGCGGTTCGCGGAGGAGACCCCGATGGGGAGGCTCGCCGATCCCATGGAGATCGCCGGTCCCGTGGTGTTCCTGCTGTCGGAGGCGGCGTCGTTCTGCACCGGCGCGGACCTCGTGGTCGACGGCGGCTTCACCTGTTGGTGATCTTCACGGCGCGGATCAGCCGGTCGAGGGCGGTCGCGCCGCCCACGCCCTCCCGCTCGACGCGCTCGTTGATCTCCACGCGAAGCCCCGGGAACCGCATCGCCCCGTGGTAGAGGTGGTCCGGGTCACGCGGGCCGCCGGCCCCCGATCCCAGGTTGTCGAGGTCGTGGCCGACGACGACGAGCGTGCCCCCGTCCCGTAGCCAGCCGCCCACCCGCGCGGTGATCGCCGCGATCTCCACCGACGGCAGGTGGAGGTAGGCGAGGAGCACGAGGTCCACGGGCTCCGCGGGTTCCCACGTGGTCACGTCCGCCACCACCCAGGTGATGTCGAGCCCCTTCGCGGCGGCACGGCGAACGCCCTCCTCGGCCGCGACGGCGGAGAAGTCGACGGCGGTCATCTCCCAGCCCCGGGCGGCGAGCCAGAGGGCGTTTCGTCCCTCACCGGCGCCGAGGTCGACACCCCTGCCCGGCGGCAGGACCGCGAGCTCCTCGACCACGAACCTGTTCGGTTCCACCGACCACACGGTGGATTCCTCCTGCTGGGCCGAACGGTACCGGGCGTCCCAGTGGGCGGCGTCCTTGGTGGCGTCGGTCATGCCTCATCGCCCGCCCGCAGGGCCTCCGTGCGGGTGTACCCGGTGGCGAGGTCCGTGATCCGCACCGAGACGATGCCGTGCGGGTCGATCGTGTAGGTCTCCTCGACGAGCGGCCCGTCCTCGCGGCGCTCCACGGGAACGTCGTGGAGGTCCCTGCCGTCCTGCAGCGCGGGATCGAAGGGGAACACCACCTCCGCGAAGGGCACGATGTCGCCGTGCGGCTCGCCGGCGTCGTCGACCGCGCTGTACTCGACGAAACGGAACCAGCCGACGTTGTGCGCGGCCCGGTAGCGACGAGTGACGACGACGTCGGTGCGCGCCGACACCTTCTCCTCGCGGCCGAGGAGGGCGTCGAAGCTCACCGTCGTGCCGCCCGCCCGCTCCCGGAAGACCCCGAACCCGCGCGACAACCGGTCGGTGAGTGAGAAGGCCGCGGCGTCGTCGGCAGCGATGGCGAGCCCGATGGCGGTGGAGGCGGCGGGGTAGGGGGAGCGGTGCACCCGGCGGCCGAACCGCTCCCGCAGCGCCCGGGGCACGAGGGGGAGACCGCTCGCTCCGCCCACGAGGTAGATCCCGGCGACGTCGCCGAACTCGCCCTCCCCGAGGCCCGCCACGAGCGGGACCATGACGTCGATGGAGGTCTCGACGAGGGGGGCGGCGTCCGCGTAGAAGTCGGCGACCAGGACGGTCGCGGGGGTGCCGGCGACCTCCAGGGCGATCCGCCGGGTCTGGGGCGCGAGGTGCTCCTTGGCCTCCCGGCACTCTTCCAGCAGCGTGGCGAACGCGCGCGCCCCGATCTCCTCACGCGTGGTCCCGGCCTCGGCCAGGGCGCACTCGGCGAGGACCTCGTCGAAGTCGTCGCCGCCGAGGTTGTTGGCGCCGATGGAGTCCAGCACGTCGTGGCTCGTCCCGTCCACGTTGACGAGGGAGGCGTCGAACGTCCCGCCGCCCAGGTCGTACACGATCACGCGGGTGCGGCGGGAGTTCAGCGTCCGGCCCTGCCGGTGGGAGTACTCGAACCCCGCCGCGGAGGGCTCGTTGACCATGCCGGCCACGGGGAAGCCGGAACGCCGGAACGCCTCCAGCGTGAGAAAGCGCTGCGGACCGTGCGCGTGGGCCGGCACCGCCACCATGGTGGGACCCGCCTCGAATCCCGCCGACACGCTCGAACTCGTCGCGAGTGCCCGCAGGAGGGCAGCCATGAAGCCGGTGAGGACGTCCAGGACCGGGAACTCGCGGCCACCGACGACGAGCGGCGTGACCGGGGTGACGTCCGCGGTGGCGAGGACCCGCTTGAAGGATTTCAGCAACGGGGAACCGTCGGCGGAGGCGGCGAGGGCCTCGAAGCCGAACACCAGGTCGTCGCCCCGGAGCGCGACGACGGACGGGTAGTACTCGTGGGCGTCACCGTCGGGGTCGAGGAAGCTGACGACGGGGTAGTTCCCACGATCGACCCAGGCGACGATCGTCCGCGTGGTGCCGAAGTCAACTCCGAGATGCATGGGACTGAGCCTAATTGGCGGGGGCGCGGGACATGCCGGGGGGCCGCATGGTGAATCCCACAACCGCATGGCGAACCCCGCGGGGTTTTCCACAGCGTGTGGATGGATGGTGACCGGAGCGAAGCTGTTCCGGGAGACTCAGGGAATGGACAACGAGCAGAAGTACCCCGCCATCCGCGACACCGACTCCCTCTGCCGGTACTGGCAGATCATCCTCGAAGAGCAGGGGAGAGACACCCGAACCCTCTGGATCGGCTATCTGGATGATGCCGGGGTCCGGAAACCCGTGATCGCGGGAATCGAGGAGATGCCACCACGGCCCTCGGCGGTGGACGTCGACGGGCTTCGAACCTTCCTGCGGCACCTGCCCGAAGTGGACGGCGCTCCACCGTTCCTGATGTTCAGCAGACCGGGGCCCCGGCACGTGACCCTCGACGACCATCTCTGGGGCGGCGTGCTGCGAGACCTCCAGCGGGAGGCGGGAGTGGACCGCCCGGTGTTGCGCGGGGTGGGAACCCACGTGGCGCCACTGCCGGCCCTGGGAGGGGAGGGCTGTTCCGCGACCGCCTGACAAAAAATGTCATAATGTTCATTATCGGCCCACGACAGGTGCGTCCAAGAGGTCACCGACGACGTCGCCCGCGCGACGGCACTCCTCTGCGGTGACATCGAGGTGGGTGACCGCGCGCAGCACATGGGCGCCCAGCGCGGACACGGCGACCCCGCGGGCGGCGGCCGCGGCCGCGACGTCCCGCGCCGGCCGCGCCCCGGTGTCGATGACGACGATGTTCGTGGGGACGACCCCGATCGCCGCGGGCGCCCGCTCGGCCACCGCGTCGGCGAACGCCCGGGCCGCCGCGTGGTCCTCGGCGAGGCGCGAGACGTTGCGGTCGAGCGCGTACTGGGCCGCGGCCGCCAGGATCCCGGCCTGGCGCCAGCCACCGCCGAGCCGCTTGCGCAGCACCCTGGCACGGGCGATCCGTTCGGCGCTCGCCACCAGCACGGACCCGACCGGCGCCCCGAGGCCCTTCGAGAAGCACACCGTCGCGGTGTCGAACAGCTGTCCGACAACTTCCAGGGGTGTGCCGGTGGCGACGTGGGCGTTCCAGAGGCGGGCGCCGTCGAGGTGGAGCGCCACCCCCGCATCCCGGCACAGGGCGGAGACCTCCTCGAGGTGGCCCAGCGGCTGCACCGTGCCCCCACCGAAGTTGTGGGTGTCCTCCAGCGTGACCGCCGCAGTCGAGACGAGGAACGGGCCGGCATCCGGCTCGAGCATCCCGGCGACCTCCGCGGTCGTCGCGACGCCGGCCGCGCTCCGCCACGTGCGGACGGTGACGCCGTGGAGCGCGGCGTGCGATCCCATCTCGGCGCGGGCGACGTGCGCCTGGGCATCGCACAGCAACTCCGCCCCGGGCGGCACGAGGAGCGCAACGCCCAGCAGGTTGCACAGCGAACCGCTCGCGCAGAAGAGGCCCGCCTCATGGCCCAGCAGCCGCGCGGTGCGCTCCTCGAGAGCGCGGACGCTCGGGTCCTCGCCGTAGACATCGTCCCCGACCTCGGCGGACGCCATCGCGGCGCGCATCCCGGCGGTCGGACGGGTGACGGTGTCGCTGCGCAGATCGATCACTCGACCAGCCTAGAACGCCTCCCGGCGCGGCCGCGGGCAGGCTCGCTGAGGCGCTCCGGGAACAAAACCCTGTCCCCACGCGTTGTCACGATCAGACACAATTCCGCAAGTGGCGTATTCGCATTTCTACCAGAGTCCACGAGACAGCGAGGGGAAGCACGCATGGCAGACCGTTCACTCCGAGGCATGAGCATCGGTTCCAAGTCGATGGAGTCCGAGGAGAACGTCGAGTTTGCGCCACGGCAGCTCGCCCGCTATGACTGCCCCAACGGGCACGTGATCGAACTGCCGTTCTCGCTCGAGGCGGACATCCCGGCCGTCTGGGAGTGCCGGTGCGGCGAGGAGGCGATCCTGCGCGACCACATCAAGCCCGAGCCCGCCAGGCCGGTGAAGCGGCCGCGTACCCACTGGGACATGCTCCTCGAGCGTCGCTCGCGCGAGGAACTCGAGGTATTGCTGCAGGAACGCCTTGAGCTGCTGCGCTCCGGACAGCTCCGCTCCCGGCGCTCCGCCTAGGAGCGGCCTGCACGGAGGCGCTGAACCAGATCACGCACCTGTCCCCCGCGGTGGCGTGCGCCGAGGACCGTGGTCCGCATCATCGCCTCCTTGACGATTGCTTTGCTCATCTTTGACTCACCACGGGTGCGTTCGAGGAAGCTGATCGGCACCTCCACGACTCTTCCGCCTGCCTGAACCACCTGGCGGGTCATCTCCACCTGGAAGTAGTAACCCGCGGATCCCACGGCGGTGAGGTCAATCCGCTCCAGGATCTCTCGCCGGAACACCCGGAAGCCGGCGGTCGCATCCGCCGCAGGAAGGCCGAGCCACAGCTTCACGTAGAGGTTGCCGCCCCGCGAGAGCACCTCGCGGTGCCACGGCCAGTTGACGACCTCTCCCCCGGGCACCCACCGCGATCCGATCACGAGGTCGGGTGCGTCGGGGGCGTCCGCGCGCGCGAGCAACTGTCCGAGCTGCTCCGGTCGGTGGGAGCCGTCCGCGTCCATCTCCGTCAGATGCGTGTACCCGCACGCCAGGCCCCACTGAAAGGCGTCGATGTACGCCTTCCCGAGGCCCTCCTTGCCTGCGCGGTGCAGCACGTGCACCCGCGGATCGGCCGCCGCGAGTTCGTCGGCGATCTCTCCGGTGCCGTCCGGGCTGGCGTCATCGGCGACGAGGACGTCCACGTCCTCGGCCCGGACCCTCCGGACGATGTCCGCCACGTTCTCCCGCTCGTTGTACGTCGGGATGATGACCAGAGTCCTCATCTTTCCCTCCCCCTGCTTCCGGCCGCGGCCGCCAGCACCCACGCGAGGGCGAGCACCCAGACGAGGTTTCTCGGCCAGTCCCCCAGCATGTCCGAGACGGTCGTGGAGGTGCGCAACGGGAGCGTCTCCGTCGCCGCCCACTCGGTGTACAGCTCGTCGGAGGACCGGGCCACCACGGTGCCGTCGGCGAGGAACATCGCGCTGACCCCCACGGTCGAGACCTGGATGGTGGACCGGCCGTGCTCCACGGCCCGGAATCGGGACAGGGCGAGCTGCTGGGTGGCCTCCTGGGTGAAGCCGAACGACGCGTTGTTGGTGGGGATGACCAGCAGTTCCGCACCCAGGGAAACGGACTCGCGCAACAGTTCGCGGTAGGCGACCTCGAAGCAGATGCCCACCCCGAACGTGACGTCCCTGCCGAGGGACGCGATGGGGACGTCCATCACGCCCGGTTCCTCGCCGGCCGCCATGTCCACGCCCACAAGGTCGACCGCGGACGACAGCCGCCGGAAGAAGTCCCGGTACGGGATGTACTCCCCGAACGGCACTGGGTGCTGCTTGGCGTACACGGCGAACTCCTCGCCGTCCTGCCAGCCCAGGTACTCGTTGTACCGCAGCGACTCCGTGTACCGCTGGGTGCCGAACAACAGGGGCACCCCGATCGCCTCCTGGGCCGCCGTCACGTCCGCGGCCACGTCGGGATGGGACCGCGGGTCCAGGTCGGCCGCCGACTCCGGCCAGACGACGACGTCGGTGACGGTGCCGTCCGCGGCCAGGCCCTCGGTCAGTGCACGGTAGTTCGTGGTGATCTGGCGCGCCTGCCCGGCCGCTTCCGCGCCCCGGACCGGCACGTTCCCCTGGACCGCCGTCACGGCGATCTCTCCGGACTCGGCGCTCGCTGCGGGAACGAGGAGTCCGCTGCCGGCGACGACGAGCGCCATGACCACCGCTCCCGCCAGCGGCCGCAGCCCGGGTGTCAGCGCGAGGGCGGCGATCGCGTATCCCGAGAGCACGACGACGAGGCTCACGATGGCCGTTCCACCCCACGCCGCCAGGTACAGCAGGGGTCCGTCGACCTGGGAGAAGCCGAGGACACCCCAGGGGAATCCTCCGAACGGGGCCACTGACCGCAGCTGTTCGAGGGACACCCACAGCAGGCCCGCCACCACCGCTCCCCGTCCCGCGGGGACCCGCCGGGACAGCACGAACGCGTGAAGGAGACCGTAGAGGCCCGCGAAAAGCGCCTGGAGGACCGACAGCGCCACCCACGGGACCCACTGGCCGACGGAGACGAGCGACCACGACAGGAGCGGCAGGAAGAAGGCCAGGCCCCACAGGAGGCCGAGGGACAATCCCCGGCGGGGGCTCGCCCGGTGCAGCGCGAGCACCAGGAGGGCGTACCCCACCGGCGCCATCAACCACCAGGAGTGGTACGGGAAGGCGAGGTTGGTGACCAGCCCGCCGCCGATGGCCGCGGCAACGGCGAGCGACAGAGGGGGACTCGGCATGGAGTCCAGCCTACGTGAGCCGGACATGCGAGCAGCCCGCCGCTCCTTCGGGCCGACCCAGCCGCAACAGCGGCCCGGGCGTTTTCTAATGGAGGTACGGGCTGCCCCCGGCTCGACGCCGAGACATTCCAACGGTAGCGTGAACGACCCCGTGGCGCGAGTGCCTTTCGGTACCTGCTCGCGTTTCCGTTCTCACACGCTCGACATGGCCACGATGCCACGGTTGATCGCGCCGTGGGCCTGCCGTGCGGTGGCTCGCAGGCGGGCCGGTGCACCCTCGATCGTCGCCAGCTGGTCGAGGATGTCGAGGACCTGCTTGGCCCAGCGGACGAAGTCACCGGGCGTGAGGTCGCCATCGAGCACGGCACCGAGCGGCTCCCCCGCCGCCCACCGCTGGATCGGGCCCACGAGGCCCGGGTCGATTCGGGGCATCGGCTCGATCCCGTGCCGCCGCTCCCCCGCCTCGAGCCGGGCCCAGGCCTGCTGGGACCGCTGGACCGCGGCGCGCAACGCCCGACCCCTGACGTCCAGCCTCCCCGGTGCGTCCCCGCGGGTCTCGTACACGACCACGCTGACGGCGCCGGCCAGCTCGGCGGGTCCCAGGCCGGACCACACCCCTTCCCGGAGGCACTCGGCCATCAAGAGGTCCCGCTCGGAGTAGATGCTGCGCAGCACCTGCCCAGCCGGTGTGATCTCGTCTCCGGGTCCGATGTAGCCGAGATCCTGCAGGTAGCCGCACAGGCGGTCGAAGCCCGCCGCGATCGTGCCGGTCCGCTGGGCGATGCGCGCGAGCAGCACGTCCCGGTCCGCGAGCGCCTGGTGATACCGGCGCGCGGTTCGCGCGTGCACCTCGACGTCCGGGCAGGTGTGGCAGGGGTGGGAGCGCAGCCGGGATCGCAGCCGGTCCAGCTCGCGGACATCGTTGGGACGGTCCTCGTGGCGGGACGGTTTCGTCCGTGTCCGCCCCGCGGCGAACTCCCGCACCAGGGCGGCGAGGTCGGCGCGCCCACGGGGGGTACGGGCGTTGTGGCGGGAACCCGCGCGGAGGTTGCCGAGGATGGCGATCCCCCCGGTGAGGGCCTCGGCATCGAGGCGGCGCAGCTTCGCGTCCGCGGTGACGACGTCGAGCACCACCCCGTGGCGGGCCGTCGGGGTGACGTGGTGGACGATGCCGTGATGGGCCCGCCGGCCCCGGCGGAACTCGATGACGTCGAAGGGACGGACAGCGTCGAGCTGGTCCGCCACCTCGCGGCGCACCTCCCGCGACCGCTCCGCGGCGAGGCGGCGCTCCTCGGCCGTGACGGCGGCGCGGAGCCCCAGGTACTCCTCGATGTCCCCGTGCTCGCAGGTGAAGGTGCCGCGCTCGGCGGCGATGGTGTCCTCGAGCCGGCGCACCTGCCGCGCCAGTCCCACGACGCCGCGGTCCGCCTGGAACTGCGCGAAGGAGGTCTGCAGCACCTCGCGCGCCCGGGTGCGGGGCATGACCGCGAGGAGGTTGACGCACATGTTGTAGGTGGCCCGGAAGGCGGACCGGAGCGGGTAGGTGCGCTTCGACGCGAGGCCCGCCACGGCCTCCACGTCGAGGTCCGGTGACCACAGCACCACCGCGTGGCCCTCGACGTCGATGCCCCGACGCCCGGCCCGGCCGGTGAGCTGGGTGTACTCCCCCGGCGTCAGCTTGGCGTGGGCGCTGCCATCCCACTTCACCAGCCGCTCGAGCACCACGCTGCGGGCGGGCATGTTGATGCCCAGCGCGAGCGTCTCGGTGGCGTAGACGACCTTGAGGAGGCCGAGGGCGAACAGCTCCTCCACCACCTCCTTGAAGAGCGGGATGAGGCCGGCATGGTGGGCGGCCACCCCACGCTCGAGACCGGAGGCCCACCGGATCCAGCCGAGCGCACCGAGGTCGTCAGCAGGGAGGGCGGAGCACCGCTGGTCCACGACACGGCGGATCTCAGCCGCCTCGGCATCCGAGGTGAGGCGCAGCGGCGAGGCCAGGACCTGGTCCACCGCGGCGTCGCACCCCGCCCGGGAGAAGATGAAGCAGATGGCCGGGAGCAGGGCGCAGCGGTCCAGCTCCGCGACCAACCCGGGGCGGTGGACGCGGGAGCGGTGAGGCCGGCCCCGGGTGGGCGTCGCGCGCCGCACCGCGGCGAGGAGTTCCGGATTGGGCCGCAGGGGACCGCGCGTGCTCGGGCTGTAGAGGTCGAGGAGCCTTCCTCCGACCATGAGGTGCTGCCAGAGCGGGACGGGCCGGTGCTCCCAGACCACCACCGCGGTGTCGCCGCGCACGAGGGTGAGCCACTGGCCGAACTCCTCGGCGTTGGACACCGTGGCGGACAGGGAGATCACCTGCACCCGGGTGGGCAGGTGGATGATCACCTCCTCCCACACCGGGCCACGGAAGCGGTCGGCAAGGTAGTGGACCTCGTCCATCACCACGAAGTCGAGGTCCTCGAGGGAGCGTGAGTCGTTGTAGAGCATGTTCCGGAGCACCTCGGTCGTCATCACGATGACCGGGGCGCGCGGGTTGACGGACACGTCCCCGGTGAGAAGCCCGACGTTCTCCTCGCCGTGCAGGGCACGCAGCTCGGCGTACTTCTGGTTCGACAGCGCCTTGATCGGCGTCGTGTACATGATGGAACGGCCGCGGGCGAGGGCGAGGTGGACGCCGAACAGCCCCACCACCGTCTTCCCCGCCCCGGTCGGCGCGGCCACGAGCACCCCCTGGCCACGCTCGAGCGCGGCGCACGCCTCCTCCTGGAAGGGGTCGAGTTCGAACGGCAGAGTGGTGCGGAAGCTTTCCAGCGCGGGCGTCCGGCGCTGCTGGCGCTCCATGGCCGCGGCGTAGCGCTGTGCGGGGCTGAGGTTCTCCCTCACGTCGCCTGCCGCAGGACCCGCAGCGCTGACTGCACCACCTCGACCGTCACGGGGAGGTCGGCGACGAACTCTCCGTCGGCGAAGGCCTGACGGGGCGTCTCGGCGGTGATCGTGACGCGCCGGGCACGGCGGACGTCCACCTTCGGGTGGGTGACGTGCGAGCCGCCGTAGATGCGCGGGAAGAGGGCGAGCAGGCGGAGCCTGCCGATGTCACCGCCGATCACGACGTCGGCGGCGCCGTCGTCCGGGAGGGCGGACGGAGCGACGTTCATGCCGCCACCGAACCAGCCGATGTTGGACACTGCGACGACGACGGCCCGCCCCTCCCACGACCAGTCACCGGCCTCGACGGCGTACCGGGGGTTCACGTAGCGGGGCAGGACGGAGAAGAGCGCCGCCGGATAGCGCAGCGACCCCTGGGGCCGGCGCATCCGGTTGGCCCTGGCGTTCACCACGGCGTCGATGCCGCAGCTCAGGGTCGCCATGACCCAGGACGTCCCACGCGCGGAGGTCACCCGAAGCGCGTCGGTGGGCAGGCCGGAGGGACGGTGCTCGAGCTGGTGGACGATGAGATCGAGTGCCGCCCGCGGATCGCGCGGCATTCCGAAGCCCGTGGCGTTGTCGTTCCCTGACCCCACCGGGATCACCCCGAGGGGCACGCCCGTGCCGGCCACGGCGTTCAGGCCGAGCTGGACGACTCCGTCGCCGCCCACGACGACGAGCGCCTCCAGGTCCCCGACCTCGCTGCGAGCGTTCGCCAGCGCGGTGGCGGCGTCGTGCGCACTGAGGTCGACCACGGCGTGGCCGTGGTTCGCGAGCTGCCGCGCCACCCCACTGTGGAAGCGGGCGGCCCGCTCCCGGCCGGCGGTGGGATTCACCACCAGGCCGATCCTCAACCTATCCCCAGTTCGGCGTCGCGTTGAGCTTTTCGCCGGTCCCGCCGGCGGTCGTTCAGGAGGCAGATGCCGACGGCCACGTAGAAGAGCGCCGTCATGATCAGGCCGAGCGCGATCATGGTCCAAGGGTCCGGGAGCGGGTTCGCAATCGCGGAGAGCGTGAAGAGGAGCACGACGGCCCACCGCCAGCCACGGGCATAGGTCCCCGCCCGGACGAGTCCCAGCATGTTCAGGGTGACCATGACCACCGGGAAGAGGAAGGCGAAGCCGAACGCCAGCACCACCCGCATGCTGAAGGTGAGGTAGGTGCGTGCGTCGATGAAATTGGCTCCGGCATCCGGGGTGAAGGACATGAAGACGCGCACCGCGTGAGGCAGCATCAGCCATCCGAGCGCGGCACCGAGCAGGAAGAGCGGGATGGTCACGACGGTGAAGCCGAAGATGTACTTCCGTTCGGTGCGTTTCAGGCCGGGGGCGAGGAAGGCCCACATCTGGTAGAGCCACCACGGCGATGCCACGATCGCCCCGATGAAGAGGGAGACCCGCATCCGCATGTCGAACGCGGAGGCGACGGTGTTGAAGTTCAGGACCGCGTTCTGCCCGAGTTCCTCAAGCGCCAGGACCGGGGCGGCGAGGGAGTTGAAGACCGGGTCGAAGAGGAACCACCCGCCAACCGCGCCGACCATGAGCCCGAGGATCGACAGGAGCGTTCTGGTCCGAAACTCCCGAAGGTGCTCGGAGAGGGGCATCTGCCCCTCGGGATTCTTCTTCGGCATGTCCGGGGGACGGTCAGGTCCGCGGTGGACCGTCCGGATTGGCCTCCGTCGTGCTGGAGGAACTGCTGGTGTCGGTGTGACCGCCCGCGGTCGTGTCGGGTCCGGGTTCCTCGGGCGAGGAGTCTTCGACGCCGTCGCGGAGTTCGGTCACCTCCTTCTTGAACACCTTCAGCGACTTGCCGATCGAGGAGGCGATTTCCGGGAGCTTCGCTGAACCGAAGATGAGAAGGACGAAGATCAACAGGATGATGATCTGCCACGCTGAGATTCTGCCCATTGAAGACCTCACATTCGGCTACTCGGGTCAGCTTGCATCCTACCTGAGTTTGCTCATAGCAGTCCCAGCCGGCTCCAGCGACCCACCGCGCTGTCGAGTTCCCTTGCCCGGCGCGCCGACCGGACCGCACGGTTGGCGCCCAGTTCGTCACGCATCCGGGCTGCAGTGCCGGCGTCGAGGAGGGTCGGGCGGATGCGTGGGGATTCCACCTCGAGGTGGTCGAGGCTGAGCGCGGCAGTGAAGGCCGAGGCCTCGCGTCCCAGCGCCTTCACGCGACGCCACAGCCCCACGCCCAGCAGCACGGGCACGACGATCGCTCCCACCACCAGGACAGTCCACAGGGCAAACCACACGGAATCATTATAGGTGTCCGGCCGGCCCCCGCGGCGGCGCCGACCCGAACGGATGGGCGGTGCGGAAGGCGCAGACCGGGCACAGGGTCGCGCCGTCGTCCTCCGGGTGGAACTCGACCCGGCACCGGCGGCACCGCGTGGTGGTGATCCGCGCCAGAACGATCGGCGAGGAGTGCAGGACCGCGGACCAGGCGACGTGACCGCCGGCGGACAACGCGTTCCTGTCACAGGTCTCGATGCACAGGCCGCATCCTGAGCACAGGCCCGGGTCGAACCGGATTTCGGTGCTGCCTCCCCCCGGGCGGAGGGACAACGCGTCCTCCGGACAGGCCCGCACGCACACCCCGCTTGCCGTACAGCCCTCGGCCGCGAGCGCGAGCCCCGGACCGTCGACGTCGCCGAGCACGGCGGTGGAACCTGCGGCGAGGGTGGTGACCGCAGCCGACAGTCGCTGGTGGGCGGTCGCGTGTTCGGGCGGAAAAGGTGGCAGGTCGGATGCCGGGAGCAGGAACAGGGCGCGGCGCGCGATCGGCATGCGGTGGGCGTCGCGGACCGTGCGACGCCGGGAACCGGTGCGCTCGCCGGCGAGCACCACCGCCCGGACCCGTAGTGCAGCGGTCAGGCCAGCGGCGGCGGCGTGGCGCGATCGCGCATCGGAGGAACGGGAGCAGCCGTCGAGGCGTAGGACCACCGTCCCGGCGCCCAGGACGAGCAGCTCGAGCGGCACGTGGGCCCCGAGGTCGGCGAGGCAGCCTGGCAGCCGGATCACATCGGCTGCGGGGTTGCCGCGGGAGGGATCCGGGTGCTCCGGGCACACGAGTTCGACGACCTCCGGCTCGGCCCGCCGCACCCAGGCCAGGATGGGTTGGAGTGCCGCGGACTCGATCATCGCGGCAGAAGGAACTCCGCGGCAGCGAGTGCACCCGTCCCGAGTTCCGCGACTCCCTGGAGGAAGGATGTCTCCGCGTTCTCACGGATCAGCTCCATGAGGGCGGGAGCCCATGGCAGGACATGCTCCGCGAGGAAGCCCTGATGGGCCAAGACGAGCTCGCCCGCGTCCTCGGGCCTGTCCTCCTCGAGCGCGGTGATGGCCCGCTCGGCGAAGGTGGCGAGGAACTCGAGTTCCAGCCCGATGTGGTCGTCCGGTTCTCGATTGAGCCGCGGCGCCTCGAGCCCGTGCCTGGCGTACCACTCACGCACCTGCAACGTCTCGGCCTCGAACAGGAGCCGTTCCCGGGAGCGGTGCACCGACTCCCACGGCGGGGCCTGCAACCGATCCGGCCCGACGAAGAGCCTGGCGAAGTCACGCCCCACCGCGTCCGCGTCCTCGCCGGCCGAGGCCGACTTGAGGAGCAGTCCCCTCCCCCGATCGGTGGCACCGCTGTCATCCCGCAGGGGCCACTGGTCGAGGAGGGCAGGATTCCTCACCTGTGCGAGGGTGTCGTCCGACGGTGGCGCAAGCAGGAGCCTGGACAGGGCCGTCCAGGCCGCGGCGAGGGCGTCGAGGCGACCCGGCATGGAGGGGTCCAACCCGTTCACATCCCGATCCGTGTCATGGAGTCATAGAACATCGACCGCCCGATCAGCTCACTGCCGAGAACGATCAGGAACGCCGCGGTCGCGACGATCGCCAGCGGCCGCGGGCCGAGTCGCTGCGCGTTCGAGGCGTAGTAGTACATGAACAGGGCGAGCAGCGCCGTCCCGAACGCAAGCAGGACGAGTCTGGTGACGAACCAGGCGCCGGAGAACGCCGCCGCGCTCTGCGCGCCGACCGCACCGAGGCCTGCGAGGTTGGAGAGGTGGATCGGGGTGATGATCAGGACCAGCGACCCGGCCACGATAGCGATCACCGAGACCGCCTTCAGGCTGTCCTCGGTGAGCGAGACCAGTTCGGCCCGCTCCCTTCCGACAAGATTGTCACCCTGCTTGGACCGCCACATGATCCAGGTCATGAAGGCGGCACCCACCGCGAGAGCCCCCAGCATGAGAGTCGTCAGGAAGAACTGGACAACCGTCACCCAGGTGTTCCACGCCGGCACGGTGACCAGCGAGTAGTAGATCATCCCCTGGGACCACACGAGGGCGAGCCCAGCCACGGCTGTCAGCGCCGCCAGTGCCTGTCGCAGGCCCGGGGACCCGAGCTTCCGCCACTGCATCGCCGCGAAGAGGAACCCGAGGGCGGCGAACGCGATCCCGAACACGATCTCGCGGGACAGCCAGGACGAACCGACGTTCCGGACCACGTTGAGGGTGTTCAGCACGTCGTTCATGTGGAACATCGACGCCAGCAACCCGAGGAACAGAGCTGGGCCAATGGCGAGCAGTGCCGGATCGGCGAGCCGATCGATGGTCGCGGCCGAGTACTTCCGCCGGCCCAGGATCTGGACCAGGCCCAGGACGAGGAAGGCGCCCACGCTCATCTGCGAGAGGACCGTGAAGAGGATCATCGGGAGTTCGTGGACGTTCATCAGATCTCCTGCGGGTTCGCGATGGACCCGGTGCCGGACCCCGTCGGCTGGGCATGCCGGTGGGGGCTGATCACGAGGTTGGGGCGGGTGATGGAGGGATCGGGCAACGGCTCGATGTCGGCCACGTCCCCGAACTCGGCCCGGAGGTCCTCGATCGGTCCCCAGCCGAGGGCGCGGGACGGGCAAGCGGCCACGCAGGCCGGGTCCTGTCCCTGCTGCCGGTAGTCATAGCAGAGGTCGCACTTGGACATGTGCCCCGTCTCCACGTTGAACTGCGGAGCCGAGTAGGGGCAGGCCCACTCGCAGTACCGGCAACCCACGCACTTGGCCTCGTCCACGTACACCGTGCCGTCCTCGCGCCGGGTCATCGCCGTCGTTGGGCACACGGTCACGCAGATCGGATCGTCGCAGTGGTTGCACGAGATGGATGTGTAGTAGGTGAACACATTGTTCGTGAAGGTGTTCCCGTCCACTGCCCAGGATCCACCTGAGTACTCCACGACCCGGCGCCAGTTCACCCCCACCGGCAGGTCGTGCTTGTCCTTGCAGGCGATCTGGCAGGCCTTGCAGCCCGTACACAGAACCTGGTTGAAATAGAAGCCGTAGTCAGCTCCCGCCTGGACGGACGCCTCATTCAACACCTGAATGGTCTCGGTCATCAGAAGTCACACCCCTTCATGCCTTGGTGACGTTGGCGATCGTGGTGTGCACCGCGTTCCCCTTCGCCAGCGGGGACGGGTGATGGGAGGTCAGCGTGTTGACCGACCCGGCGATATCCACTGGGTGGTCTGGATTGGCTTTCGGGGGAGGCGCGACCTCCCCGGAGGGTCTCGGGTTGTACCACGCACCCTGCGGGATCGAGACGACTCCGGGAGCAATCCGCTCGGTGACCTTGGCCTCGAGCCGGACTGTGCCGCGGTCGTTGTACACGAACACCTCGTCGCCACTCCCGATCCCGCGGTCCCTGGCGTCCATGACGTTGATCCATGCCTGCTGGCGGTGCGCTTCCTTGAGCCAGTCCACGTTGCCGTACGTGGAGTGGGTCCGGGCCTTGAAGTGGTGGCCGATCACCTGAAGTGGGTAGTCCCCGGACTCTCGGGCCGCCACTGCGCCTTCCCACGTGTCGACGTGTTCGGGCAGAGGCATCAGGACGTCACCGGGAAGCTCGGGGCGGAAGACCCCGAACGTCCACTTCTTGGCCATGGCGGCCAACCGGTCGGAGTAGATCTCGATCTTCCCGGACGGCGTGGCCAACGGGTTGGCCACCGGATCCTCCCGGAACTCCTTCATCGCGATCGACGGTCCGATGTTCTTCCGGAAGATGCCCATCTCGCGCCACTCATCGTAGGTGGGAAGGTCTGGGTCGTTCGCGCGGGTGGCCTCGATCGTCTCGCGCAGCCAGTCCTCCCGGCTCTTGCCCTCAGTGAACTCCGGCTCCGTTCCAAGCCGCTCTGCCATCTCGGTGCAGATGTCGAAGATGCTCTTGCACTCGTACAGCGGTTCGATTGCCTGGGAGGACACGATGCCATAGCCCATCGGCCCCGAGTTCTCCCCGGGATGGATGTCCGACTCCTCAGCGGCGGATGTTCCCGGCAAGATGTAGTCGGCATAGCGGGCGGACACCGTGTACTGGATGTCGCACACGACGATGAGTTCGCACTTCGAGTCGTCCTGCAGGAGTTCCACGGACTTGTTGTTGTCACCGGTCTGGTTGACGATGGAGTTGCCGCCGTACTGCCAGACCATCTTGACCGGCACCTCGAGCGCAATGTTGGTGGGCTCGCCGTTCTCATCGACCGGGACCTTCGCCGCGCGCACACCCGGTCCAGCTTTCTCACACACGCCCGCGTTGAACGTGTCCATCTCGGGTCCGTGATCGATGGCGTCGAGCCATGAGAAGACCGAGATGATCTTGTTCGATGGGTTGGTGATCCCGTAGTTGAACGGCTGGGTGAATCCGATTCCCGAGGTGCCCTCGCGGGCACCGGTGCCGCCGCCCGGGATGCCGACATTGCCCGTGACGCAGGCGAGCAGGAAGATCGCCCGGGCGCTGTTCTCCCCATTGGCGTGACGCTGCGGACCCCAGCCCTGCGTGATCGCGCACGGCTTGGCGCCGGCGATGTCCCGGGCAAGTTGGCGGATCCGTTGGGTGGGAATCCCGGTGATCTGGGCGGCCCACTCCGGCGTCTTCTCCACGCCGTCGGGCCCACGGCCCTCGACGTAGGCGCGATAGGAACTGTTCGCGGGCGCGCCCTCGGGGAGGGTCTCCTCATCGAACCCGACGCAATAGGTGTCGAGGAAGGCCTGGTCCTGCAGGTTCTGGTCCAGCATCACGTGGATCATCCCGGCCACCAGAGCGGCGTCAGTGCCCGGACGGATCGGCACCCACTCGTCGCCGAGGACGGCAGCGGTCTCAGAGTATCGGGGGTCGATGACGATCGTCCGCACGCCATGGCTCTTCTTGGTGTTCTGCGTGACCAGGAGCTGGCCGCCGCCGGACATCCGAGTCTCCAGCGGGTTGTTTCCGAACATGACCTGAAGTTGCGAGTTGGCCGCGTCGTCGAAGGAGTTGCTGTTGACCCACCCGCCGTAGAAGTAGGGGTAGGCCGCGGTGATCTCGGTGGTCGAATAGTCGGAGTAGTGGTCGAGATACCCACCCCACGTGTTCATGAGGCGGGCGAACGCTGAGCCGTTGGGTGGCCAGGAACAGGCCATGGTGGCGCCGAGGGTTCCGGTGCCGTAGTTGATGTAGAAGGCCTCATTCCCGTAGGCCTCCTTGATCTCCTTCATCTTGTCGGTGATCTCGTCGAGAGCCTGCTCCCAGGAGATCTCCTCCCACTGCTCCTCTCCACGCTTCGTGCCCGGCTTACGCTTCATCGGCTTCTTCAGGCGATCGGGGTTGTAGATGCGGTGGCGGATCGAGCGGCCGCGGACGCAGGCCCGCACCTGCTGGCTTCCCAACACGTCGTCGCCCGTGTCGTCCGAGAGCACACGGACGACCACGCCGTCCTTCACCTGGAGCCTGACCGGGCAGCGTGAGCCGCAGTTCACCGTGCAGGCAGACCAGACGGTGCGGTCGGCGCCCGGCATCCCGTCCGCGGCCGCTGCCGTGGCACCGACCAACTGGCGCCCGGACGCGGCAACGAGGGCACCCGTGCCAGCGACGGCGCCACTCCACTTGAGGAACGACCTGCGACTCACCTCCGAGTGTGCCACGGCCGAGAGCGAAGATGTGCTGGCAGCTGTTGTCATGGGGACCTCCTGGTGACGTGTCACCGGGACGCTATCGGGTGGATCCATCCGGATTGTGTATCTTGGACGCGCGTACCGGAGCGGTTGCCATGAATTGCCCAACTTCCACCGCCGTTTTACGACCTAGGTCCCGGTGTACGCCTCCAGCGCGGCACGTGCGCGCTCGGTGAGCGCGTGCCGCAGCTCGGGTGGGCCGACCGCGCTTACCGCGGGACCGAGCGAGAGGAGGCGCCGCACCAGCCAGTCGGTCCGCGTGACGGTGAGCCGGACCTCGATGGCGTCACCCACCTCACGCACGGAGGTGCCCGGGATCTCCTCGGCCAGCCACCGTGCGCCCGGGTCCAGGACGAGCACGACGTCGACGGACCCGTGGTCCACCGGACCGTGGTCCGGGAGTGGCCGGGCCGCAACAGCGGCCGTGGGCGCGACTGCCGGCCGGATCCCCAGGATGCGGTCGACTCGGAAGGTCCTCTCGTCGCCCACGCGATGGCACCATGCGTCGACGTACCAGGCGACCCCGTCGGTGTACAGGCCACGCGGCTCGATCACGCGGGTGGTGCGGCGGTCCTCCGCGGAGACGTAGTCGATCTCGACCGCGGCATGCGCCTCCACGGCATCGAGGAGCCGGGAACGCGTCGCAGGGTCCACCCCGTCCGGGGCCTCGACGTCGGTGGGCGTGACCGCCTGGAGCTTCCGGGCCACGGCAGCGAGGACGGGCTGGACGTCCGGGCCGGCCACGCCGCGCAACCACTCGACGGCGGCCGCGAGTGCGAGGGCCTCGCGAGGGGCGAGCGGGACGGGCCCGGTCAGGCCCCGCGCGTCCCGGAGGCTGATGAGGCTCTCCTCCCAGTCGTCCACGGAGAAGTCGATGAGGTCGTCCGGATAGTAGCCCGGGGTGCCGGTGACCCAGAGCAGGTCGATGTCCTCGAGGACCTGGCTCTCGCTGACGCCGAAGTTCTCGGCGAGTTCGGCGACCGGCACCCGGTCATGCTCGGACAGGTAGCCCATCATGGCGAGCATGCGGGTCACTCGGTCGATGGTGGACTCAATCGGCACCGGCCACCCCCACCACTGCCCGGAACCCGCCGACGAGGCGCTCGCGGTACTCGACCGGCTCCAGCAGGACCACGTCCGGGCCGAAGCCCGCGATCTCGTCGAGCAGGGGAAGCACCTCCGTCGTGGTGATCGTGGCGAGGTCGCGCGTGCCCGCCCGACCCACCGGCGTCGAGCGGGCGCGGAGCAACTCGGCCCGGCCGGGCGCGATCGCCACCGTCACTGTCACGGGCTCGGCCCGCTGCCGCGTGAGGAGTTCACCGACGTCCACGTGCTCCGGCGCCTCGAACGCGTCCTCCTCCCCCACGGCCACGACCGGTCCGTCGATGCGCGAGAGCCGGAAGGCCCGTGGGGCCCCGCGGTCGGTGTCGAAGCCGATGAGGTACCAGGCACGGTTGCGGGCCAGGACGCGCCAGGGCTGGACGTGCCGTCGCACCTTCGGCGAGGTGAGGGCGGTGTAGTCGAACTCCACCGCCCTGCGCCGTGAGATCGCCTCGGTGATCGTCTCGAACGTGGGCTCCGGTGGCCGGATGGCGAGCCGGAACGGCGGTGGGACGTGCTGGACGCCGGGCCCGAGGCCGCGCACCTTGGTCACGCCGCGCCCGGCGACGGAACGCCACTGGACGTCGCTGAACACGCTGGCGGCGATCGAGAGCACGCCGATCTCCTCCGGGGTGAAGTCGGTCGTGGTGGCGGCGAAGGACTCGAGGTCGATCCGGTAGCCGACGTCGTCCTCGTGGACGAGCCCGCGTTCCACGACGATCGGGACCCCAATGGTGCGCAACAGGTCCTTGTCCCGCTCGAAGGTCCGCTCGAAGGCGCGGGCATCGCCGTGGTAGCCACGGACGGCGCGTCGGATCTGCGCCTTCGACAGACGGGTGCGGGTGTTGAGCAGCGCGATGAGGAGGTCCATGACCCGCTCGGCGGCCTCCACCTTCTCCTCCACGGCCCCAACGCTACCCGGTAGGGTCGGCCCCATGATGATCTGGCGCAATGGCGTGGTGGTGTCCAGGCGGACCTCGTGGGCCGGCGCACGCGAGTTCGAGGTCGAGGTCACCGACGGCGCCGCCCCCCTGGCGGCCGGCGCGCGGGTGCGCGCGCTCGCCTACCCGGACCTGGTCGGCGACCCCGGCGACGTCGTCGGGCAACGCGTCCTCCTCACCGCCTCCGCCCTCGCGAGAGGCTTGGGGACGGGCGGCTATGCCATGGTGGTGGCCTTCCCCGACGCGCTCCCGTCCGACCCGGAGCCCGCCCCGGGCCACATCGTCAAGGCCCGCTACACCCCGCTGCAGTACCTCACGCTGGGCGTGGACGAGCA
>JBNJCY010000015.1:0-20459 GCA_051744325.1 Actinomycetota bacterium
GGACAAGCCCCTGCGTCATCCCAAGGACCACATGCCCAACTCCGCGCCCACCACCACCCGCACCGCCATACCCACCACCACCCGCACCGCCGCGCCCACCACCCGCGCCGCCACCCGCGCCGAGTTCTTCGACCGGCTCGCGACGGTCGGCAAGGCCTTCGCCTCCGCGAAACGTCTGGAGCTCATGGACCTCCTCGCCCAGGGCGAGCACACCGTGGACGCCCTCGTGCGCGAGACCGGCATGGGCGTCACCACGGTCTCGGCCCACCTCCAGATCCTGAAGCTCGCGCACCTCGTGCGCACCCGCCGCGATGGCACGCACATCCACTACCGTCTGGCGGACGACGACGTCGCCGCCCTCCACTCCCTCATGTCCACAGTGGCGCGCACCCACTCCCCCGACGTCGAGCAGGCCCTCGCCGCCCACTTCGGGGCCGGGAACACTTCCCGAGGAGACAACGGCGATGTCGAGGAGATGGGCCACGACGAGCTGCAGCGCCGGCTCGAAGCCGGCACCGTCACCCTCATCGACGTCCGCCCCCGCACCGAGTACGACGCCGGCCACATCCCCGGAGCCGTCTCCCACCCCTTCGACACCCTCCTCGAGGCAGCCCGGACCTGGTCCCCGGACAGCGAGATCGTCGCCTACTGCCGCGGCGCGCACTGCGTCATGGCCCACGACGCCGTCCGCCTCCTGGCCGCCAACGGTATCCACGCCACCCGCATGGAGGACGGAATGCTCGAGTGGCGTGTCTCCGGCCGGCCCGTCGAAGCCACTGCCGCCCCGCAGGACTCCCCAACTCCCGCGGCGCAGGCCACCCGTCCCCTGGAGGCCGCCTCGTGACCTCGCCCGCCCCCGCCACGAAGCCCACCGCCACGAAGCCCCGCTTCCGCGTCCCGGACTTCGACTCCCGCCAGATCACCGTCGGCGTCCTCGCCGGGCTCGCCTACATGCTGTTCGTGGCCATCCCGACCGCACTGATCCCGAACCCGGTGTTCGGCCGCGAGATCCCGCCCACGTGGTGGTCGTGGCCCTCCCTCATCGTCACCACCGTGCTCGTGGCGGCACTGACCGCGAGCTACATCAAGCCCCGCGACGCCGTCGCCGCCGAGAAGGCGGAGCTCGCCGCCCGCGAGGCCGCCGGCGGGGACACCTCCGAGGAGGCCCCCTCCAAGAAGGGGATCATCGGCGCCGCCCTCACCTACTTCGCGGTCGGGTGCCCGGTGTGCAACAAGCTCGTGCTCCTGGCGCTCGGCTACAACGGCGCGCTGACCTGGTTCGAGCCGTTCCAGCCGGTCCTGCAGTTGCTCGCGGTGGCCGTCATGGTCTGGGCGATCTGGCAGCGCTGGACCTACCTCGACGCCTGCCCCACTCCCCGCGCCAAGCGCCGCCCCGCCGGCACCGTCGACGTACCCGTCATGGCCACGGGCACCATCACGCTCGACGACGTCGACCGCACCTGACCCCGACTTCTCCCCACCCCCTCTCCCAGGAGCCGAATGACTTCTTCCTCCCGCCGTGACAAGTCCACCCACCGCAGCACCCGCGGCCCCCTGATCATCGCCGCGATCGCGGCTGTCGTGACCCTCGCGTTCATCCTCATCTCCATCCTTGCTGGCAACCCTGCTGGGGACACAGCTGAGGGCCTGCCGGATCCCGCCGCGAGCGCGAAGGCGACCGGGCAGGAGATGGGGGCGACGACGTCGTCGGGAGAAGAGGTGGCGGAGGAGCCGGCGTTCGAGGCCGTGGACACGCTGCCCAACATCGCCCGCCGGATCAACGGCGACCCCACGGCGGTCGGTGCGATCGACGCCCCCGTGGTGATGGTGGAGTACTCCGAGTTCCAGTGCCCGTACTGCCGCAAGTTCGCTCTGGACATCGCCCCGGAACTGCAGGGGTACATCGACGACGGCACGCTGCGCATCGAGTGGCGGGACTTCCCGCTGCTCGGGGAGGAATCCACCACTGCGTCGCTCGGGGGGCACGCCGCGGCCAATCAGGGGAAGTTCTGGGAGTTCCACGACGCAGTGTTCGCCAACCAGCCGCCGCAGAACTCCGGGCAGATCACGGAGGAGTGGCTGGTCGGGATCGCGGAGTCCATCGGGTTGGACACGGAACAGTTCCGGGCGGACCTGACCGACCCCGCCACCGCAGCCGCGGTCGAGGAGAACAGGCAGGAGGCCTTCGACATCCTGGCCACGAGCACGCCCCTGTTCTTCGTCAACAAGATCCCGATCGTGGGCGCCCAACCGGTGGAGACGTTCGTTGACGTCATTGAGTTCGCGCGGGCGGAGGCGTCAGGATGACCGAGATCACCGCACTGGCGGCCCTGTTCACCGGGGTGCTCGCCCTCCTGTCCCCCTGCTCCGCGCTGCTGCTGCCGTCGTTCTTCGCGTATGCGTTCTCCTCGCGGCGCGCCCTCGTGGCCCGCACAGTGGTGTTCACGCTCGGGCTCATGGCGACCCTGGTGCCGCTCGGCAGCGGTCTGCGGGCCCTGACCGGGCTGTTCAATGAGAATCGTGCGGAGATGATCAGTGCCGCCGGGTGGATCATCATCGGCTTCGGGGTGCTCCTCCTGCTGGGCAAGGGCTTCGCCCTCCCGGGCACCGCCCGGCTCCAGCAGGCCTCCGCAGGATGGACCACCACCTCCCGGGGGACCGGCTGGGTGAGCTGGCTCGCCACGTTCGCGCTCGGCGCGGTGTACGGGCTCGCAGGATTCTGCTCCGGGCCCGCGCTTGGGGCGATCCTCACCGTGGCCGCGACCAGCGCCACCCCGGGGCACGGCGCGATCCTCATGGCGTTCTACGCCCTCGGGATGGCGATCCCGCTCTTCGTACTGGCCCTCCTGTGGGAGCGGTTCGACATCGGTCGCAAGGGGTGGGTGCGCGGCCGGATCCTGGCGCTCGGACCCTTGCGGGTGCACACCACCAACCTGGTGGCGGGGCTGTTGTTCATCGCTGTCGGATGGCTGTTCATCCGCTACGACGGTACCGCCGGGCTCCTCTCCGCGGTCCCCGGCGTGGACATGACGGACATCGAGTTCGACGCCCAGGTGGCCATCATCCGGTTCTTCGCGGAAACCCCGCTCTGGGTGGCGCCGCTGCTCGTCATGCTCGTGGCGCTCGGCGTGGCATGGCGGCGCTGGCACGCGGCGCAGACGGATGCCTCCCACGACGAGGAGCCAGCAGATCTCAATGCCTGACACCCCGGACTGACACCCCGGCCAGACACTCCGGGATGACACTCTGGGATGACAATGACGCCTGACACCCCGGACTGACGCTCACGTGGAGGAATCTCACCCGGCCCGGGCTTCAGCCCGCGAGCGACCTCCCCCACTCACGAGCCCGCTCCACCTCGCCCGGCTTGAGCGGGCCGGGGGTGTCCTCCACCCAGAAGGTCTCGCCCCGCTCGGCGTGCTCGAAGCCCCTGTCCTCCAAGGCCTTGGCGGCGCTCTTCGCAGCCGACCCGGGGATGAACGCCTTCTTGACGCGGGTGTCGAAAGTGACCACCCGGACTTTCGTGTCCGGCGCCGCGCCGGCGATCCATTCGCGGATCCCCGTGGCTGCCTTCGCCGCCCCGTTCGGGGAGTCCGCCTTCTCCAGCGCGTCCTTCCGGGTGGACTCGCGGGTCATCGAGAACGCATGCGTGGGGCCGCCCACGACCAGTAGATCCACGTCGTCGGGCACGGCGGCCGGGGCTTCTGTGACGTCCACCACCTCCAATTCCGCAGCGACGGCCCGCAACCCCTCGGCGACGGCGTCCGCAGCCGCCCGGGTGTTGCCGAACATGGACTCGACGACAATCAGCGCCTTCATTGGATCCCTCCTGGTTCCGGTGATCCAGTCTCCGCCCGCAGCCCCCGCTTGGGCAACTGACCTTGTGCCCGCCCGTTCAGCTGGTCCGAGCGACCCGGGTGCCTCGGGTGCCTCGGCCCACCCGGGTGCTCGCCAAGACGAAGCCGAGCCACGTGTCCGGTTCCCTGCCCAGCCCACGCCCTCCATGGGCCCGCCGCCGGTGCACACCCTCCCCCTCCCCACGTCTCCGGTTCCCTGCCCAGCCCACGCCCTCCATGGGCCCGCCGCCGGTGCACACCCTCCCCCTCCCCACAACAGCGCACGCAGAACGATCCTGCGGGTCCTGGACGATCCTGCGCACGGTATACAACCCGCACAAACGTTCTGCGTACGCTCTTGCGCGAGGTGAACGAAACTGCGTACGCACTTGGGACAAAGCACCACATCAACCCGCGTCATCACGCGGAAAGCCCACTGAAAGGCGCTCACGGCGAGGGCTTCCGGCCTAATCTCGGGAACATGGGAGTGGAGAGGATCGAGCGGGCGTTCACCGCGCTGGGGATCACTGACATCGAGGTCCGGCGCGGTCGGGCGGTGGCAGGGATCCCGTGGCTCGCCGCGGGCGCGATCGCGTTGATCACGGCCGTGGCGTTCGCCCTGCTGAACATCGGCCAGGTGTCCTTCGTGGGCGTGCTCGTGAGCCTCCTCTACGGCTTCGTGATCACACTGCTCATCCTCGTGCTGCTCCGCGCTGCGCTGGCGATCAGCGTGGAGCACGAGCCGATCGCCTGGGTGGTGGCCATCGGCGGCGGGGTGCTCGTGGTGGTCTACTGGGTGCTCGTCCACTTCATCACGGTGGAGATCGATGATCTGTTCGCCGTCGGTTCGCTGTGGCGGGCGGTGGTGCTCGCCGTGGTCGGGATCGCGCTGGCGGTCGGCACGGTGAAGAAGGACTCTGGGACGCGCGAGTGGGTCGCCGGACCGCTCCGCAACGCGCAGGTGGCCGTCGTCGGCTATCCGCCGGAACCCCCGAAGCCGGTCAAGACCAAGGGCGGCTGGAAGGCCCTGGTGAAGAACCCGGGCGCCACGGTGATGGTGGTCGCCGCCGCTGTCGCGGGTGCCGCGGCGGCGGTCAAGAAGAAGTAGGCCTCGGCCCAAACCCGGGCCTCAGCCCCGCGGGACCTCCTCCACCAGCCGCGCGAAGGCGGCGTCCACGCGCTCCGAGTCGTAACCCTTGATGACGATGTTCGTGCCGCGGATGCCCTCGGCCGAGAACGGGTAGGAACCCATCTGCAGGTCCGGGAAGTCGGCCACGAGCGCGCTGAGCGGCGCGGCGATCGTGCCCTCCGGCACCTCGAAGCGGACCTCGCGCACCACCCGGGGAGTCCCGTGCACCAGGCCGGGTAGCAGAGCCGCCACCATCTCCCGGAAGATGCTCGGCACCCCCGCCATGACGTGGACGTTCTCCACGCTGAAGCCCGGCGCACCGGACAGCACGTTCTCGATCAGCCGGGCCCCCTCCGGCACGCGGGCCATCCGCATCTGCGAAGCGTTCGGCGTCACGCCCCGGCGGGCGTACATCTCGAGGAGGATCTCGCGCGCGTCCTCCCGGATCCCGATGGGGACGCCGAAGGCGGCGGCCACGGCGTCCGCGGTGATGTCGTCGTGAGTGGGGCCGATCCCGCCGGAGGTGAACACATGCGTGAACGCGGACCGCTGGGCGTTCAGTGCACCGACGATCGCGTCCTGGTCGTCCGGAACCACCCGGATCTCCTTCAGGTCGATGCCCACCCGGGTCAGCTCACCAGCGAGGTGGTGCGCGTTCGCTTCCCGCGTGCGACCGGAGAGGATCTCGTCCCCGATGATGAGGATCGCGGCAGTGGGGTTGGCCATGGCAGGCAGCCTATCCGGCGTCGTCGTCACGCGCGCCCGCCAGCATGCGGCGGAGCCCCGCGCCCGTGACGACGGCGACCGTCAGTGCCATCCCGACCCCCCCGAGCGCGAACAGCACCGCCGTCACGGCTGGCGGGGTGGCCTCGTCCACGACAGGTGACGGCAGGAACGTGAACACCAGCCCGGCCGCCCACGCCGCGGCGTTCAGCGGGATCCAGCGCCACGCGCGATGGACCACGGTCCGCAGCACGGTCCACTGCGCCGTCGGGATGGTGAGGAGCAGGACGATGCCACCGGTGCCGAGCGCGGCCCACGTCCCCGGGTGGGCGAAGTCCACGTCCACGCCGGAGTCGATCAGCGTGGAGGGAAGCATCCCCATCGACCAGGCGGCCGCCGCGGCGAGCGCAGTGGCCAGGGTCCAGCGCCGCACGGGCACCTCGGCTGGCGTACCGCGCAGGGCGAGGGCCTGAGCGAGGCCGAGCAACGTCCCCTCGCCCAGTCCCAGCACCACTTGGAGCGCCCAGGCCGGCCACGCCGGAAGGCCCGCGAGCCAGGCGATCGCGAAGCCCGCCGCCGGGATCAGGAACCCCACCGACTCCCCGAGCAGTACGTACCCCACCCAGCGCCGCAGGCTGAAGGGCCGCATGGGATCGGTCCGAGCGGAGTCGTGGCCGCTGTGTCCGGACCCGGAACCGCGCGTGACGTTCGTCTCTACACCCATGATGCGATCATTCCACCCATCCGTGAGACACTGGCGAGCAGGGAGCTGCCCGACCGGGCGCCCCGACACTGCACTGCACGGCCACCGCGCCGGCGCCGATCCCCCCGCGACACGGGGCGAGAGATCCGCCGATGACGAGTGAGCGGAGATGCCGGCGGTGACCACAAGACTTGAGAGAAGCACCCATGCCCATCCGTACCGATTCACCCTTTGCTGCCCTCGGAGTGCCCCTGGCGCTCGTGGACAGCCTTATTGCGGGCGGCATCACTGCGCCGTTCCCCATCCAGATCGCCACGCTCCCGGACACCCTCGCGGGCCGGGATGTGCTCGGCCGTGGCCGCACCGGCTCCGGCAAGACCCTGGCGTTCGCGCTGCCCCTGGTGGCCCGCCTCGCCGGGATCGTCCCCTCCGGGCAGGACGTTCCCCGCCGTTCCAGGCCGGGACGGCCCCGCGCCCTCGTCCTCGCCCCCACCCGTGAGCTGGCCACCCAGATCGCCGAGGTGATCGCGCCGCTCGGCGACACCGTCGGGCTGCGCACCATGACCATCTTCGGCGGCGTGAACCAGAAGCCGCAGGTGGACAAGCTGCGCGGCGGCGTCGACATCGTCGTGGCCACCCCCGGCCGCCTCGAGGACCTCATGGGCCAGCGCCACGTCGCCCTCGACGACGTCACGATCACCGTGCTCGACGAGGCCGACCACATGGCCGACCTCGGCTTCCTCCCCGGCGTCACCCGCATCCTGAAGGCCACCCCGACCAGCGGGCAGCGCCTCCTGTTCTCGGCGACCCTGGACCGCGGAGTCGACAGGATCGTCAAGCAGTTCCTGCACCGCCCGCTGGAGCACAGCGTGGACCCGGCCGAGTCGGCCGTGATCTCCATGGAGCACCACGTCTTCTTCGTCCCCGACGTCGCCTCGAAGGCCGACGTCGTGCAGGCGCTCGCGTCCGGCGACACGCGCCGCCTCCTCTTCACCCGCACCAAGCACCAGGCGAAGAAGCTGGCCCGCCAGCTCACCTCCGCCGGCATCCCCGCCGTCGAGCTGCACGGCAACCTCTCGCAGAACGCGCGCGAGCGCGGCCTCGAGGCGTTCCACTCCGGACAGATCAAGGTGATGGTGGCCACGGACATTGCCGCGCGCGGCATCCACGTGGACGACATCGACCTCGTCGTGCATGTCGACCCGCCCGCGGAGCACAAGGCCTACCTGCACCGCTCCGGCCGCACCGCCCGCGCCGGCAATGGCGGCGACGTCGTCACCCTCGTCCTGCCCGAGCAGCGCGCGGACTTCCGGACCATGGCCCGGGCCGCCCGCATCGACGCCGCGCCCGCCACCGTCCGCGCCGGTGATCCCCGCGTGACCGGCCTCGTGGGCGACGTCGCCGCACCGGTCGACCCGGCACGTGCGCCTCTCGCCGCGGCCCGCAAGCCGGTGGCACAGCCGCAGGGCCGGGCGAGGAAGGCCACCGGCGGCGGCGCGGTGACCGGCCGCCGTGGTGATGGTGGCGCCGGCCAGGCCGCTCCCCGCGCGACCCGCGTCACTGCTTCGCCGGCATTCCGGACGGCACCGGCACGCACGGCTCCCACGCAGGGGGCCAGCCGTCGGGGCGCCCGCCGCGCCACGTCTCCCAGCCGCGGCTTCTGACGGGAATGACCCGGCCCTCCCGGGCGTTGCCCCAGCATGCCGATTACTCCCGCTGAGATGCTCGCCCTCGCCACGGAACGGCGGACCGCCGCCACCCAGGCCTGGTCCGACCTCCTCGGCGGGGGAGCGGCCTGCCGGATCGATGGATCCCTCTCCTCCCACGAGGGCGCCAAGCTCCGGGAGGGCGAGACCGCCGCCCTCGGGCTCGTGGTCCGCCGGGTGAGGGCGAATCCCGACGTCGAAGCCACCGTCTCCCTCGACGCGGCCGCGGAGCAGTGGGCGCACACCCCTGTCCCGGGCCGCGGCCGGGACTGGGACGCCTACCGCCGTGGCGGCGACGACGCACTCCGCGACCTGCGCGCGGCGATCGAGGAGGCCAGCCGGCCCTAGTCCTCCTGGTCCAGCCCGATCGCGTAGGCGGTGAAGCGACGGCCGTCCTTGAGGGCGAAGATCATCTCGACGCCGTCGTCGACCGCCCGAGCACTCTCCAGCAGCACGCGCCCGCGGATCACGGCGACAGCGAGTTGGCTGAGATGACCGGGTGGGCGCGTGGCCGCGATGACAGAGGTCCCGTTGGCGAAGGAGATCCGGCCCGTGCCCTCGACCGGGGACTTCCGCACGGCGGACACCGGGGTGCGGCGGTGCAGGACGAGGAGCAGCCGCTCGAGCACCAGCAGGTCCCTGCTCATCCGGAGGTCGGCCTCCACCTCGGCGAAGCTCGCCTCGAGGTCCTGCTCCAGGATGCTCAGGTCGCTCTGGCCCTCCGTGCTGCCGCGGACCGGGCGATCGTCCTCGGACGGCGCACGGAACATCGCCGACAGCGCGTGGCGCAGTCGGTCGAACGGGTCCGTCCGCGTCATGCTGCCAGTATGCGCCTTGCCCGGTTCAGGAGGGAAGGGGGCATTCCCTCTCAGGTCCGGCGGCGGTAGTGGCCCCGCCCGGGGCCGTGACCGCACACGCAAGCGGCGGCAAGCACCTCGTGGTCCTCGCAGTCACAGCCGTCCCTCGGGCACCCCGCGCGCGGCATGTGGCCCCACCTCTCGTGGGCGGCCTGGCGGGTCACGCCGGTGGCCTCGCCGATCTGCGCCCATGTGGCCCCGGCCGCACGGGCCGCGCGGACCGCGGCCTCGAGGCGTGTGTGTGCGTCCGAGATCTCGGCGGACACCTGTGCCAGGGCGTCGATCGTCTGCTCCCTGTCCACCACACCCCCTCGCGTCGCCTTGACCGTCAGGACTGCCTGACATACTGTCACCGTCAGGATAGCTTTGCACGGAGGAGGCCGCATGTGCGAGCACGACGACGCCGAACGGACCCCGGAGTCCGAGGAGGCGCTCGCGGTCGCCGTCCGGCGCTGGAACGCCCTCGACAACCCCTGGACAGCGCAGGGCGCGGACCGTCGCGAGTTGCGGCACGCCGTGATGGCGGCCCGGATGCAGGGTGCGTGCTGGGGGGAGATCGGGGCCGCCGTCGGCGTGGAGAAGGACGCCCTCAAGGCACTGTTCGGCTGCATGCCCCGCTACGGACGGAAGTCCGAGGAGCACGGTGGCGGGCACGGCGGCCACGGCAGCGGCGGTGGCTGCGGCGGTGGTGGCAACGGCGGGAATGGCGACGGCGGGAATGGCGACGGCGGGCACGAGCACTCGCCCGAGGACGGCGAACCTGCGGGCCGGACGCATCGGCTCGAAATTCCGGTACGGCCGTGAGCCTGGACTTCGTCGCCATCGACTGGGAGACCGCGAACCGCTACCGGTCGTCTCCGATCCAGGTGGGCCTCGCCGTCGTGCGCGGTGGGGAGGTGACCGAGACGTGGGGTTCACTGATGCGCCCGCCCCGGCTGTTCAACCGCTTCGACCCGGACTGCGTGGCGATCCACGGCATCCTGCCCCCGGACATCGAGGACAAGCCGACGTTCCTCGAACTGTGGCCCGAGGTGGAGCGGCGGCTCGCGGGCCTGCCGGTCGTGGCGCACAACGCCGCCTTCGACATCCCTGTCATCCGCGAGACCCTGCGGGTCAGCGGGCGTAACTCCCCCATCCTCGACTTCGCCTGCTCGCTAGTCCTCTCCCGCCACCACTGCACCCTCGACCGCTTCACCCTCGACGCCGTCGCCGCAGACCTCGGGGTTCCGCTCGCCCAGCACCATGACGCGATTGCCGACGCCGTCGCCTGCGCGGGCGTCACCTTGGGGCTGGCGGCGCGGGTGGGGGCCGGTTCGCTGGCCGGACTCCTCACGGCGAGTGGGGTCGAATGGGGCCACCTCACGCCCGAGTCGTACTCGCCGTGCCGCGACCTCCCCGTGGCGGTGGAGCCCGAGTTCGAGGAGGCCACCCTCTTCTAGGGGGCTCAGGCGTTCCGCGTCTTGCCTCGCCCGCACGCCCCCAACCTTCCGCCCTCAGCCCAACTCGCCCCCACCTCCGCCCCCACAGCCCAACTCGCCCCCACCTCCGCCCTCAGCCCAACTCGCCCCCCACCCAGGATGGCTCACAAAGCCTCCCAACCCCAGTTGAGATGGCTTCAACAGTCGTTAACCCATTGATGGGGAAGAAGCTTTCCCTTCGAGGAAAACGAATTTCCCCGTCAATGGGTTAACAATCGCTGAGGCCAGGTCCGGACGACGCGGACGACGCGCGGCCAGGACCGGACGACGCGGACGACGCGCGGCCAGGACCGGACGACGCGCGGCCAGGACCGGACGACGCGCGGCCAGGACCGAGCGGTGCCATTGCCGATCCGGGCGATTCAAGGCCGGGCTGACGGCTGGTTCGCCCGACGAAGTCGCGCGCGGATGGGGCTGCGGCCGACACCCGTCAGCGCCCCCTCGCCCTAGACTTCAGGGGTGAAGGCTGAGTCGCCCCATCGCGAGGCCCTCCTGAGGCGCATCCGAGAGGCCGTCATCGGCGACGACCAGGTGATGCCCGGCCCCTACGGCCCCCGCCGCGTCACCTACGCGGACTACACCGCCTCCGGCAGGTCGCTCACGTTCCTCGAGGACTACATCCGCCACGAGGTGCTCCCCCGGTACGCCAACACCCACACCGAGGCATCCGGCACTGGACTCCAGACCACCCGCCTGCGGGAGGAGGCGCGCCGCATCATCCGGGACGCCGTCGGCGGGGACGAGGACACGGTCGTCATCTTCTGCGGCTCCGGGTCCACCGCCGCCATCGACAAGCTCGTCGGCATCCTCGGGCTCCGGATCCCCTGCGAACTCGAGGACCGGTTCCACCTCTCCGACCACATCCCGGCGGACCAGCGCCCCGTCGTCTTCATCGGCCCCTTCGAGCACCACTCGAATGAGCTTCCCTGGCGCGAGAGCATCGCGGACCTGGTGACCATCCCGGAGAGCGCAGATGGCCACATCGACCAGGCCCACCTCCGCGCCGAGCTCGAGCGTCACGCCAACCGGCCCCTGAAGATCGGCTCCTTCTCCGCCGCCTCCAACGTCACCGGCATCCGGTCGGACACCTACGGCATCGCTGCCCTCCTCCACGAGTACGGCGCGCTGAGCCTCTGGGACTTCGCCGCCTGCGCCCCCTACCTCGAGATCGAGATGTACCCCCCGGCCGAGGTCTCGCCCACCGCCTACAAGGACGCCGTCTTCCTCTCCCCTCACAAGTTCATCGGCGGGCCGGGCACCCCGGGCGTCCTGATCGTGCGGCGGCAGCTCCTCACCAACCGCGTCCCGGACGTCCCCGGCGGCGGCACGGTCATGTACGTCAACCCAACCGAGCACGTCTACCTCAGCGACCCCGCGCACCGCGAGGAGGGCGGCACCCCGGCCATCATCGAGTCGATCCGGGCTGGGCTGGTGTTCCAGCTCAAGGAGGCCGTCGGGGTGCCGGCCATCGAGGCGCGGGAACGCGAGCTGCTGCGCCGCGCCGTCGCGGCCTGGACCGCCGAGCCCACCATCCAGATCCTCGGCAACCTCGAGGCCAACCGGCTGTCCATCGTGTCCTTCGTGGTGCGCGGACCTTCCGGCCGCCACCTCCACCACAACTTCGTCGTCGCCCTCCTCAGCGACCTGTTCGGCATTCAGACCCGCGGCGGCTGCTCCTGCGCCGGCCCCTACGGCCACCGCCTGCTCGGCATCGACCTCGAGCACTCCCACGCCTATGAACGCCAGATCGCCGCCGGCTGCGAGGGCATCAAGCCCGGCTGGGTGCGGGTGAACTTCAACTACTTCGTCGACGACGCCGTCTCCGACCACATCATCGAGGCCGTCCTCCTGGTCGCCCGCGAGGGTTGGAAGCTCCTCGGCGACTACCACTTCGACCCCGTCACCGGCCTGTGGCACCACAGGAGCGGCGTCGTCGAGCCGCCGGCCTCCCTCCTCGACATCCGCTACGACGACGACGGCGCCATGACCTACCCCCACCACGACACCACCGCCCCGGTCGCCGTCCTCGCTGAGCACCTCGCGGAGGCGCGGCGGATCCTCGCGGCGGCGGGTGGCGCGGACGATGCCGCCGGCGATGCGAACGGAGGGGGGCGCTCCGCCGTCGGGCTCGGTGAGGACTTCGAGCAGTTGCGCTGGTTCGAGCTCCCGCGGAGAAGTCTCGAGGACTGATTCCCGCAGAGGTCTGGTGCGCCTTCGTGATGTGTGCCACAGTTGCCCTACTCACTATCAGATGTGAGGAGGGCCGTACTCGGCGGCAGGTCGTCGTGACGCACTCACGGCGTCAAAGGGGACGGGGGCGGACTTCCTCGGTTGCCTGGGGAAACCCACGCGAGGGGAGTCCTCATGAACTTGCTCTTGCCGGGTCGGAGTAGCGGCCCGGGTCAGAGGCTCATGCGGGAGCGCGGTCGGAGAGCACAGCGCCTGCTCATGACGTGTGCCGTGGTGTCACTCGCCGCGGGTCTCCCCGGCCCACTCGCCGCGGCTGAAGAGGCGGACGCCGCAGAGACGGCGGTGACTCAACCCCTCTCCGAACCCGTCCCGGCCCCCGCGCCCGAACCCGAACCCGTGGTCGAACCCGCGCCCGCACCAGCACCAGCACCCGCGCCCGAACCCGAACCTGAGCCGGCCCCCGCACCAGAGCCCGAACCCGTGGTCGAACCCGCGCCCGAACCCGTGGTCGAACCCGCGCCCGAACCCGAGCCGGTCGTCGAACCCGAGCCGGTCGTCGAACCAGAGCCAGCCCCCGCACCCGAACCCGTGGTCGAACCCGCGGCCGAACCCGAGCCGGTCGTCGAACCCGAGCCGGTCGTCGAACCCGAGCCGGTCGTCGAACCCGAGCCGGTCGTCGACCCAGAGCCAGCCCCCGCACCAGCACCAGAGCCCGAGCCGGTGGTCGAACCCGAACCAGAGCCGGCCCCCGCACCAGCACCAGCACCCGCCCTTCCGACCGGCCGTGGGACCGTTGAGGATGTGATCGCTGCGCCAACCGCGCCGGCGGGATCGGCCACCGCCCAGCCGGACCGCCCCCGCCCGCTGCGACGCCCAACCGCCGCACTCCCCGGTCCGAAGCCCGTGGTGGGGGACACCGCACCATTCGCGGCCGTCGGGTGGTCGAATCCGGTGCGCGGGCGAATCACCTCCGGTTTCGGGCTGCGGATCCATCCGGTGTTCGGGAGCATCGGGATCCACGCCGGGACCGACGTCGCCACCACGTGCGGCACGACCGTGCGCGCCGCCGCGGCCGGCGTCGTCGTCCACACGGGAATCGGCTACCAGGGCAGGACCGGGAACCAGGTGGTCATCCTCCACGACAACGGCGTCCTCACCCGTTACGGCCACCTCCTCAGCGGAACGACCCTCGTCGGAATCGGTGACAGGGTGGGAGCGGGCCAGCCGATCGCCGGCGTGGGAGGCGATCCCGATCTCGACCCACTCGGCGCGGGCAACTCAACGGGGTGCCACCTCCATTTCGAGGTGAACCTCCGCAAGGGTGCCCAGCCGATAGACGCCGTCCCCTGGCTCGCCGCGCGCGGGGTACGACTGGGTGTTGACGAACCCCTGCGGGTTGTCCTGGCCGCCTTCACCGTTGATCTGCTGCCCGCGGCACCGGCCTCCGCTGAGCCCGCCACCGCCGAGACCCCCACCGAGACCATCACGGAGACCACCACCGCACCCACATCCTCTGCACCCGAGCCCACCGATCCCATGGCACCGCGATTCGGGCGACACCCCGGGTTCTGGCTCCGGGCGGTCTGACGACGGGCCGTTCTCCCACCCGGATACGATGGCCGGAGTCGCGATTCCGGCCTTCCGGGCCCACGACGACGCGTGATCGGGCGGGAGGGAGTTGCGGTGGGAGACATCCTCGTCACCACGTTCGCGCTCGTCACGATCATCGTGATCGGCTACGCGATCCGGCGCCTCGGGTGGGTGGACATCTCCGCCTACACGATCATCTCGAAGATTGTGATGCGCGTGACGCTCCCCGCGCTCATCGTGACGAGCTTCAACGACTACGACATCGATCCCTCCCTCCTTATCCTCCCCCTCCTCGCGCTCGTGGTGATCCTGATCCAGCAGCTCACCGGCGTGGTAATGGAACGCCGCAACGGGGGAAAGGCCCAGGCCTTCGGTGTCATCAACATCGGGTACTACAACATCGGCAATTTCGCCGTCCCTTACCTCTCCGGCTTCCTCGGCGCCCAAGCGGTGGTCTACGCCTCGATGTTCGACATCGGCAACGCACTGGCCGCCATGGGGATCGGCTTCGCCTGGGCCATGACCCTGGCACGCGAGGAGACGCGCTTCTCCGCCACCCGGTTCCTGAAGGACCTGCTGAAGTCCCCGGTCTTCGACACCTACGTCGTGATGCTCGCCCTCCGCTTCCTCGACCTGTCGTTCCCCGATCCGGTGATCGCGTTCACCTCCACCGCTGGGGCGGCGAACACCTTCCTGTCCATGCTGATGCTCGGCATCGCGCTGGAGATCCGCCTCGAACGGCGGAGCTACGGGGTTGCGCTCAAATACCTCACGGTCCGCTACGCGCTCGCGGTGCCGTTCGCGCTCGGCGCCTGGTACCTGGTGCCGCTGGACGAGCCGATCCGCGTGGTGCTCTGCACCCTGCTCTTCGCACCGTTGGGGGGGATGGCACCGGTGCTCACGTCGTACGTGGGCGGGGACCTGCGCCTGTCGAACTTCATCCTGTCGGCCAGCGTGGTGGTCGGGGTGGTCGCGATGCCCACCGTCCTGGCGCTGCTCACCTGACCGACGCGCCCGACCGCACTGGGCCGGGATCGAGCTCTCAGGCCTGGAACACCTCGTCGAACGGGGTGCGTGGCGTGATGCGGTTCTCGATGGCGCGGGTGACCACGTCCTTGGCGATCCGCACCGCCTCGGGCACGTCGGTGCCCGTGGCGAGTTCCGCGGTGATCGCGGCGGCCAGCGTGCAGCCCGCGCCCGAGACGTACCGGTCCCCGATCTTCGGCACGCGGCACTCGTAAAACGTCTCGCCGTCGTGGAGGACGTCGACGGCGTCGTCGCCCGGCAGCATCGCTCCCCCCTTGGCGACGACGTACCGCGGCCCGAGCGCGTGGATCCGGCGGGCGGTCTCCTTCAGGTCCTCGACCGTCTCGATGGATTCCATCCCGGACAGGGCCAGGCACTCGAAGTGCTTCGGGGTCACCACGGTGGCGAGCGGGAGGATCCGCTCCTTCAGCGCGTTGTCCGTGTCGAAGGCGGTGCCCGGCTCCTGGCCCTTGCAGATCAGCACCGGGTCGAGCACGACGTGGCGCCACTGCCGCTTGGCCAGCTCGTCAGCGACCGCCTCGATGGTGGGGACGGTCCCGAGCATGCCGATCTTGACGGTGTCGATGTCGTGGACGGCGGTGGCTGCCTCGATCTGGTCCCGGATGACCTGCGGATCGATGGGAACGAAGCGGTGGTCCCAGTTGCGCTGCGGATCGAAGGAGACGATGCAGGTCAGGGCCACCACGCCGAAGGTTCCGAGCTGGTGGAAGGTCTTGAGGTCGGTCTGCGCGCCGGCGCCTCCGCTCGCCTCGGAGCCGGCGATCGCGAAGGCGATGGTGGCCATTTCTCGTCCTACGATTGGAGGTCAGCCGCGAACGAGCGGCGAATCACCAGCCTGAACGGTCCCACCGCCCGCACAATCTCCCGTCTCGGAGGTGCCATGCCCATCCCCCTCGCTGTCACGAGGTTCAACAAGCGGTACCTGAACAGGGCGATGATCAAGCTCGCCGGCCGCGGCCACTTCGTGGACCTGGAGCACATGGGGCGCCGGTCCGGCACGATCCACCACACCGTGCTGATGGCCTTCCGGCACGGCGACACCATGACGATCGCCCTGACCTACGGCCCGGACGTCGACTGGCTGAAGAACGTCCGCGCCGCCGGTCGCTGCCGGATGCGGCATCGGGACCGCCTGCTGGAGCTCGGCCCACCGCGCAACCTCACCACCGCGGAGGGACTCGCCCGGATGCCGGCGTTCGCGCGCCCCATCCTCTCCGGCCCGGCCGCGGTCGGCGAGTTCATCGAGCTGCCGGTCCTCTCCGAGAGGGTGCGCCGCCGTCGGTGAGGCCGGCGTCGGTGAGGCCGGCGTCGGTGAGGCCGACGTCGCGGGCGGTGGAGGAGATCCCACACCGTCCGTCCCAGATGCGCCGCGCACACCGGAACGCGCGCCTAGCATCAAGGGATGAAGGCCGAGCGCATCACCGACTCAATCACCTACCACGGCGAGGGCCCGGTCTGGTGGGAAGCCACCGGCGAACTGCGGTTCGTGGACATGCTGCACGGCGCCGTCGTGGCGCTGGCCGAGTCCGGCGCCACGCACCGCATCCCGGTCGGCTCCCCCGTGGCCGCGGTCCTCCGGCCCCGCGCGGGCGGCGGGGCGATCGTGGCTCGAGAGCGGGACATCGCCCTCGCTCGTGCGGAGGACCTCTCCGACCTCGCCCCCGTCACTCCGGAGTTCGTGCCGCGCGGGCAGCGCCTGAACGAGGGTGGCTGCGACCCGCAGGGCCGCTTCCTCGTCGGCGGCATGGCGTACGACCGCACCCCCGGCGCCACCAACCTCTGGCGCCTCGACGACGACGCCGCCACCCCCGCCGTCGTCCTCCACGGTGTGACGATCTCCAACGGGATCGGGTGGAGCCCGGACGGCGCGCGGGCCTACCACGTGGACACCCCGACGTCGACGGTCTCGCTGTTCGACGTCACTCCCACCGGCGAGCTCGTCGACCGGCGGCCCTGGGTGGTGCTGCCCGAGGAGGCGGGGCATCCGGACGGCCTGACCGTGGACGCCGAGGGCGGGGTGTGGGTGGCCCTCAATGGCGGCGCGGCCGTCCACCGGTACGACGACGGCGGGAGGTTGAGCGCCGTCGTCGACGTGGGGCCGCGGAAGGTGACCGCCTGCGCGTTCGGTGGTCCGGGCTTCGAGACGCTGTTCGTCACGACGTCACGGGAGGACCTCGAGCCGGACGAGGAGCCGGCCGCAGGTTCGCTGTACGCGGTGGAGCCCGGCGTGCGCGGGTTGCCGCCGCTGCCGTTCGGAAGGTAGGGGAGGGTAGGGGCCGCAGGGCGCGGCCCGGCAGCGAGGAGGCTGCGATGGAGACGATGCGCGCGTGGGTGGTACGGGAGCCGGGGCCGATCTCCGGGCACCCTCTGGAGCTGGTGGAGCGCGCGGTGCCGGAGCCGGGGCCTGGGGAGGTGCTCGTGCGGGTGCTGACCTGCGGGGTGTGCCGGACGGATCTGCACGTCGCGGAGGGCGACCTCGCCGTGCACCGCGCGCATGTGATCCCGGGCCACGAGATCGTGGGCGAGGTGGTGGGCTCCGGCCCAGGTGCTGGTCCGGGGGCGGGACGGTTCGCGCTCGGCGACCGGGTGGGGGTGCCGTGGCTGCGGCGCACCTGCGGGACGTGCCGATGGTGCCGGTCCGGGCGGGAGAACCTCTGCCGGACCTCGCAGTACACCGGCTGGGACGCCGATGGCGGGTACGCCGAGTACACGACCGTGCCCGAGGGCTTCGCCTACCGCATCCCCGAGCAGTTCGACGACGCCACCGCCGCTCCCCTCCTCTGCGCTGGGATCATCGGGTACCGGGCGCTGCGTCGTGCCCAGGTGCCGCCGGGCGGGCGGCTGGGACTGTACGGGTTCGGGGGGTCGGCACACCTGACGGCGCAGGTGGCCATCGCGCAGGGTGTGGAGGTGCACGTGCTCACCCGCGGGGAGGGGGCGCGGCGGTTCGCGCTGGAGCTCGGGGCGGCTTCGGCCGGCGATGCGCGGAGCATGCCCCCGGTGCCGCTGGACTCGGCCATCGTCTTCGCGCCGGCGGGGGACGTCGTGCCGTTCGCGCTCGAGGCGCTGGCGCCGGGCGGAACCCTGGCGCTGGCGGGGATCCACGTCAGTGAGATCCCGCCGCTGGACTACCAGCGACACGTCTTCCACGAGAAGACCCTCACCTCGGTGGAGTCCAACACCCGGCGGGACGGGGAGGAGTTTCTGGTGCTCGCCGCCCGGCTGGGGATCCGGCCGGAGACCACGGTCCATCCGTTCGAGGCGGCGGACCGCGCCCTGGAGTACTTGTCGGTGGGGGACGTGCGCGGGGCGGGCGTGCTGCGGGTGGCGGAGGAGGGAAGTCCGTCCACTGCTCCGACCGCAGCCGGCGCCTGACCGCTGCAGGCGCAACACTGTTCGTGGGGTGGATCCGTAACGCGTGACAGATCCACCCCAGAGTCAACAGGGTCAGCTCAGCTCTGCAGCGAGGACTCGGTGGGGGACTCGGAGTCGTTGTCGTCAGGCACTCCGCGCATCGGACCGCCCCGTCCGCCATGGCCGCCCCGTGTAGGCATGCCCTGCTCCACCCTCTCGGTGACGCGGGACTCGAGGTTCGCCTTCATCTCATCCGCGCGATCCTGATCGATCGACCCATCAGCCACCGCGGCATCGATGCGCTCGGTGGCAGCCGCCAACAGGGAGTCCACGAGCTCGGAGACCTCCACGTCCTGATCAGCGGCGATGTCCGCCAGCGTCCCACCCTCGCGGAGCAGGTCTCGCAGCACGTCGGCCTCCATCCCGAGGACATCGGCCGCGACGTCGAGTTCCGCGCCGCCGCCCATCATGCCGCCCGGGCCGCCCGGCCCACCGCGCATCTCATCTCCAGGGCCGCCCGGGCCGCCCGGGCCGCCGTGGCGGAACAGGTCGGACTCGTCGAGCGTCTCCGCAACCGTGTCGGCCTGCTCCTGCGAGACGGTCCCGTCCGACACGAGCCCGGCAAGCACCTCCTTCAGGCGGGTCAGGCGGTCGGTGAGGGTGCGGGACTCGGACGTGGCGTCGTCGGTGGTGGTGGGATCGTCGGTGGTGGCATCGTCGGCGAGCGCCGGCAGCACGGCGCCCCCGGCGATCACGAGGCCTGCGGCGCCGGACAGCGCCGCGAGAGTGAGCTTTCGCATGTGGTTCTCCGTTCACGGGGCCGGGGTGGCCCCTCGTGCCCATGCTGGAACCCCAACCTGTCCCGCTCGTCGGAGGAGGCTGGGAATTCGCTGTTCGGTTCTCGCCCATGCACACGTGCACGCCCTACGGTGAGCACCATGGCCCCCGCCGCACCGGCCCAGCGCGACCGCTACGTCGACCTGCTGCGCGCCGCCTCCATCTGCGTGGTTGTGCTGGGGCATTGGACGGTCAGCTCGGTCACCCTCAGCGGGGGCGAGCTCGGCTACGCCAACCTGCTCGACGTCCAGCCCGTCACCCACCCGCTCACGTGGGTCTTCCAGGTGATGCCGGTGTTCTTCCTGGTGGGCGGGTACGCGAACGCCGCCTCGCTCGCGAGCCCGCGCCGCGGGACGACGGCGGCCTGGATCCGCCGTCGTGCGCTCCGCCTGCTGCGGCCCTCCATCGTCCTGATGGCAGCCGTCCTCACTGCACGGCTGCTCGCGGTTCCGCTCGGCGCGGACGTCGAGCTCGTCCGCACGGCCACCTGGGCGGCGGTGACCCCGCTGTGGTTCCTGGTGGTGTACCTCGCGGTCGTGCTGCTGGCGCCGCTCGCCGAGGTGGCGCACCGACGGTGGGGGCTGCGCGTCGTCGTCGCCCTCGTGGCGACCGTTGCCATCGGCGACGTCGCCCGGTTGGTGAGCGGCGACGTCGCCCCAGCGGCGGGCAACTACCTGTTCGGCTGGCTGGCGGTGCACCAGGCCGGCTTCGCCTGGCGCGACGGCCGGCTGCCGACCACTCCGGCGCGCCAGTGGGGGCTCATGGCCGGCGGGCTCGGGACCGCGCTCCTGCTGGTGGGGCCGGGACCGTACGGGGTGGCGATGGTGGGAGCGGCGACTCCCCCGGGCCTGACCAACACGGCATCTCCCACTCTGGCGCTGCTCGCGCTCGCGACGGCGCAGCTCGGCGCGGTCCTGCTGCTGCGTGGCCCGGGGACGGCGTGGGTCAGCCGGCCGGACGTGTGGGCAGTGGTGGTGCGGATCAACCTGCGCATCCTGACCGTGTTCCT
>JBNJCY010000016.1:0-20049 GCA_051744325.1 Actinomycetota bacterium
CACATCGTCGGACCGGGGTGGGCGACCCGGTCCTCCGGTGGGATCGGGGCGAATGCCCGCTGCGGGGCCACCGCGACGCCGTCGGGGCGCAGGCCGGGCCACGCCTGGAGCCCGGATGCCCGCCAGCGGGGTATGTCGCAGTTGGTGACCAGCGCCCCATAGCCGGGCACGCACACCTGGCCGCCGTGGGTGTGACCCGCGAAGGCCATGTGGCAGCCGTCGAGGAGGAACTCATCGAGGATGCGCGCGTAGGGGGCGTGGGCGACTCCGAGGTGGAGCTGGCCGCGCGCGCCGTCGTCATCGGGGAACTCGTCGTAGTGCTGGTGCGGGTCGTCCACCCCGACGAACGTGATGTCGAGTCCGCGGACCGTGAGGCGGCCGCGCGCGTTGTTCAGGTCCAGCCAGCCGCGCGCCGTGAAGGCCCGGGCAAGCTCGTCCGCCGGCAGGTGCTCCGGTTCGGCGGAGCGGGCGCCGGAGGTGGGGGAGGAGAAGTAGGTGAACGGGTTTCGCGGCGTCGGGCCGAAGTAGTCGTTGGAGCCGAACACGAACACTCCCGGGAGCGAGAGCACCGGATCCAGGGCCTCCAGGGCGGCGGCGAGTCCCGCGCGGGAGGCCATCGAGTCCCCGGTGGAGACCACGAGGTCCGGTTCGAGTTCCGCCAGGCCGCGGGTGAAGGCCACCCGCTCCCGTTGGTTCGGGAGCAGGTGGAGGTCGGAGACGTGGAGGAGGCGGAGGTCACCCGACCCGGGCGGCAGGATGGGCACCGCGTGGCGGCGCACACGGAACTGTCGCGCCGCCTCGTGGAGGCCCCATCCCAGAGCCGTGGCCCCGGCCGAGGCAAGGAGTGTCGCGCTACGGAACGCGCGCATTGCCGCCGCCGCGGCCCTCGTCGTCGTCGCCACCGTCGTCCGCCGATGGCGGGTCGGGTTCGCTCGGTGGCTCCGGCCGAGGCCGTGGAGGCGGGGCCGGCGCCCGTCCCGCGCTCGGGTTCAGGACGACGACGGAGCCGGCCGTGAGCTGGGCGCCGGGCCGGGGCGTCATGCCCGCCACCGTGCCGTACGCGTAGGACGAGTAGATGTTCCCACCCACTCGGACGGCGAAGCCGGCGTCCTTGAGGATCTCGGTGGCCGAAGCAATGGTCCTGCCGTACACGCTCGGGACCGCGCGCTTCTCGCCGTAGATGATCTTGTCGCTCGCCGAGGGGAAGCCCTCCACGGGGACGCCCTGCATGACGACCTCCATGTACTTCTTCCACGTGGGCGCGGGCAGCAGGCCGCCGTAGACGTACCGGTAGTAGCTCCCGTTGATCACGGAGTCGAACATCGAGACGTTGCCCTCGCTGTGGCCGAGCCACACCGCCGCCACGAGCTGTGGCGTGTAGCCCACGAACCAGGCGTGGTAGTCCATGTTCGCGGTACCGGTCTTGCCGGCGATCGGGCGGTCGCCCAGCGCGGCCTTGGAACCGGTGCCACCGGGCTGGGTGACCTCCTGCAGGGCGTAGTTGATGCCCCGGGCGATCTCGGGCTCGATCGCCCGCGTGCAGGTGGACTGCGGGACCGCGAGTTCCTCGCCCTCGCGTGTCGTCACGCGGGAGATCGCGACGGGGGTGCAGTACTCGCCGTCGTTCGCGAACGTTGCGAACGCGGAGGCCATGTCGAGTGGGGTGATCGTGTTGGAACCGAGGGCCATGGACGGCACGATCTCAAGCGGCTCGCCGTTGCCCTTCTCCAGGCCCATGGACCCGGCCACGTCGGCGATGCCGCAGAGGTCCATCTGGCTGGCCATCTCGACGAACGGCAGGTTGATGGACTTCCGGGTGGCCTCCAGCACGGACACCCGCGCGCCGCCGGAACCCTCGAGGTTGTTCGGCTCGTAGGGCTGGAGGGGAACGTTCTCCGGTGCGCAGGAGATGTTCCAGACGTCACGCGGATAGCTGCGCTTGTTGCCGACCACGATGTCCGAGAGCGAGTGGCCGGTGCGCAGCCACTGCGTGAGCACCAGCGGCTTGAAGGCGGAGCCGGTCTGGAAGCCCTCGCCGCCGCCGCGTGCGCGGTCGACGGCGTAGTTCACCGCGGTCCGTGTCGGGTCCTCGGGGACGGCGTTGGTGCCGTAGTTCGTGTTCTGGGCGATGGCCCGGATCCTGCCGGTGCCCGGCTCAACCGAGACAAGCGCTGCCTTGACGTTTGACGGATCGTTGATCGGGACCGTGGAGGTCACCGCATCGTAGGCGGCCTTCTGGTGGGTGGGGTCGAGCGTGGTCTCCACCACGAGTCCGCCGCGGAGCAGGAGGGCGCGGCGGTCGTCCACCGACTCGCCGAAGGTCTCGTCGTTGAGGAGTTCCTTGACCACGTACTCGCAGAAGTACGCTGCGGTTCCCGCCGAGCCACAGCCACTGGAGATCGTCTGCGGGTTCAGCATGTCCTCGATGGTCGTGGACACGGCCTCCTCGTACTCGGCACGGGTGATGAAGCCGAGATCGAGCATGTCGGCGAGCACCTGGTCACGCCGCGCGACCGCGTTCTCGGGGTTCCGCAGCGGGTCCCACTTCCCCGGGGCCTGGGGCACTCCCGCGAGGAGTGCGGACTCGGCGACCGTGAGTTCCGAGGCGCTCTTCGAGAAGTACTGCCGCGCGGCGGCCTCGACGCCGTAGACGGACGCCCCGAACTGGGCGATGTTGAGGTAGCCGGTGAGGATCTCGTCCTTGCTGTACTTCTCCTCCAGCGCGATCGCGTAGCGCGCCTCCTGCAGCTTGCGGCCGTAGGTCTGCTCGGTGGCGCCCTCGATGAGCTCCTGGTCCCCGGTGACGCGGCCCCGCTCGATGAAGATGTTCTTCACGTACTGCTGTGTCAGAGTGGACGCACCCTCGGTCGAGTTGTTGAGGGTGTTGTTGAGGAAGGCGCGGGCCATGCCCTCCGGGTCGACCCCGTTGTGCTCATAGAAGCGCCGGTCCTCGATCGCTACAATGGCGTTTCGCATCGAGGGTGCGATGGCGTCGAATCCGACGATGATCCTGTTGTCGGCGTAGAAGGTGGCGAGCACCGAGCCGTCGGCGGCGAGCATGATGCTCTGCTCGGAGGGATCGTCGATCTCGAGCTCGTTGGGGAGTTCGTTGAACAGGCCGGTGGTCGAGTTGGCGACAGTGCCGGCCGCAGTGACGAACGGGACGGCCATCCCAGCCATCAGGAAGCCACCGACCCCGCTCGCGAGCAGGAAGGCGAGCAGCATCGCCAGGACCTGGGGCGGGCGGAGGATTCGGCTGTTGGACCGTGGAGACATGTCTCTAGGGTACGTTCCCGGCCCCCACCCCGGCCAGAGGGGGGAATGCGCGCCTCTTGGGGACTCTGTCACAGTATCGGCGCAGGTCGTCGGCCCATCATGGTTGCCCCGTGATTGCCAGGCGCATTGCTTTTTCCGGGTCTTCTTCGGTACGGTCATGTCAAGCTCAAGCTCGGAGGATCCATGGGCGTCAACGATGACCAGACCTGGGCCGCTCGCGCTGCCTGCGCCTCCGCCCCACCGGACTCCCTGTTCGTGCGCGGGGCAGCGCAACGTGAGGCTCGCGGGCGTTGCTTCAGTTGTGAGGTGCGCATGCAGTGCCTTGCCGACGCGCTGAACTCCCGTACCACGTTCGGCGTCTGGGGCGGGCTGACGGAGCGTGAGCGCCGTGCCCTCCTGCGCCAGTATCCCGAAGTCACGGACTGGACCGAGTGGCTCGCGAGCGACGATGAGGCCGCCGCGGAGCTCCGGACCCCGATGCCTCCACGGATCATCACGCGCCTGCGGCAGCAGCAGGCAGGCCTGCGGAGTTCCTGAGCCGCCCGAGCCGGGTGCCCCTAGGATGGCGCAATGACCACATGGGAGTACGCCACCATTCCGCTGCTGATACATAACACCAAGGCGATCCTCGACCAGTGGGGAGCCGACGGGTGGGAACTCGTCCAGGTGGTTCCCGGTCCGGCGGGATCGACCAACCTGGTCGCCTACCTGAAGCGGCCCAGGGCTGGGTCGTGAGCAACTCCCAGCGGCTCGCCGAGTTGGGGATCACGCTCCCGCCCGTACCCGCACCGGTCGCCGCCTACGTCCCCGCCGTGCGGATCGGAGACCTCGTGTACACCTCCGGACAGCTTCCCTTCGTCGACGGCGCCCTCGTCGCAACCGGGCGCGTCGGTGCCGTGGTGGACGAGGCCGATGCCGCCGGCGCCGCCCGGATCGCGGCGCTCAACGCGCTCGCCGCGGCCGCCGCCGTCGCCGGGGGGATCGACGCGGTGGAGCGGGTGGTCAGGGTCACCGTGTTCGTGGCCTCGACGCACGACTTCCACGCCCAGCCCGCCGTCGCGAACGGGGCGTCCCACCTGATCGGCGAGGTCTTCGGGGACGCCGGGGCGCATGCACGCAGCGCCGTTGGTGTCGGATCCCTTCCACTCGACGCGCCGGTCGAGGTGGAACTCCTCGTCAAGGTGCGCTGAGGGTCTGAGGGTCACGGTGCGCCGAGGCGCTGCCCTCCTAGCGGGCGCGGCGGCGCAGCCGGTCGACGTCGAGCAGGTGGACGCCGCGGCCCTCGAGCCTGATCCAGCCCCGGGACACGAACTCGGCGAGCGACTTGTTCACGGTCTCGCGGGATGCTCCCACGAGTTGGGCGAGTTCCTCCTGCGTCAGCTCGTGCGGCACGTGGACGGTGCCGTCCTCGGCCTTCGTCCCGAACCGGTCCGACAGGTCGAGCAGCGCCTTGGCCACGCGTCCCGGGACGTCGGAGAACACGAGGTCCGCGAGCGCGGTGTTGGTGCGGCGTAGCCGCTGGGAGAGCGCCTTGAGCATGTGCTTGGCGAGCTCGGGCCGGGAGTCGATGAAGGCCATCATCGACTCGTGGTCCAGCTGCATCATGCGGGTGGGCGCCACGGCCGTCGCGGTCGTGGACCGGGGGCCCGGGTCGAAGAGGGTGAGCTCGCCGATCATCTCGCCGGGGCCGAGCACGGCGAGCAGGTTCTCACGGCCGTCCGCGGCCGTGTGCCCGAGTTTCACCTTGCCCTCCACCAGCAGGTAGAGCCGGTCTCCGGGATCCCCCTCGTTGAAGAGTTTCTCCCCCCGGCGGAACACGACCTCGCTCATCATCCCGGCGAGCTGGTGCTGGTCCTCCTGGTCCAGAGCGGAGAACAGGGGCACGGCGGCGATCAGTGTCTCGTCCACAATTGGTTCCAATCTGTTGGCGCTGGCTCCATACTGCCACCGAGTGTGACGTACAGCACCGGAAAACGCGCCCATTCCAGCGTGGAACGTAGGGTTGACTCATGAGGGAGAGCCGCACGGCGCTGCGAGAGCGTGCGCGTCTCGTCAACGAGTGCCTCGCCGAGCTGTACCCGGACGCACATTGCGAACTCGTCCATCGCGACGCCTTCCAGCTGCTCCTCGCCACCGTCCTCTCCGCGCAGACCACGGACGCGCGCGTCAACATGGTCACCCCTCAGCTCTTCGCACGGTACCCCGACTCCGAGTCACTGGCGGCGGCACGCCCGGAGGACCTCGAGGACGTCCTCCGTTCCCTCGGTTTCTTCCGCGCCAAGGCGCGCGCGCTCAAGGGCATCGGAGTCGCGCTCACCGAGCGGTTCGACGGCGCCGTGCCCGCCACCCTTGAGGAACTGGTCACCCTGCCCGGGGTCGGCCGCAAGACCGCCAACGTGGTGCTCGGCAACGCGTTCGGCGTCCCGGGGATCGCGGTCGACACCCACGTGGGCCGCCTCGCACGCAGGCTCGGCTGGACGAGGAACACCGACCCGGAGAAGGTGGAGGCCGACATCGCCGCGCTTCTGCCACCCGAGAAGTGGACGATGGCGAGCCATCGGCTGATCTTCCACGGCCGGCGGGTGTGCACGGCACGTCGGCCATCCTGCGAGTCCTGTGGCATCGTTGTCCTGTGCCCCCGGATCGGGGTCGGGACGGCACCCCGGTCCGCGCGGGCGACGACCACCCGGAGGGGGAACACCCGATGATCGAGTTCAAGGACGTCACCAAGGTGTTCCCGGACGGGACACGCGCCGTTGACGGCATCTCCCTCCAGGTGCCGCCCCACCGGACCACCGTCTTCGTCGGGACGAGCGGCAGCGGGAAGACCACGCTGCTGCGGATGGTGAACCGGATGGTGGATCCCACCTCCGGGAGCGTCGAGATCGACGGCGTGGACGTCTCCACCCGCAACCCGGTCGCCCTGCGGCGTTCCATCGGCTACGTCATGCAGAACTCGGGCCTGCTGCCCCACCGCACAGTCGCGGACAACATCGCCACGGTTCCCCGGCTCGAGGGCACGTCCCGGCGCGACGCGCAGGAACGCTCGCTGGAGCTGATGGACCTGGTCGGACTCGACCGGTCATCGGCCGATCGTTACCCGGCACAGCTGTCCGGCGGGCAGCAGCAACGCGTGGGCGTTGCCCGAGGGCTTGCCGCCGACCCCAACATCCTCCTGATGGACGAACCGTTCGGGGCGGTCGACCCGCTCGTCCGCTCGGACCTGCAGCACGAGCTCCGCCAGCTCCAGAACCGGCTCGGCAAGACCATCATCTTCGTGACCCACGACATCGACGAGGCCTTCACCCTCGGCCATCAGGTGGTCATCCTCCGCACCGGCGGCACCGTCGCCCAACGTGGCACCCCCGCCGAGATTCTCGCCGACCCAACCGACCAGTTCGTCGCCGACTTCATCGGGCTGGGACGGGCGCAGCGCCGGTTCCGCCTGGAGACCACCCCACGCGGCACCATGGTGATCGACGGCGAGGACCGGCCGGCCGGGTACCTCGCCGATGGCGAGGGGTCCGCGGCGTCATGACCTGGGTGCTGGCGAACCTCGGCCTGCTTGCGGAACGAACGGTCGCACACCTCGCGCTCGCCATCCCGGCGATCGCCGCCGCCTTTCTGCTCTCCATCCCGCTCGGCTGGGCGGCGTTCCGGTTCCGTCCGGTCCGGGGGCCGCTGCTCACGGGCGCGGGCCTCCTGTACGCCATTCCTTCCCTGCCCCTGTTCGTGGCGCTGCCCGTCCTCATCGGCACCGGGGCCCGCGACGCGATCAACGTGATCATCGCCCTCACCCTCTACGGCATCGCCCTGATGACGCGCTCGGTGGCGGATGCCCTCGCCGCGGTCCCACCGGAGACCCGCCAGTCCGCCACCGCGGTCGGGTACTCCCCGTGGGGCAGGTTCTGGCTCGTCGAGATCCCACTGGCGGGCCCGGCGATCCTGGCGGGCCTGCGGGTGGTGACCGTCAGCACGATCAGCCTCGTCACCGTCAGCGCCGTGCTCGGGGTGGACAGCCTCGGCCTGCTGTTCACGGACGGTTTCCAGCGGGGGATCTTCGCGGAGGTGGTGGCCGGGCTCGTCCTCACGATCGCCGTGGCGCTCGCCCTGGACGCCCTGACGGTGCTGGCCGGACGTCTCCTCATGCCGTGGACGCGGGTGGCCCGGGTGAGCCGCCGTGCGGCCGCGGCGCAGCAGGCCGTCGAGGTGGGCGCATGAACCAGCTCGTGGCCGCCTGGCAGTGGATCCTCGACCCGGCCCGCTGGGCGGGCACGGATGGCATCCCCCTGCGCCTCTGGGAGCACCTGTGGTACACCTTCGTCGCCGTCCTGATCGCGGCCGCCATCGCGATCCCGATCGGGCTGGTCATCGCGCACACGGGCCGGGGGAGGGCGCTGGCCGTCGGGAGCACGAGCGCGGCGCGCGCGATCCCGACCCTCGGGCTCGTCACCCTGCTCGCCCTCATGTGGGGCGTGGGCCTGACCGCCCCCATGGTCGCCTTCGTCGTCCTCGCCGTCCCCTCGATCCTTGCGGGGGCCTACGCCGGGGTGGACTCCGTGGAGCCGCACGTGAAGGACGCCGCGACAGCGATGGGCATGACGGGTGGCCAGGTCCTCGGACGGGTGGAGGTTCCCCTGGCCCTGCCGATGATGTGGGGCGGGATCCGTTCCGCCACCCTGCAGGTGGTGGCCACTGCCACGCTCGCGGCCTACGTCGGGTCCGGGGGGCTGGGCCGCTACCTGTTCCGCGGGCTGAAGACGCAGGACTACCCCCAGATGCTCGCCTCGGCACTGCTGGTGGTCGCCCTGGCGATCGTCCTGGAGGCACTGCTTGCGTTCGCCCAGCGCGTGATCGTCCCCAAGGGGGTGCGTGAGCGCGCCCAGCACTGAAATCATTGGCGTCAACCAACGGAAGGGCAGGACGATGTCACGGTTCAGGAACGTCACGATCGTCGCCGCGGCGGCGCTCGCTCTCGCGGGGTGCACCAGCAGCGACCCACTCGGCGATGGCGACACGGCGACCGGCGGGGCGACCGCGGACGGCGGCACCGTCGTCGTCGGGTCCCAGCAGTACTACTCGAACGAGATCGTCGCCGAGGTCTACGCCCAGGCGCTCGAGGCCGAGGGGTACGAGGTGGAGCGGCAGTACCAGATCGGCCAGCGGGAGGTCTACCTGCCCGAACTGGAGTCCGGGGTCATCGACATCCTCCCCGAGTACAGCGGCAACCTGCTGCAGTACTACGACAGCGCAACCACGGCCACCTCTCCGGACGAGGTGATCGCCGCCCTGGGGGACGCCCTCCCGGACAGCCTGCGCGTCCTGGAACCGTCGACGGCCGCGGACCAGGACTCGTTCAACGTCACCGCGGACTTCGCGGCCGAGTGGGGCCTGGAGTCCGTCGGTGACCTCTCCGCGGTGGAGGAGCCCATCGTGGTGGGTGCCAACTCGGAGTTCGGGACCCGGCCCTACGGACCCGCCGGGCTGCTCGATGTCTACGGGGTGGAGGCGAGCGTGCTGCCGATCGAGGACTCCGGCGGGCCGCTCACCGTCAAGGCGCTCCAGGACGGCACCGTGAACGTCGCGAACATCTACAGCGCCGACCCGTCGATCCAGGCGAACGGCTTCGTGACCCTCGACGACCCGGAATCGCTGGTCCTGCCGCAGCAGGTGGTGCCGATCGTCTCCGACCGCGTGGACGAGGAGATCGCCGCAGTGCTGAACGCGGTGTCCGCCGAGCTCACCACGGAGGACCTGATCGCGATGAACGCGCGGAGCGTGGAAGAGCAGCTCGCCTCCGACGTGATCGCGCGCGACTGGCTGGCCGAGAAGGGCCTGGTGGGCTGAGCTCAGCTGAGCTCAGGCATCGCCGGCGAGAAAGGACAGCAGCGCCTGCGTGACTGCGTCCGGGGCCTCCTCCGGGAGGAAGTGGCCGGCGTCCGGGATCGCCAGGTGCTCGGCGTACGGTGCGACCTCGGCGTCGAAGCGGTAGAGGCTCGGCGGGAGGATCCGGTCCTGCTCGCCGTACAGCACGAGGGTGCGTACCACCGGGGCGCGTTGCAGTCGGCGCATGTATGCGCGGCCGTCGTTGCGCGCCCCGGAGCGCACCAGCCACCGGAAGTGTTCCATGGCGCAGTGCGCCGCGAACGGCAGCCGCATGGCCTCCGCGTACAGTTCCGCCTGCGAGACCACGGGCTCGTGGATGTGTGAGCAGGCCTGCAGGTGGTTCGCGACGCCATCGCCGTGGGTGAGTGACCGTTCCGGGAGCCAGGGAGTCTGGACCCACTGGAGCCACGCCGCGGTGCCCATGGGGAGGCGGTGGCGGCGCAGCGCGAGGGGGTGCGGGGCGGACACGGCGACCACCGCCGTCGTCACCTCGGGCGTGAAGGCGGTCATCGACCAAGCGACCTGGGCACCCAGGCCGTGGCCGACGATCGTCGCCCCGGAGTACCCGAGGGAGGAGATCACGCCGGCCACGTCGAAGCAGGAGCGCGGCGTGGCGATGTTGCGGGGCGACTTGTCCGACGCGCCGAAGCCCCGCAGGTCCATCGCCACCACGCGGTGGCCGGCCTCCGCCAGCGCCGGGATCTGGTTGCGCCACGCCCACCAGAACTCCGGGTAGTCGTGCAGCAGGACCACGAGAGGGGCTCCGGCGTCGCCCGCCTCGGCCACGTGGAACCGCGACCCGTTGGCGGTGACGGTGCGGTGTTCCCACGGGCCCGGCTGGAGGACGGCACTGCTATCGGCAACCACGCATGCGAGGCTACCCCAGCGGCGCCACCATACCTGCCGCGGCTTGCGGACCGCCCCCCGGCTGTGGCCCGGGAGGGTCCTGACGGGTGGCCAGACCCTCCTGGATCAGCGCCATCACGGAGGAGTCCGCCAGAGTGGTGACGTCGCCCACCTGGCGGTGCTCGGCCACGTCCTTGAGCAGGCGCCGCATGATCTTGCCGGAACGGGTCTTGGGCAGCCCGCCGACGATCAGGATGTCCCTGGGCTTCGCGATCGGGCCGATCTGGTGCACCACGTGGCCACGGAGCTCGGCGACGATGTCCGCACCCTCTCCCGGCTCGTCGGCGCGCTCCGTCACCTCGCCGCGCAGGATCACGAAGGCGACGACGGCCTGGCCGGTGGTGTCGTCGGCGGCGCCCACCACGGCGGCCTCCGCCACGTACGGGTGGGAGACCAGCGCTGACTCGATCTCGGTGGTGGAGAGCCGGTGACCGGAGATGTTCATGACGTCGTCGACCCGGCCGAGGAGCCAGATGTCGCCGTCGTCGTCCTTCTTCGCGCCATCTCCGGCGAAGTAGATGCCGGGGAAGCGCGCCCAGTACGTGTCCCGGTAGCGGTCGGGGTCACCCCAGATGCCGCGGAGCATGGATGGCCACGGTTCGGTGAGCACCAGGTACCCGCCGCCGCCGTTGGGGACAGGCTCGGCCATGTCGTTGAGCACGTCCACGCCGATGCCGGGCAGGGGCCGCTGCGCGGAGCCGGGCTTCGTGGCGGTGACGCCCGGGAGGGGCGAGATCATGATGGAGCCGGTTTCGGTCTGCCACCAGGTGTCCACGATGGGGCAGCGGTCGTGGCCGATGACGCGGCGGTACCACATCCACGCCTCCGGGTTGATCGGCTCGCCCACCGAGCCGAGCAGTCGCAGGGAGGACAGGTCGTGGGCGTCCGGGTACTGCTCGCCCCACTTCATGCACGCGCGGATGGCGGTGGGGGCGGTGTAGAGGGTGGTGACGCCGTACTTGGCGACGACCTCCCACCAGCGGCCCCGGTGGGGGGTGTCGGGGGTGCCCTCGTAGATCACCTGGGTGGCGCCGTTGACGAGCGGGGCGTAGGCGACGTAGGAGTGCCCGGTCACCCAGCCGACGTCGGCGGTGCACCAGTACACGTCGGTCTCGGGCTTGAGATCGAACACGGCGCGGTGGGTGTGGGCGGCCTGGGTGAGGTAGCCGCCGGTGGTGTGGAGGATGCCCTTGGGCTTGCCCGTGGTCCCGGACGTGTAGAGGATGAACAGCGGGTGCTCGGCCGGGACGGCCACGGGGGCGTGCTCCGTGGACTGGCGGGCGACGACATCGTGCCACCAGTGGTCGCGGCCCTTGACCCAGGTCTGGGGCTCGCCCGTCCGGCGGAACACGAGCACATTCTCCACCGGGGTGTCCCCGTGGGCGAGTGCCTCGTCGACGGCGTCCTTCAGCGGCAGGGCCTTGCCGCGGCGGAACTGGCCGTCGGCGGTGATGACGAGTTTGGCGGCGGCGTCGAGGATGCGTGAGTGCAGTGCCTCGGCCGAGAAGCCGCCGAAAACCACCGAGTGCGGGGCGCCGAGGCGGGCGCAGGCGAGCATCGCGATGACGGCCTGGGGCACCATGGGCATGTAGATCGCCACCCTGTCCCCGGTGATGACGCCAAGTTCGGTCAGGGCGTTCGCGGTGCGGGCCACCTCGTCCGTCAGGCGCGCGTAGGTCCAGGTGTCCCCGGTGCCATCCTCCGCCTCGAAGTGGATGGCGACCCTGTCCCCGAGCCCGTTCTCCACGTGGCGGTCCAGCGCGTTGTACGCGGCGTTCAGGGTGCCGTCCGCGAACCACCGTGCGAACGGGGCGTCGCTGAAGTCGAGGACCTCGGTGAACGAGGTGTCCCAGGTGAGCAGCTCGCGGGCCTGCCCGGCCCAGAAGGCCTCCCGGTCCGCCGCAGCCTCGTAGAGGGAGGCATCCGCGTTCGCCTGCGCGGCGAATTCGGGGCTGGGTGGGAAGGACCGGTCCTCGCGGAGCAGGTTCTCAAGGTTCTCGGACATGATCGCCTCTCGTCGTGTGCTGTGAGGTCACGATTGTGGCACGGCACACCGTCCTCCACATGAGAGCGCCCGCGCCGTCCCGTGGGACTCGCGGGCACTCCCGTCTGGACCTCTAGGCGCCGGCTGCCTTGCGGCGCTCGATCGCCTCGCGGATCGTCTGCTCGCGGCGGCCGCGGCGGCGCGCGCTGTGGGAGACGAGGCCCACGAGGATCAGTGCGATCCCAGCCACGAGGATGCGCCCCGTGGAGCCGTCGGCGACCAGGTGGTGGGCGATGTTGCCCCCGAAGTCGTTGTAGTCCCGCAGCCACTGCAGGTACGGCTCGAGGAACTCCTGGGTCAGTGCGGGGAACAGCACGAAGGCGCCGCCGATGATGGTCACCAGCGATCCGACGATGAAGGCGCCGACCGAGGAGGCCCGCGCGGCCAGCAGGATGACCGCGAGGACCACGACGCCAGCCACCAACTCCCCGAGCGCGGCGAGGTTGAGCACGCCGGAGTCCCACTGGTTGTCGGCGGGGAGGGTCATGCGTGCGCCGGCGTCCGAGAGCAGGTACCACGCGACGGGGGTCAGCAGGAGCGTGACGAGGATGCCCCACCAGTGTGCGCCGGCGCGGGAGGGAACCTTGTCGTACGCCGCACCGGCGAACAGGTCGGCGTCCGCCTCGGGGGCGTACCGCTCGGCACGCTCGTCCGCCTCCGTGTCCGTCATGAGGCGGCGCGGCTCGTTGGAGGGCGTCTGCTGCTGCGGCATGAGGCTGGAACGGCGCACCGCGGTGTCGGACGGCGGCGTGTCGGTCCTCGTGGCCGCGACACCAGCCGCACCGGCGGCAGCGGCTCCGGCAGTTCCGGCGGCCGCCGCGGACCAGCGGGCGGCAACGTCGTCGTCCTCGCCCTGCACGGCGGTCTGGTCCGCCGGCGCCTCGGCGGGAGGTGCGGGGGAGTCGGGGGAGGCCTGGCCGGGGGCGTTCACGGTGGCGCTGGTGTCATCCGACTCAGCGGCCGGGGGATCGGCGTATCCGGGGGAGTCATCGAGCCGGTAGGGTTCCGGCTCCGCCTCGGTGGCGGGCGCCTCGAGGTCCGAGTCGTAGGGGCTGAGGGCGACACCCTCGCCGGCTGTCTCCTGGCTCTCGGTGCTGTCGGGCGTGGCGCCGTCGGGGGTGGTGCCCTCGGGGGCGTTCTCGTCGTGTTCGCGCATGCGTCCTCCTGGAAGTCCTGTCCCCCACGGTAGTCAGCCTCCGGTGGTGTCCCGCCGTGGCGCGCCGACCCGGGCGGAATCCTCAAGGGCTGACGGCGATCTCGGCGCGTTCGAGGACCCGGCCCACCCGCCGAGCCTGCCAGGGGCCGAGGAAGGAGATCAGGAGCATCGCCCAGGTGATCCAGCCCGCGCCCGCGTCGAGCGCGGCGCTCACCGGATCGGCGGCCTCCGAGAGCCGCGACGCCCCGCCGGCCATGAACTCGGCGTGCACGACCAGCTGCGTGATGACGCCCGCGGCGCCGGCCGCGAAGGGGGCCAGTGCGCTCAGGCCCCCGAGTGCCGCGGCCGCACCCACGGCGACGGCGATGCCGACCAGTGCCGGGGTGGCGCCGGCCGCGAGCTGGAGGAAGGTGAGCCAGCCGGCGACGACGGCGAGAACCGTGGCGGCCGCCGTCGCCCCGACGTGGGCCGGGACGCGGGAAGGAGGAGGCGTCGCGGGTGCGGTTGCCAGCGCCGCCTCGGCACGCTCGCTCCGGCGGCCGGAGCGACGGGCCTCGTGGATCGCGACGGCGCAGCCCAGGAGGAGCGCCGCGACGACCACCCACCAGCGGCCCATCACCAGCACGTCCGTGGCCCAGAGGACCTCGTCGGCGAAGCCGGCCGGTGCAGCTGAGGTGAGGTTGTACAGGGTGGCCGGCCCGGCGATGAGCGGGGCGGCCACGAACCAGGCGAGGGCGGGTACCGCCATGGTGAGCGAGGACAACGCGCCCGCCAGAATCGACCAGAGGGCGAACAGCAGGGCGCCGAGGAGGAACAGGCCCCCGCCGTGGACCACACCGTCCGTCCAGCCGACCAGGCCTCCCGCCCCCACGAGCAGTCCGCCGACGGCGAGGGGCGCGACCGCAAGCCCGGCCAGCGTCCCGATCGCGTGGGCGGGGACCCTGGACCGCGGTGGGACCACGTCCGGGGTCTCGTGGACGGGGAGGGCGGGGTGGAGGGTGGGGCCGTCGGGAGGTGTGGTCACGGGCGTCGCCTCCTGTGGGCCAGCCACAGGGCGATCACCAGCGCGGCCGCCACGCCCACGGTGACGAGGGCGGACGACGTGGAGCGGGAGTGCAGCGGCACCGGCCGGCGCCAGATGCGCACCTCCCACCCCTCCTCGCGCGCGATCCGCGCCAGCGCGCGGTCCGGGTTCACGGCCACCGGGTGGCCGACGGCGCGCAACAGGGGCTCGTCGGTGATCGAGTCCGAGTACGCCCAGCACGCGGCGAGGTCCCAGCCCTGTTGTCGTGCCATCTCCGCCATGGCGACCGGCTTGGCGGGCCCATAGTTGTAGGTGTCGATGCCCCCGGTGTAACGCCCGTCCACGGACTCGAGGTGGGAGGCGATCATGCCGTCGGCGCGGAGCAGGTGCATGACCGGACGGACGATGGCGTCGGCGCTCGCGGACACGATGATGACGTCGTGGCCCGCGGCGTGGTGGGCGCTGATGGCATCGAGGGCCTCGAGGAACACGACCGGTTCGATCTCGGTGGCGAGCGCGTCGGCGACCACGGAGTCGAACTCCGCCACGGACCACCCGCGCACCATCTCGGCCAGGGCGTCCTTCATGCGCTCGCTGCGCTCGTGGGAGGCGTCGAGGAGGAGGTAGGCGATCTGCGCCTGCGCGGACCGGGCGATGTCCCGGTGCGTGATCAGGCCGGAGCGCAGCAGCGGACGGGTGAGAGCGAGCGAGGCCGAGGTGGCGAGGATCGTCTTGTCAAGGTCGAAGAAGGCGGCCACTCGTGCCATCTCACTCCCTTCGGCTGGTGGTGACAGCGTAGCCCAGCGCCGTCGGGCCACGGCGGGCGCGTAGCCGGCGGGAGGGACACGATCAGGGACCAAGGGCCATTGACCGGACGTTGAGGTACGGCGCACAGTGGAGGGGATGACTACGACGACCGATGCCTTCCCGACCACCTGGTGGACCCGCCTGCCCGACGGGAGGATCCAGTGCGACGTCTGCCCGCGGGCCTGCAAGCTCCACGAGGGACAACGTGGGCTGTGCTTCGTGCGTGCCCGTCAGGGCGACCGGATCGTGCTGACCACGTACGGGCGCTCCTCCGGCTTCTGCATCGACCCGATCGAGAAGAAGCCGCTGAACCACTTCCTGCCCGGCACCTCGGTGCTGTCCTTCGGCACCGCCGGCTGCAATCTCGCGTGCAAGTACTGCCAGAACTGGGAGATCTCGAAATCGCGCGAGATCGACACGCTCGCCGACGCCGCGAGTCCCGAGACCATCGCCCGCGCCGCCGTCGAGGCCGACTGCGATTCCGTGGCCTTCACCTACAACGACCCGGTCATCTTCCTCGAGTACGCCATCGACGTGGCGGAGGCGTGCCACGAGGTGGGGGTGCGGTCGGTGGCCGTGAGCGCGGGCTACGTGAGCGACGGTCCTCGCCAGGCGCTCTTCGGCGCCGTGGACGCCGCGAACATCGACCTGAAGGGCTTCACCGAGGACTTCTACCACAAGGTCTGCTCCGGGCACCTGCAGCCGGTCCTCGACACCCTCGAGTGGGTGGCCGCCTCCGACACCTGGCTCGAGGTCACCACCCTCCTCATCCCCGGGTACAACGACTCCGACGCCGAACTGAACGCGATGACGGCGTGGTGCGCCGAGCACCTCGGCGTGGACGTCCCCCTCCACTTCAGCGCCTTCCACCCCGACTACAAGATGCGCGACGTCCCCCCGACCCCGCCCGAGACCCTCACCAGGGCGCGCCGGATCGCGCTGCGCAACGGACTGCGGTACGTCTACACGGGCAACGTCCGTGACCTCGACGGCGGCACCACGCTCTGCCCCGGGTGCGGCGAGGCCGTGATCGAGCGCGACTGGTACCGGATCCTCAGCTACCGCCTCACCCCGGAGGGCCGGTGTCCGAAGTGTGGCACGGAGATCGCCGGGGTGTTCAACCGGGGGGCGGGGCACTGGGGCAACCGGCGGCTGCCGGTGCGGCTGGGAGGTGGACGATGAGGAGCGTGCGGCCCCCGGCGGTGGCGGGACTGTTCTACCCGGGGGACCGGGAGTCGCTGGCCGTGATGGTCGACGGCCTGCTCGCCGAGGCGCGCGCCGCCGTCGGCGACCTCGACCAGGCGGGCCCGCCGACCGCTCTGATCGCCCCCCACGCCGGGTACGTCTACTCCGGCCCGACGGCGGCGCTCGCCTTCGTCCGGCTCGAACCGTGGCGGGAGGCGATCCGGCGGGTCGTGGTGGTCGGGCCGGCCCACCGGGTCCCCGTCCGCGGGATGGCGCTCACCTCCGCCACCGCGTTCGCCACCCCGCTCGGGGAGGTGCCCGTGGACAGGGAGGTGAGCGCGCTGTTCGCCGAGGGCGGCTTCGCGTGGGTGGACGACCTCGCGCACGCCGAGGAGCACAGTGTGGAGGTGCAGCTGCCGTTCCTGCAGCGGGTTCTGGCCTCTGGCTGGACCTTCGTGCCCGTGGTGGCCGGGGCCGCGACGGCGGTCCAGGTCGCGGACGCCCTCGAACCCCTGTGGGGCACGCCCGGAACGCTCGTGGTGCTCTCCTCGGACCTCAGCCACTACCTCGACCTCGACCGCGCCCGCCGGATCGACGCCGTCACCGCGGAGGCGATCCAGCGGCGCGCGTGGGAGGAGCTGTCGAGCGAGCAGGCCTGCGGTGCCGTTCCTGTCCGGGGCGCCCTCGAACTGGCACGCCGCCACGGGCAGCACGTGCGGCTCCTGGACCTGCGCACCTCGGGCGACACGGCCGGTGACCCCTACCGCGTGGTGGGGTACGGGGCCTTCGAGATCAGATGAGTGGCGTGGACCGGAGCCACGGGGAGCTGACGGCACAGGAGCTCGGTCTCCTGGTCGACGTGGCGGTGGAGTCGGTGCGGCAGGCCGTCGCCGAGGGGCGGCGGTGGGTGCCCGATCCGGCCGACCACCCGGAGGCACTCCGGCGCCTGGGCGCCACCTTTGTGACCCTCCGGCGCGCCGGCGCGCTGCGGGGCTGCATCGGCACCCTGGAGGCGACGGAGCCGCTGGTCGTGGCGGTGGCCGACCGGGCGCGGGCCGCCGCTCTGGCCGACCCGCGATTCCTGCCGGTCGAACCCCGGGAACTCGCCGACCTCGAGGTCTCCGTGTCCGTGCTCTCGCTGATGCAGCCGGTTCCCGTGGGCTCCTGGCAGGAGCTGCTCGAGGTCCTGCGGCCTGGCGTGGACGGCCTGGTGGTGGAGGCCGGATACCACCGCGCCACCTTCCTGCCCTCGGTGTGGGAGGAACTGCCCGGCAAGGAGATGTTCCTCGATGCCCTGTGGCGCAAGGCCGGCCTGCCGCCGCGGGCGTGGCCGGCGCACATCGCGATCTCGCGCTACACCGCCCAGCACGCCGGGGGCGGGCACCCTTAGCGAGGTCGGGGCGGGCGCCTGTGGCGAGGCCAGGGGGCTTGCCCCTGTGGCACTGCCGGTCCACAGGCCTCGTTGGCGTGGGGATATCCACAGGACAGGGACAGCCGGCGACGCTCGGGGCGGTGAAGGCGCCATGGTGGGTCCATGGATGCGCGGATCGTGATCGTGGACCCCTTCGACGACGAGGACCTGCTCGAACTCGCAGAACTCAGCGGCCTGCCGTTCACCCGGCTGCACGCCTGGCCGTTCGAGGCGCAGCCCGTGGACCGGTTGGTCTCCACTGTCCCGGTGCCACGGGGAGCCGGCCGGGAGGCACTCGGCGTCGTTCCCACAGTTGCCTTGACCCCGAAGCTCGGCGAGGCGTGGCCGGAGCGGGTGGTCAGCCTGCGAGACGGACGGGAGGACATCCTCGCCTTCCTCGGCGGCGCGGACGCTCCCGGCGGCACCCGCGTGGGGGTGGTGGGGCTCGCGGGCGGGATCGGCACCAGCACGCTGGCGGCGTGTCTGGCGCGCGCGCTGGCGGACCGGCCGATCGCCGTCGCCCTGATGGACACGGACCCGGTCCCGGGCCTCGCCTCCCGCCTCGGCCTCGACGGGTACCCGGGGTTGCGGTGGGCGGACCTCACGGACGAGAGTGGCCCGCTGCTGCCCCGGCGCCTCGACCTGCCGGTCTGGCACCGGGTGCGGGTGGCAACGTCGGACGTGCGCGGTGCGGCGGGGGCACCCTTCACCGCGGCCGCCAACGCACTGAGCCGGACCCACGACGTCCTCGTCCTCGACCTGCAGCGGACCACGGACGGCGAGGACCTGCTCGGGCAGTGCGACCACGTCGTCGTGGTGTTCGGTGGAACGGCGGGCGAGGTGGCGGCGTGGGAGCGGCTGCGCACGACCGCGCCGCGGCCCACTCTCCACCCCGTGGTGCGTGCGGGGGGTGGGCTCGCGCCCGGGGATCTCGCCCGGCGCCTGGGTACGCCGGTGGTCACGCTCGGGACCGAGCGCACGGCCGTGGCGACGCGCGGGGTGCAGCCGGGTGACCGGCGCAGGGGAGCGGTGATGACGGCGGCGCGCCTGCTCGCTGACCGGGTGATGAACTGATGCTCTCCTCCGTCAGGGGCCGGGTGGCAGCCGGCGACTCGGTACCCAAGGCCCTCGCGGTCGCACCGGGCGGCCCGGTGTCGGTCCACGGCCTCCTGCGGGACCACGAGCGTACCCGGCGGGACCTCCTCGGCGCGGGCGATGCCGTCCAGGCGCTGCTGGAGGATCCCGCGGTGACGGACGTCGTCGTGCACGCCGGCCGGGTGTGGGTGGACCGCGGCGACGGCCTCGAACCCGCGGTGGTCGCGGTCGGTGAGGAGGCGGACGTGCGCAGCCTCGCGGTCCGGCTCGCCGCGCTGGCCGGCCAACGGCTCGACGACGCCGCCCCCATCGTCGACGGGGTGCTGCCCGGCGGGACGCGCCTGCACGCCGTCCTGCCGCCGCTCGCGGCCGACGGGACCTCGATCTCGCTGCGACCACTGCACCAGCGGGAGTTCACGCTCGGCGTGCTGCGGGGGACCGGCATGGTGGGGGAGGAGACGGAACGGCTGCTCCGGGGCCTGGTGGCGCGGCGCGCGAATGTGGTGGTGGCCGGCGCGACCGGCACGGGGAAGACCACGCTGCTTGCCGCGCTCCTGGCCCTCGCCCCCCACACGGAGCGACTGGTCTGCATCGAGGAGGCCAGCGAACTCCGGCCGAACCATCCGCATGTCGTCCACCTCCAGGCCCGCTCCGCGAACGTGCAGTCCGCGGGGGTCGTGAACCTGTCGGACCTGGTGCGGGCCGCACTGCGGATGCGGCCCGACCGGATCGTCCTCGGGGAGGCCCGCGGCCGGGAGGTCCGGGACGTGATGGCGGCCCTCAACACCGGGCACGCCGGCTCGTGGTTCACACTCCACGCCAACTCCTCCGCCGACGTCCCCGCCCGCCTGGCTGCGCTCGGCGCCCTCGCGGGCCTCGACGAGCACGCGGTCGCGGTGCAGGCGGCAGCGGCGCTCGACGCCGTCGTGTTCCTCCGCCGGGAACACGGCCACCGCTGGGTGGCGGAGTTGGCGCGCCTGCGTGCCCGGGAGGGCCGGCTGGAGGTGGACGTGGTGCTGGAGGTGGCGGACGCCTCCGTCCGGCACCGCGCCGAGTGGGAGGAGTTCTCGGCCCGATGGTCACCGTGATGGCCCTCGCCCTCGCGGTCTGGGTGGTCGCCAGCCTCCCGCCCCAACTGCCCGGGCCGGGGCGGAGGCCGGTGCGGGTCCGGGCGGTGCGGCGGCGGCCCGAGGCGGACGTCGGGGCGTACGTAGCGGAGGTGGCCACGCGCCTGCGTTCCGGGGTTTCGACGAGCGAGG
>JBNJCY010000017.1:0-19935 GCA_051744325.1 Actinomycetota bacterium
TCCACATGGGTGACACGCGGATGGGACGGCTCGCAGTCACCGCGGATCATGCTTGCTCCCCTCGAGGTGGACCGGGCAATCGCCGAGCACCTGGTGGAGGGGCGCTCGACCATCGCCACGTCCGCCACGCTCACGCTGGGCGGTGGATTCGAGCCGGCGGCGCTGTCGTTCGGCCTCGAGGAGTGGGAGGCCGAGGACTTCGGCTCGCCGTTCGACTTCGCCGCCCAGGGCATCCTCTACGTGGCCGCCCACCTGCCCCGGCCCGGCCGGGACGGCGTCTCCTCGCAGGCCCTGACGGAACTCGGTGACCTTGTGGAGGCCGCCGGTGGTGGAACTCTCGGACTGTTCTCCTCCATGCGTGGCGCCCAGCGCGCCGCGGACCATCTCCGCGAGCGCCTCGACACACCGGTACTCTGCCAAGGGGAGGAACCGGTCCCCAACCTCGTGGCACGGTTCGCGCGGGACACGGACTCCTCGCTGATGGGCACGCTCTCGCTCTGGCAGGGGCTCGATGTCCCCGGCCCCACCTGCCGGCTCGTGGTGATCGACCGCATTCCCTTTCCCCGTCCCGACGACCCGATCGCATCAGCACGGACCGAGGTGGCGCAGGCTCGTGGGCTCAACGGGTTCCTGCACGTCTCGGTCGCGCACGCTGCTCTGCTGCTCGCGCAGGGCAGTGGTCGCCTGATCCGGTCCTCGGCGGACCGCGGGGTGGTCGCCATCCTCGACTCCAGGATCACCAGCGCGTCCTACGGCCGCTTCCTGCTGCGTTCGCTGCCGCCGCTCTGGCCGACGACCGACGGCAAGAAGGTCAGATCTTCACTCGGCAACCTCAGAGCCACTAGGCTCTGAGCAGGAACCGAGGAAAGGACCCGAACATGCCTGACTACGAACGCCGCCCCCTGAAGCTCGCGATCATAGGTGCCGGCTCGGTCGGCGCGACCCTCGCCTATGCGTGCCTCATGCGGGGAGTCGCTCGCAACGTCGTGCTGTACGACATCAACCAGGCGAAGGTCGAGGCAGAGGCCCTCGACATCTCCCACGGCATCCAGTTCATGCCGATGGGCGCCATCCACGGCTCCTCGGACCTCGAGATCTGCCGTGATGCCGACATGGTGGTGGTGACGGCGGGGGCGAAGCAGAAGCCAGGGCAGTCCCGGATGGAGCTCGCCGGCGCGACCATCGGGCTGATGGAGAAGATCATCCCCAACGTCCAGAAGGTCGCCCCCAACGCGATCATCATGATGGTGACGAACCCGGTGGACGTCGTCACTCTCGTCTCCCTCAAGATCTCCGGACTACCCTCCAACCAGCTCTTCGGCTCGGGAACGGTCCTCGACTCCTCCCGCCTGCGCTACCTGGTGGCACGCGAGATGGGCGTCGCCGTCCAGAACGTGCACGCGTACATCGCCGGCGAGCACGGCGACTCGGAGATCCCGCTCTGGAGTTCTGCGCTGATCGGCGCGGCCCCCCTCATGGACTGGCACAACGTCGAGGGTCGGGGCCTGAACGAGGCGAAACGCGAGCAGATCGCAAACGAGGTGGTCAACTCCGCCTACAAGATCATCGAGGGCAAGGGCGCCACCAACTACGCCATCGGCGTGGCCGGTGCCCGGATCATCGAGGCCGTGCTCCGCGACGAGAACGCGGTCCTCCCGGTGTCCTCCCTCATCACGGAGTACCCCGAGTTCGGTGAGGTGTGCATGGCCCTGCCGACCATCGTGAACCAGAACGGCGCCACGGCCCGGATCCTGCCACCGCTCTCCTTCGGCGAACGCCAAGGACTCGTGGCCTCCGCGAAGTCCATTCGGGAGACCGCAGCGAAGTTCGGGTACTGATCCTTTCTTCGTCCTGCGCTCACAGTGAGCGCAGGACGGAGACCACCTTCCCGAGAAGCACGGCGTCATCGCCGAGGATGGGGGAGTAGGCCGGGTTGGCCGGCATGAGCCAGACGTGGCCGTCCCTGCGGTGCAGGGTCTTCACGGTCGCCTCGTCCTCGAGCAGCGCCGCGACGACCTCCCCGTTCTCGGCGACCTGCTGGCGCCGCACCACCACCCAGTCCCCGTCACAGATGGCGGCGTCCACCATCGAGTCCCCGGCGACACGGAGCATGAAGAGCTCTCCATCGCCGACGAGTTGGCGTGGCAGGGTGAAGACATCCTCCACGGACTGTTCCGCCAGGATTGGTCCACCGGCTGCGATCCGCCCGACCAGCGGCACGAGCATGCCCTCGGCCACCTCCTGACCGAGGAGGGGCACCGGTGCGGGTCCAAGGTCGACTCCGCCCGGCTCCGCTTCCTCCGACGGCTGCACGAGTTCCATGGCGCGGGGCAGCCGTGGGTCCCGGCGGATGCGGCCCTTCCGTTCCAGTGCGTCGAGCTGGTGCTTGACCGACGAGGGGCTCTGCAGTCCGACAACCTCCCCGATCTCGCGGATCGTGGGGGGATAACCGCGTTCCGCGATCGCTCTCCGAATGGTCTCCAGGATCAACTCCTGCCTCTGGGTCAGTCCCGTCTCACTCCCAGCCATCCTCGTCTCCTCCCGACCCGGGGTTCGTGTCAGTGGTCCCTGGTCTGATGTTCCCAAGCCTAGGGCGCACCGCGCACCTCGCCAAACACATGTTCGACGGCGTGTCGACAGTGTCACCCGGGCGCAGTACGGTGGGAACAAGCGTTCGAGGAACAGGTGTTCGAGGAGGATGGAATGAGTGCAGCGCTCGTGGACCAGGTCCACATTCCCGCAGGTCGTGCGCACCTGCGGCTCGTCGTCGACAACGGCCCGCTGGCCGGGGAGGCCGGGATCGCAGCAGCAGCGGTCCGTTCCCCGGTCGTGCTGACCGCGCGCGGCCGGTGGGTGGCGCGGATCCTCGGGGTGTTGCTGGGCTCCCTGCTCGCGGTTGTCCTCGGGGTGCTCCTCGGGCTGTTGTTGCGCGATCCGGCGGAGGGCCCGACCAGCGTCGTCACGGTGGAAACGGGCGAGTCGCTCTGGTCGGTGGCCAGCGCCGTGGCGGCCCCGGGGGAGGACCTCCGGGACGTCGTCGAACGGATCGTGGTGCTCAACGGCCTGGACCAGGATGTCCTGCAGCCCGGCCAGCACCTGGTCGTACCGGCACGCTGACGTGGTTTGCGCCAGTGCGCCCGGCACAATAGCGTTCGGATCAACCTCCATCAGAAGCGAGCCAGGGGGAGCCGGCCTCATGCACTGCCCATTCTGCCGTCACCCCGACTCCCGGGTCATCGACTCGCGAACCCTCGACGACGGGTCGGCGATCCGGCGCAGGCGCGAATGCCCGAACTGTCACCGCCGCTTCACCACGGTGGAGACCGCGGCACTGACGGTGATGAAGAGGTCCGGGGTCACTGAGCCGTTCCAGCGCGAGAAGATCGTCACCGGCGTCCGGAAGGCGTGCCAGGGCCGGCCCGTCACCGAGGACGACATCGCCCTGCTCGCGCAGGGCGTGGAGGAGACGATCCGATCGCTCGGGTCGTCGAACATCGACGCGAACGACATCGGGCGCGCGATCCTGGGGCCCCTGCGCGAACTCGACAAGGTCGCCTATCTCCGTTTCGCGTCCGTGTACTCGTCCTTCACCACGCTGGAGGACTTCGAGGGGGCGATCGCGGACCTGAAAGCGCTGGAGGGGCAGGGCGACGTTCAGGCGGGCTGACGGGTCAGGGGTGGCGCGGCTCCCAGATGTTGACACCCGCGTCGACGGCGGCCACATCGATCTCCGCCAGTTCCTCCGCGGTGAACGCCAGGTTCTCCAGCGCCCCGAGGGAGTCGCAGAGCTGGGCCACGCTCGAAGCGCCGATCAGCGCCGAGGTGATGCGCGGATCCCGCAGCACCCAGGCGATGGCCATCTGGGCCAGCGTCTGGCCGCGCGACTCGGCGATCCTGTTCAGCTCGCGAAGACGCTCGCGCGTCTCGTCGGACAGGAAGGACTGCTTGAACGACCCGTCCCGGGCGGCACGCGAGTCCGCGGGCACGCCGTCGAGGTACTTGGACGTGAGCAGTCCCTGGGCGAGCGGTGAGAACACGATCGTTCCCATCTCTCGCTCGCCGAGGACGTCGAGGAGGCTCGGCTCGCCGCGTTCGATCCACCGGTTGAACATCGAGTAGGACGGCTGGTGGATGAGGAGATCGAGCTCCATCTCGGCCGCGAGGTCGAGGGCGGCGGAGGTCTCCACGGCTGGATAGGAGGAGATGCCGGCGTAGAGCGCCTTGCCGCTGTCGACGGCGTACTTCAGTGCCCCGAGCGTCTCGCGCAGCGGCGTGGACGGATCAAGGCGGTGGGAGTAGAAGATGTCGACGTAGTCGGTGCGCAGCCGCCGCAGCGAGGCTTCGAGGGAGGCGCGGAGGTACTTCCGTGACCCCCACTCGCCGTAGGGGCCGGGCCACATGCGGTAACCCGCCTTGGTCGAGACGATCAGCTCATCGCGGTAGGGGGCGAGGTCGGAGTGGAGCAGGTCCCCGAAGGCCTGTTCGGCGGATCCCGGCGGCGGGCCGTAGTTGTTGGCCAGGTCGATGTGGGTGATGCCCGCGTCGAAGGCGGCCAGCACGATCTCGCGCTGGGTCTCGAGCGGGGTCGCACGGCCGAAGTTCTGCCAGAGGCCGAGGGAGACCAGGGGCAGGTCGAGGCCGCTGGTGCCGCACCGGCGGTAGGTCATCTGTTCGTAGCGTCGTCCATCTGCGAGGTACATGGGAGCGACGCTACCCCCCTCCCGTCAGCGGCGCTGGCGCTCCAGGATCCGCAACCGGATGGTGTCGTCCATCCCGCGAAGCGCCTCGAGGGCCTCGTCGGGCAGTTGCGAGCTCAGGTCCGTGATCATGTACCCCGTCTCCCCGGCGGTCCCGAGGATCTGGCCCTCGATGTTCGCTCCGTGCTCGGCGAAGGTCTGGTTCACGAGGGCGAGGACGCCCGGGGTGTTCCTGTGGACGTACGCGAGCCGGAAGCGGGTGTTGTCAGAGGGATCGAGGGTCAGCCGCGGCAGGTTGACGCTCATGTCCGTCGAGGCGGTCCGCACATAGGTGGCGAGCTTGTTCCCGACGAACTGGGCGATGGACTCCTGGGCCTCCTGCGTGGAGCCGCCGATGTGGGGGGTGAGGATGACGTTCGGCAGGCCTCGGAGCTCCGACTCGAAGGTGTCCCCGTTCCCGCGCGGCTCATCCGGGAAGACATCGACCGCCGCTCCCGCGACGTGGCCGTCGATGATGTTCGCTCGCAGGGCGATGGTGTCGACCACGAAGCCGCGAGACAGGTTGAGGAAGATGGCCCCGCGTCGCATCTGCGCGAACTCGCGCGCGCCGAAGAGGCCCGCGTTCCGGGACTTCCCATCGACGTGCAGGGAGACGATGTCCGAGCTGCGAAGCACCTCGGACATGGACCTGCACCGCTTCGCGTTCCCGAGTGCGAGCCGATCGGCGATGTCGTAGTACAGCACCTTCATCCCGAGGGCCTCGGCGACGACGGACAGCTGTGTCCCGATGTTCCCGTAACCGATGATGCCCAGGGTCCGCCCGCGGACCTCGTGTGCCCCGGAGGCGGACTTCTCCCAGACCCCGAAGTGGAGGGCGCGGTCCCTCTCGGTGAGTCGTCGCATGAGGGCGATGATCTCGCCGATGGCGAGCTCCACCACGGAGCGGGTGTTGGAGAACGGGGCATTGAAGACCGCGACGCCATGGCGCGAGGCTGCGCGGAGGTCGACCTGGTTGGTGCCGATGCAGAAGGCTCCGATCGCCTCGAGCTGCGGATTCGCGGCGAGCACGCGCGCCGTCACCGTGGTCCCGGAGCGGATCCCGAGGACCCGGACACCGCTGAGGGCCTCGATGAGGTCGTCCTCGGCGAGGGCGCCCGGGTGGCGTTCGACGTTGAGGCCGACCGCCTCGAGGAGGGGATCCGCCTCGACGTGGGGGTTTTCCAGGAGCAGGGCTTCCGACACGCCCCTATAGTCCATCACCAGCGGTGCGGCAAGGCCGCGGAGTTCACATCATGGTCGGACCAGCCGTCCGGCAACTCGTCGCGGTAGACGGCGTGCAGCCGCCGCGTCGGCCGGGTCATCGCGACGTAGACGTCGCCGACCGAGGTCGCGGCGATGTGGGCGGGCTCCAGCACGACGACGACATCGAACTCGAGTCCCTTGGCGGCTGGGGCATCCATGATCACGAGGGGGGCGCGGAGTGGGTGGCCGTCGGGGGAGACGAGCGCCTCCCCCATGGCCTCGGCGAGCTCGGCACGAACGCCCGCAACCTGGTCGGAGGGTGCGATCACCGCCATCTTCCCGCGCCCGAGTTCACGCAGTTCCGAACGGACCACGTCGGCGAGCACGTCACGCCAGTGGCCGCGCGTCGCCACGAGCGCGTCCGGCACGTCCCTGGCCGCGGTGAGCGGCAGGTAGTCGCCCGGTGCATTGGCCATGAGGACAGCGGACGCCGCCTCCAGCACAGCGGTGGGGGTCCTGTAGCTGACGGTGAGCGCCGCCTGCCGCACGTGTTCCCGGCCGGCCTTCCCCATCAGCGAACGCCACGACGTCGCGGGCTGGGATCCGGAGCGCTGGGCGAGGTCACCCACGACCGTCATCGACCGGAGGGGACAGCGCCGCAGGAGCGCACGCCAAGCCATGGGGGAGAGCTCCTGCGCCTCGTCGACGACGATGTGCCCGAACGTCCACGTCCGGTCCCCGGCTGCCTTCTCGGCGAGCGTCAGGGTCGGCCCGTGCTGGGTGAACCGGGAGGCGAGCATCGAGGCATCCACCATCCCGTCACCGAGGTCCTGCGCCTCGATGGCTGTCTGGGCGAACTCGAGCTGCTCCCGTTCGCCGGCCTGCCGCTCGAGGCGGGCCCGGCGGGTCTCCGCCTCCTCGTGCGGACCGAGGAGTTCGGCGAGCTCGTCGAGGATCGGCACGTCCGAGACGGTCCACGCCGAGCCCGGTTCCCGGAACAGCAACTCCCGCTCCGCCTGGGTGAACTTGGGCGAATGGCGCGCCAGCACCTCCGGCCGCGCATACAGCCGCTCGAGGAGGCCGTGCGGCGTCGTCGGCATCCAGCACAGGTTGAGTGCGACTCGGACCTCCCGGTGTGAACGGACGTCCTCGTAGAGGTAGGCGTGGTCGTCCTCGTCGTCGAGGCCGCGGGCGCGGGCATACTGGCGGACGAGTTCGTCGAGCATCGCGAGCACGAAGGGGGTCCGGGCCTCGTTGTGAGTCTGCGCCGCCCGGCGCGCCCGGGACATCGCGCGCGAGACGGCGGCGGGCGTGATGGTGATGGTGACGCCCTCGATCACGATGTCCTGCGGCTCGGCCGGCACGCGTTGGAGCGACTGGACGGCGCGCTCCACGACGTTCGCCATCTCCAGGTCACCCTTGATCCGCGCGACGCCCTCCTCCTCCCGCACCCGGGTCGACGTCCCGGGGAGGAGATCGCCCATGGTCGTGGAGACGACATCGGTCTCGCCGAGGGAGGGGAGCACCTGGTCGATGTAGTCGAGGAAGACCCGGGTGGGACCTACGATGAGGACCCCCGACCGCTGCAAACGCTCCCGGTGGGCGTACAGCAGGTAGGCCGCGCGATGGAGCGCGACGGCAGTCTTCCCGGTCCCGGGACCACCCTGCACGACCAGGATTCCCTCCAACTCGTCCCGGATGATCGCATCCTGTTCCGCCTGGATGGTGGCCACGATGTCGCTCATGCGGCCCTCCCGTGCCGCCGAGAGGGCCGCGAACAGCGCACCCTCGCCGGTGAGGGAGTGCTCGACAGCGGGGCTCAGGCCCTCCGAGCTGAGGAGCTCGTCCTCGATGGCGATGACCCGGCGGTCGTCCGTGGTGATGTGGCGCCGCCTTACAACTTCGCCGGGGTGTGCTGCCGTCGCTTGGTAGAAGGGGCGGGCGGACGGTGCGCGCCAGTCGACGAGCAGCTGCTCCTGGTCCTCGCTGAGGATGCCGATCCGGCCGACGTACCGGGTCCTGTCATCGGCGAAGTCGAGGCGCCCGAAGACCAGTCTGTTCTCCACCTGGTCCAGCCGGGCGATCGTGTCCTCGTAGTGCGCCGCGAAGGCGTCCCTCTCCGAGCGGTTCTGGGGGGAACCGGAGGGTCCGCTGCGCCGGACGCCGTCGAGCTGACGGCGGTAGGCGATCCTCATGGCATCCAACCGACGGTAGACCCGGCCCACGTACTCCTGCTCGACGGCGATCTCGCGTGCCTCGGCGTCGTTGTCCACGCATGTCCCTTCCGACGGACGTCACACCCGTTGCGATGCGGCCACCCATTATCCGTCAGGACCCCGCGCCGACGCCAGCTCGTCGCGCAGGGGAATGAAATCGCGGGTCCCGCACGTTGGAACGGGCAGGAGAGGAGAGTGACGTGAACGAACGGGACTTCGTGAACCTGACACCCGCGGCGGAGGAGCTCGGGCGGGTCAGCTTGCTCATCAACGCCACGCATTCCCCGATGGACGCGGGCCACGCCGCCATGCTGTTCTCCGAGCACCTGATGGACTCGCTCCAGCATGAGCGCATCGCGACGTTCGACCCCGACCAGCTGATCAACTACCGCCAGCACCGGCCCCACATGGTGTTCGAGGACTGGCGCTTCACCGACTACGCCGAACCGGAGATCGCGATCGACCTGCTGCGCGATGACGAGGGGAAGGCGCTCCTCCTGCTGCACGGACCGGAGCCGGACCTCCAGTGGAACCGCTTCACGGAGGAGGTCATCGGCATGCTGGGGCGCTTCGGCGTGGAGTCCACGGTCTCAGTGCAGGGCATACCCATGGGAGTGCCGCACACACGCCCCATCCAGCTGACCATGCACGCCACCAGCCGTGACATGATCGGGGACCAACCCGACCTCTTCGGCACAATCCAGGTGCCGGGCCACATCTCCGGCCTGCTCGAGTACCGGCTCGGCCAGCGTGGGCACCGCGCACTCGGCGTCACCGCCGCGGTGCCGCACTACCTCGCCGGAAGTCCCTTCCCCCCTGCGGCGTCCGCGCTCGTCCGGAGGGTTGCCCAGCACACCGGGCTCGCGCTGCCTGTCGGCGAGCTCGAGGCGGCTGCGGCCCGGCAGGGGGCGGAGATCGCCGAGCAGATCCGGGACCAGCCCGAGGTCATGGCCATCGTGACCGCCCTCGAGAACCAGTACGACTCCTTCATGCGGTCGCTGCCCCAGGCCGCCGCCGGCCACGACGGCAGCGACGGTGGCGACGGCGGCGACGGTGTCCCCAGCGCCGACGAGATCGGCGCGGCGGCCGAGGCCTTCCTCGCGGACCTGGCGGGCCGGGAGGACGAGGACTAGCCCCCGAACCGGAGCAGTTCCTCGCCGGAGACGACGCGCGCCGGGAGCGGGAGCCCGCGGACTCGGCGGGCGAGCGCGACGTCGTCGATCGGTGCGCGCGAGGCCCCGATCACGACGTTGCCGAACCTGCGCCCGCGCATGATCGCAGGGTCGACGACCATGACCAGGTGCTCGAAGGCCGCGCGCAGGATCCGCACCTCCTCCCGTGCGGAGTGGAGCGGGGGTGTGTCGGCCAGGTTGACCACGTAGGTGCCGTTCTCCCCCAGGGCGCGCAGCGCGGACCGAGCCGCACCCGCGTCGCGCAGGTGCTCCGGGACCACCGAGCGCAGGAAGACATCCCGCACGATGACGTCCCAGCGTCCGGCTGGGAACGAGTCCAGCGCCGCCCTCGCGTCCCCGTGCCGGATGCGGAGGCGTGGGGAGCGGGGCAGTGGGAACCAATCGCGGGCGAGCCGCGCGAGCTCGCCGTCCCACTCGACGGCGAGCTGCGCGCTCCCGGGCCGTCTGGCGTCCCAAGCGGTCGCCAGCGAGCAGCCGGCACCACCCAGATGCAAGGCTCGCAGGGGGTTGCCCTCTCCCCACGCGACGTCCACGACGGCGTCGACGTGCTGCATGTACTCGAACTCGAGGTGGGACGGGTCGTCCAGGTCGTGGAACGAGGACTCCATCCCGTCGATGAGGAGGACGACCTGACGCGGGCCCACCATGCGGAGCTCCAGCTCCGCCTCTCCTGTGCGGACCGGCCCCGTGGGCCAGAGCGCGCCGACGTCCGGCATCCGAAGTGGCATGGTCCAACGCTAGCCTTGTTGCCGGGAGGTGAGGCGATGTCGCGAGGTCCACGCCCGGCTCGGCGCGATTGGGGCGACGACGACACCGGTTGCACCATCCTTCACGTCGACATGGACAGCTTCTTCGCGGCTGTCGAATTGCTGGAGAGGCCGGAACTGGCGGGCAGGCCGGTCGTCGTGGGTGGAGGGCCGAGAGGTGTGGTCACGTCGGCCACCTACGAGGCCCGGGCGTTCGGGATTCATGCCGCCATGCCGATCTCGCGGGCGCGGCGACTCTGCCCGCAGGCCGTGTTCCTCCCCGGCAGGCGTGGCCGCTACCTCGAGGTGTCCCGCGAGGTGATGGCGGTCATCTCCTCCACCACCCCGGTGTTCGAGCCCGTCAGCATCGACGAGGCCTTCCTCGACGTGGCGGGTTCGCTGCGGAGGCTCGGCACGCCGACGCGGATCGCCACCGTTGTCCGCGAGCGGGTCCGCGAGGAGGTCGGGGTCGTGGCGTCGGTCGGTGTCGCCACCACCAAGCACGTGGCGAAGCTCGCCTCGGCAGCCGCGAAACCGGATGGGATGCTGCTCGTGCCTGCGGACCGGTCCGTGGAGTTCCTCCATTCGCTCCCGGTGGGCGCACTCTGGGGCGTCGGTGGCCGGACGGGTGACGTGCTCGCCTCTCGGGGGGTGCGGTCCGTCGAGGACCTCGCCCACGTCCCGGTGGCCACCCTCGAACGCTGGGTGGGCGGCGCCGTCGCGGCCCGGCTCCATGAGCTGGCATGGGGACGCGACCCCCGTCCGGTCGAGACAGAGCACGTCGAGAAGTCGGTCGGGACGGAGACGACTTTCGGCAGCGACGTGGGGGACCGGGGCGAGCTGGAACGGACCGTGTTGCGCCAGTCCCACGACTGTGCCCGGCGGCTCCGTGCGGGCGGTCTCGAGGCGACACGGGTGGGGATCAAGGTCCGGTTCTCCGACTTCACGACGATCACCCGCTCTCGGGTGCTGCCGGCGCCGAGCCAGGTGGGGGGCGTGATCGCGGCCGTTGCGCGTTCGCTGCTCGACGGCGTGCGCATCCCACCCGGTGGGGTCCGCCTGATCGGGGTGCGGGCCGAGCACCTGGTCGACGTCACCGCGTCCGGCTTCCAGTGGACCGTGGACGGGTCCGACAACTCCCATCGGGCCGAGCTCGCGATGGACGCGGTGCGCCGTCGTTTCGGCGCTTCCTCCCTCTCCCCGGCCTCGCTCCTCCCGCCGGAGGACGCGGCGGGAACGTGACCACGAGATCTTCACGACCCCCCGCTTTTGCAACGGGCACTTGGGGAACTATCCTGTGATCACCACAACAGACTGGGCGGGAGGAGGCGCAATGCCGTTGTCAGAGTACGAGCAGCGCGTGCTTGCTCAGATGGAACAGCACCTGCGTGACGCGGATCCCGGTTTCGAGAAGTCGCTGACCTCCAAGGGCCGGATTGACGTGAAGAAGCTGTCGATCGGCATCCTGGCCACCATCGTCGGGCTCGGGATCCTGGTCGCCGGCGTTGCGACAACGCAGGTCTGGCTCGGTATCGTCGGCTTTGTCGCCATGTTGGCCGGCGTGCTGTTCGCCACCACCCAGTCGGGAGGGCGTGAGAAGGCCCGCAAGCCCGAACCTCGCCGGTCCGGTGGCTTCATGGATCGCCAGCAGGAGCGCTGGGAGAAGCGCCAGGACGGCCACTCCTAGGTCCTCCACGACAATCCCCCTCGCCGGGCACGGCGAGGGGGGTTCTTCTTTTCCCGGGGGCCGATGTCCCCGTGTAGGCGCCTTGTCTGGTGCAGTTCTGGCTCGGAACCCTCCACCTCGCCCCACCTGCGTTGAGCTGCGACTTCACTGCGCTTGCCCGCGACTTTCACACGTCGGTGTCTTGACGGTGGAGGGAAGTGGAGTAGGGTGGAGCCAACACAGCACGGAGCGGCGAGGAGGTGGCCCATGTTCCTCGGGACCCACGAGCCGCGCCTCGACGAGAAGGGCCGGCTCATCCTCCCCGCCAGGTATCGCGACGAGCTGTCCGCGGGACTCGTGCTCACGCGGGGCCAGGACCGCTGCGTCTACGTCTTCCCCATGCGCGAGTTCGAGCGCCTCCACGAACAGCTGCGGGCCACCCCGGTGACGGCGAAGTCAGCCCGCAACCACCTGCGCATGTTCCTCTCCGGGGCCATCGACGACGTCCCCGACAAGCAGGGGCGCGTCACCATCCCGGCCTCGCTGCGCCAGTATGCGGGCCTCGACCGCGACGTCGCCGTGATCGGCGCCGGCAGCCGGGTCGAGATCTGGGACGCCGAGGCCTGGCGCGCGTTCGTCGCCGAGCAGGAGGACGACTACTCCTCGACCGCCGAGGAGGTGATCCCCGGAATCCTCTGAACGGCGCCTCTCCCGATGAGGTCTCTCGCCATGGTCTGACGCACTTCCCCGGCGCCAGACCAGGGGGGAGTCCTGGTCGGGAGGAGGAGGGCCTCCCGACCGCCACCCCGTCGACCGAAGGGCATCATGGACAGCTCCGAGACCACTGCCGAGCGCCACGTCCCGGTGTTCGCGGACCGGTGCCTCGAGCTGCTGCGCCCGGCACTGGCGGACGGCGGCACCCTCGTGGACGCGACCCTCGGGCTCGGCGGCCACACCGAGCTCATCCTGACGGGCCTGCCGGCCGCGCGCGTCATCGGCATCGACCGCGACGCAGAGGCGATCACTCTCGCCCAGGAGCGACTCGCACCGTTCGGTGACCGCTTCCGGGCCGTGCACGCGACGTACGACCGCCTCAGCGAGGTCACGGGCGGTGCCGTGGACGCGGTGCTCATGGACCTCGGAGTCTCCTCCCTGCAGCTCGACGAGCCCGACCGTGGGTTCTCCTACTCCAAGGACGCGCCCCTCGACATGCGCATGGATGTCACCGCGGGAGAAGGTGCGGCCGGCCTCCTCGCCCACGCAGACGAGGTCGAACTGCGCACCATCCTCTACCGCTGGGGCGAGGAGAGATTCGCACCGCGTATCGCGCGGGAGATCGTCCGCAGCCGCGCGACCACGCCCATCGAGCGCACCGGCCAGCTCGTCGAGATCGTCCGCCGGTCCATCCCTGCGGCCGCACGCCGCCACGGGGGCAACCCCGCCAAGCGGACGTTCCAAGCCATCCGGATCGCGGTGAACCACGAATTGGAGATCCTGACCGCGGCGGTTCCTGCCGCGATCGACTCCCTCCGGCCCGGCGGGCGCATCGTGGTGCTCGCCTATCACTCCCTCGAGGACCGGATCGTGAAGCAGGAGTTCCACCGCCGCTCCACCTCATCCGCGCCGCCCGGCCTGCCGGAGCTGGACGAACACCGCCCGACCCTCCGTCTCCTCACGAGGGGAGCGGAGAAGGCCGACGAGACCGAGGTCGCGGCGAACCCGAGGTCCGCCTCGGTGCGGCTGCGCGCCGCCGAACGAATCAGGGAGAACGCATGAGCACCGCCGCCCGCGTCACGGCCCAACGGACCACCGCCTCCCACACCACCGAGAAGCAGGCCTGGAGGTCGCGCCTCCAGGTCGTCCGTTCCCCCGAAACCTCGCGCTCCCTCGTTCCGTTCCTCACGCTGTGCCTCGGCGTGCTGCTCTTCGCGCTCGTCGCCGCACTCCTTCTGAACACAGCCATGGCCGTCTCCTCGCACCGGGTCCACAAGCAGCAGGTTGAGCTGGCCCAACTGCGCGAGACGGAGGCGGAACTGCAGGCCCGGCTCGATTCTGCCGGCTCGCCGTCCGAGCTCCGCCAGCGCGCACGCTCCCTCGGTATGATGCCCGCAGAGGCCACGATCTACCTCAGCGTGGCCTCCCAGTCGATCGTCTCGGCGGGGGAGGGGAATTGAGTCCGCGACCCGGTCCCGCGTGGTCCCCGGGCCAGCTGAGGCGGGTGCTGCGGCGGCGGAACGTCGTCGCGGTGCTTTTCCTCTCGGTGTTCCTGGTGTTCTCCGGGCGCCTCGTCTACGTCCAGGCCGTCCAGGGGCCGAGCCTGGCCGAGGCGGCCCTGCAGTCCCGGCTCCGCACCTACACGATCCAGGCACCACGCGGGAACATCGTCGACGTCAACGGTGAGGTCCTCGCCACGTCCGTACAGCGCTACAACGTCGGGGTGAACCAGCGGAAGGTCGCGACCTTCCGTCACCTGGAGAAGGGCGACGACGACGAGACCGTCCTCGTCGGTACCGGTGCCGCTGCGGCCGCGGACCTGCTCGCACCTCTGCTGGGACGGGATCCTGCCGAGCTGGGCGCCCAGATGGTGGGTGACTCCACGTTCACCTACCTCGCGAAGGGGCTCTCCCCCTCGCAGTGGCGGGAGATCCGGGCTCTCGGCATCCCGGGCATCGAACCCGAGTCCGTCACCGACCGGCTCTATCCGAACGAGACGACCGCCGGCAACATCCTCGGCTTCGTCAAGCGCGACGGTAGCGACCTGGTCGGCAACGCAGGGGTCGAGCTCGTGTTCGATGAAGCCCTGCACGGCCGGAACGGCCGCGAGACCGTCGAGATCGGCAACGGCGGACAGGTGATCCCGACCGGCACGTACGAGGTGAGGGAGGGCGAGGCCGGCGACACACTGCGGCTCACGATCGACCGGGACGTGCAGTACGTCGCCCAGCAGGCGCTGGACGAGACCGTTTCGAAGTACGGTGCGTTCTGGGCGGGCATCGCCGTGATGGAGATCGGCACCGGGCGGCTCGTGGTCCTTGCGGACTCCGGCGCCGTCGATCCCGGCAACGTCACCGCGACCCCCGAGCGCGCCCGAGGGGCACGGAGCGTGTCCGCCCCGTACGAGCCCGGCTCCACCGGGAAGCTGCTGACGATCGCGGCGGCGCTCGACGACGGCGTTGTCGATCCGCTCACGACCCTCACCGTGCCGGACCGGATGGTGATCGACGGACAGCTCTTCCGCGACCACGAGCCCGGGCACCCGGAGCAGGAGATGACCGTCGCGGGCATACTCGCAACGTCCTCGAACGTGGGCACCGTACTGGTTGGCAACCTCATGGACGACGCGGACCGCCACGAGTACATGCTCGGCTTCGGCGTCGGCTCGCGGACGGGGATCGAGCTCCCCGGCGAGAGCCCCGGCATCCTGTACGAGCCGGACTCGTGGGACGGGCGCACCCGGATGACAACCATGTTCGGCCAGGGATACGCGGTCACGCTCGCCCAGAACGTCGCGATGGTGGCGACCCTGGGCAACGGCGGGGTGTACGTGCCCCCGACCCTCGTGTCGTCCGTCGAGCACCCGGACGGTTCGAAGACCGTCCCGGACGCGCCGGAGGAACGCCGGGTGGTCTCGGAGGAGACCGCGCTCGCCATGATCTCGATGATGGAGGGTGTCGTGCAGCCGGGTGGCACGGCACCGAAGGCAGCTATCGACGGCTATCGCGTCGCCGGCAAGACCGGAACCGCCCAGACAGCCGACGGCACGGGCCGCCTGAACGCCGTCGTCGCCAACTTCGTCGGGCTCGTGCCGGCCGACGAACCGAGGTTCGCGGTCGCCGTCGTGGTCTATCGGCCGTCCTCGGGGTTCTACGGCGGAACCATCGCTGCTCCGGTGTTCACGGAGGTCGCCGAGTTCGCGCTTCACAACGCCGGCGTGAGGCCCTCCAGCGGCAGCCCTGCCACGTACCCATGGATCGTCGACTGAAGCCGCCCCGGGCCATCAGCCTCGGGCAGCTGAAAGGCACCTTCATCCTTGAGGGTCCTGTCAACGACTGCCGGACCGACTGGGCTGGCCTCGTTCCGACCGGAGTCGCCTCGGACAGCCGTGACGTCCGCGCCGGCGATCTCTTCGTCGCGGGGCCCGGTTCCCGCGCGCACGGTGCCGCGTTCGTCCCCAGTGCGGTCCAAGGCGGTGCCGTCGCAGTCCTCACGGACCGCTCCGGTCTCGACGTCCTGGGTGACGTGCACGTGCCGGTTCTCGTCAAGGAGGACGTCGGTCCCCTGGCAGCGCCGATCGCCGCCGCGATCTGGGGGCAGCCCGCGGAACACCTGCGCACGGTCGCGGTCACGGGCACCCACGGTGTCGCCACCACAGCGAACATGGTGCATCGCCTGTTCGTTTCCAGCGGGGTGCACGCCGTCGAGGTGGTGTCCGAACGGCTCACCGCCCCGCAGCTCCACCGGCTCCTCGCCTCGGATCCCGGGGCGACGGACGCGGTGCTCGCCCTGCCCGCGAACGCGCTGCGCCGCGGTGCGGGCATCGGGCTGCGCCCCGACGTCGTCGCGGTCGCCGCGCTCCACGATCCGCGGCCGCAGGTGCTGGTGTCCCTCGCGTCCGAGGTGCGCGTCCTGCTCGCGGCGGCGCGCCACCGGGTCATCCTCCTCGACAGCGACACCTCGGCCCACCTCGCCGACGAGTTCCCCGACGCGGTGCTCGTGGCGCTGGCGACCTCACCGCACGCCCACCGGGCCACGTGGCGGGTGACGGGGGTCGGGGCCGACGGCGCGGCCTCCGCGTTCACCCTCGAGGGCCCGGCCGGCGTGCGACACACGACGACCGTCGGCCGGCCGGGGACGCTCCTTCTCGCCGACGCCGCGCTCGCGGTCGTCACCTCACTGGCCACGGGCACGGTGGATCCGGACCTGACCCCAGGCGTCCCCGTCGACATCCCGCACCGGATGGAGGTGCTCCGGCGCCGTCCCGCCGTGGTCATGGACCTGGCCGCCACGGCCGGCGAACTGCGGCGCGTCCTCGGCTCGCTCCCGCACCGCGGGCGGGTCTGGTGCGTCTACCCGGCCGCTGCGCCGTTGGAGCGCGCGGGTAGGCTCGGAGTCGCCCAGGCCCTCTCGGACAGCGCCGACCGGATCGTGCTGGCCGCCGCACCCGACGGCGCCGCTGCCCTCTCCGCGCTGCGCTCCTGCTTCACCCCGTCCGAGGCCGGACGCGTTCATGAGGCCGTGTCGGTCGACGCGGCGATCTCCTTCGCGCGCCTGCACGCCCGCCCGGAGGACGTCGTGCTCGTCGCCGGATGTGGGACGATTCTTCGCGGGGACGGCCTGAGGGAAGGACACTCATGATCCGGCTGGGCGAGATCGCCGCGGCGTGCGGCGGGACGGTGCTGGGCGAGGATCGCGCCGTCAGCCCCGAAGCCTTCGTCGACTCCCGGGCGGTGGTGGCCGATGGGCTCTTCTGCGCCTTCAGGGGCGAGCACTCCGACGGCCACGACCACGTCGTGGCCGCCCTCGCAGGCGGAGCCGGGGCCGCCCTCGTCGACCATCCCGTGGAGGGTGCAGGGCCGTTGGTCGTCGTCGAGGACGTCCGGGCGGCGATGGGACGCTTCGCTGCCGCCCACATCGCGGGCCTTCGGGACTCCCTCACCGTCGTCGCCGTCACGGGTTCCGTCGGGAAGACCACCACCAAGGACCTTCTCGCCGCCGTTCTCCCGGGCCCGGTCGTCGTCACGCGAGGGTCGTTCAACAACGAGATCGGGCTCCCTCTGACGGCATTGCGCGCCACGCCCGGGACCCGGTACCTCGTGCTCGAGATGGGGGCCGACAGGGCGGGCGACATCACCTACCTCACCTCTCTGGTACCGCCGGACGTCTCGGTTGTCCTCGCCGTCGCCCGCGCCCACCTCGGGATCTTCGGGGGGATCGAGCGGGTCGCCGAGGCCAAGCGTGAGATCGTCGGGGGCCTGAAACCGGGGGGCACCGCCGTTCTCAACGCCGACGACCACCGGGTCGCCGCCATGTCCGCCGTCGCCCCGGGGCCGGTCGTCCGCTTCGGCCTCGAACCACGTCCGGTGGACGACCCCGTCACCGTGGGGGCCTCCGACCTCCGGCTCGACGAGACCGGACACGCGAGCTTCACGCTCCGGGCGGAGGGAGGGACCGCGCACGTCACCCTCGGCCTGGTGGGCGCCCACCATGTCACCAATGCCCTCGCTGCGGCCTCCGTGGCGCACTCACTCGGCGTCCCGCTCCCCGACGTGGCGCAGGCGCTGTCCAGGCAGGCCGCCGCGAGCCCGCACCGGATGTCGGTGACCACACGTGCGGACGGCATCACGATCATCGACGATGCCTACAACGCCAACCCGGACTCCATGGCGGCCGCCCTGCGGACCCTTTCGGCGATCGCGCGCGGACGCCGGTCGGTGGCCGTCGTCGGGGCGATGCTCGAACTCGGCGACGCCGAGGAGGAGGAGCACGCCGCCGTGGGTCGCCTCGCTTCCGAGCTCGGGATCGACCGGCTCGTCACGGTGGGCCCCATGGCCGCCCGTGCCGCCGACGAGTTCCCCCCCGAACGGGTCCGCCGCTGCGCGGACGTCGACGACGCCCGGGTGGCGCTGAGGCAGGAGCTGCGCCCGGATGACGTGGTGCTCATCAAGGCCTCCAACGGATCTCGGTTGTGGAAGCTGGCCGACGAATGGACGGGCGGCACATGATCTCGATCCTGGTCGCCGCGGCGGTGGCGCTGATCCTCGCCCTCCTCGGCACGCCCCTCTTCATCCGGTTGCTGGTCAGGAAGAACTACGGCCAGTTCATCCGCCAGGACGGTCCCACCGCGCACTTCACCAAGCGCGGCACGCCCACGATGGGCGGGGTCGTCATCATCGGCGCGGCCGTGGTCGGGTACTTCGCCGGGAACCTCTCCACCGGGCGGATCCCGAACGTGTCGGGGCTCCTCCTCCTGTTCCTCGTCGTGGGCCTCGGCATCATCGGCTTCCTCGACGACTACATCAAGATCTCCCGGCAGCGATCCCTCGGCCTCAACCCCGTCGGGAAGATGATCGGGCAGGCTGCCATCGGGATCGTCTTCGCCGTGCTGGCCACGCAGTTCCCCAACCAGAACCTGCGCACCCCGGCATCCCTGCGCATCTCGATCCTGCGCGACACCGACATCGACCTCGCGCACTGGGGCCTCGGTATCGGCATCCTGCTGTTCATCGTGTGGGCCAACTTCCTCATCACCGCGTGGTCGAACGCGGTCAACCTCACGGACGGACTCGACGGCCTCGCGACGGGGGCGTCGATCTTCGTGTTCGTCGCCTACACGGTCATCGCGATGTGGCAGTCCAACCAGTCGTGCCAGTACCTGCTCGAGCCCAACGCCGGCTGCTACGAGGTGCGCGATCCGCGGGACCTCGCCATCGTCGCCGCCGCCCTCGCCGGGGCCTGCTTCGGCTTCCTCTGGTGGAACGCCTCCCCGGCCGCCATCTTCATGGGGGACACCGGTTCCCTCGCCCTCGGCGGCGCCGTTGCCGGCTTCTCCATCCTCACCCGCACCGAGTTCCTCGCGGTCCTCCTCGGCGGACTGTTCGTCATCATCGTCATGAGCGACGTCATCCAGATCGGTTCCTTCAAGATGACCGGCAGGCGGGTCTTCCGAATGGCGCCCCTCCACCACCACTTCGAGCTCAAGGGGTGGAACGAGGTCACGATCGTCATCCGGTTCTGGTTGATCGCCGGGCTCTGCGTGGCGCTCGGCGTCGGAGTCTTCTACGCAGACTGGGTGGCCGCATGAGCCGCCGCGGCGTCGCCGGTGCCCGCGTCGCGGTCGTCGGCCTGGGGGCCTCCGGGCGTGCGGCGGCCGACGTCGTCGCCACCCTTGGCGGCAGGGTCAGCGGCTTCGACCGAGCGGCGGAGGCCGTGGCGGCCGCGGCGGCCGAGGTGCCCACGGCGTCGTTCTCCGCCCATCCCGACGGCGACGGGCTCGCGGCCGCAGCGTTGGCCGTTCGCCCGGACGTCGTCGTCGTCTCACCAGGGATCCCCTCCCACGCCCCGGTGTTCGCGGCCGCGCGCGCCGCGGGCGTCCCGGTGTGGAGCGAGGTCGAGCTTGCATGGCAGGTCCAGGCGCCCCGTCCGGATGACGCACAATTGTTGCGGAGAGTACTCATC
>JBNJCY010000018.1:0-19877 GCA_051744325.1 Actinomycetota bacterium
GGGCCGACGGAGAGCTGACGGGAGGAGCCGAGGAACACGTAAAGGGCGAGGGGCAGCACGATCGCCCACAGGCCACGGACCGCCGGGAGCCCGGCGACCTCGGCGTAGGCCATCACCTGGGGCACGAGATAGGCGGCCACCGTGAGGCCGGCGAGAGTGTCGCCGCGCAGCCAGGAACGATCGTAGTGGAGGAGGACGTGGAGCCCCGGAAGGTACCGGGCCCAGCGCGGCCTGCCAGCGCGACCGTTCACGTCGGTCAGGCCCCGGTGACGGCGAGCTCCCAGGCTCCGTCACGGGCGGTGAAGCCGAGGTTCGAGTAGTACTCCGGGCCGCCCGGAGCGGTACGGATGCGAGCCACGCCGAGGCGCTGCCAGATCCCGGAGCGGCGGAACACGAACTCTGCGGGGGTGAAGTCGCGGTAGGCGGGCGTGACGTAGTCCACGTCGAGCAGGGCGGTGCCGGCCTCGTCGACGCTCGCCAGCACGAGGCCGACCAGCTCGTCGCCCTTCATGACGAGGAAGGCGATGGAGCTGTCCGTCGGGGTCCGGAAGGCAGGGTGGAAGGACCGGATCTCCTCGCCGTGCTGCGAGATGACATGGGACACGATCTCGTCGCCGGGATCCGCGGTGACCGCGGAGTACGCCGCGTCGTCATGGCGGGAACGGAACAGGATGTTGAGATGGTAGATCTGGATCACGGAGAGCGCCGCGTTCAGCGCCACCATCGGCCACACCCCGAGGATCAGGTTGTAGACGAGCAGGATGGCGGAACCCCCGAGATTGAGGATGCGCAGGCGGGTGATCCTCTGCTGTGCCATGGAGAGGACGACGAGGCCGGTTCCCACCCAGCCGATGACCTCCCAGATCACGCCTTCCACGGTCTCCTCCTCGAAATCGGGGTGAAAGCCCAGCCTAGGGCGCAACGGTGCGTTTCGTCAGCAGGCGGGTCTGCCGGGGATCACCGGCGCGCGCAGGTCCGTGACCGAAGTGTGGAAAGCTTGAGGCATGCAGATCTGGCCAGGCCGCCCCTATCCCCTCGGCGCCACGTTCGACGGGACGGGCACCAATTTCGCGATCTTCTCGGCGGTCGCCGACCGGGTCGAGCTCTGCCTTTTCGACGAGGACATGGTCGAGGAGCGCATCGAACTCACGGAGGTGGACGCCCACGTCTGGCACGCCCACCTGCCCGGGGTCCAACCCCGCCAGCGGTACGGCTACCGCGTGCACGGTCCCTTCGAGCCGCACCACGGGCACCGGTGCGACCCCAGCAAGCTCCTCCTCGACCCCTACGCCAAGGCGATCGAGGGCCAGGTCAGGTCGGACCCGTCGCTCTACTCCTACCGGATCGGGAACCCGGAGGAGCGGAACACGGCGGACAACGTGGAGGCGACGATGCTCTCCGTCGTGGTGAACCCGTACTTCGACTGGGGGCGCGACCACCCCCCGCAGCACGAGTACCACGACTCGATCATCTACGAGTCTCACGTCAAGGGCATGACCATGCTCCATCCGGAGGTGCCCGAGGAGTCCCGCGGCACCTACGCCGGCATGGCCCACCCCGCGGTCATCCAGCACCTCACGGACCTCGGCGTCACGGCCGTCGAGTTCATGCCGGTGCACCAGTTCGTGAATGACACCCACCTCCAGGACAAGGGCCTGTCCAACTACTGGGGCTACAACACGATCGGCTTCTTCGCGCCCCACAACTCCTACTCCGCGACCGGGGAGCGGGGGGAGCAGGTCCAGGAGTTCAAGGCCATGGTGAAGGCCCTGCACACCGCGAACATCGAGGTCATCCTCGACGTGGTCTACAACCACACCGCGGAGGGCAACCACATGGGTCCCACGCTCTCCTTCCGCGGGCTCGACAACGCCTCGTACTACCGGCTGGTCGACGAGGGCAAGCGGCACTACTTCGACACCACCGGAACCGGGAACTCGCTGCTCATGCGCTCCCCCGCTGTGCTGCAGCTCATCATGGACTCGTTGCGGTACTGGGTCACCGAGATGCACGTGGACGGCTTCCGGTTCGACCTCGCCTCCACGCTCGCCCGCCAGTTCCACGAGGTGGACCGGCTCTCGGCGTTCTTCGACATCGTCCACCAGGACCCCGTCATCTCCCAGGTGAAGCTCATCGCCGAACCCTGGGACCTCGGTGACGGCGGCTACCAGGTCGGCGGGTTCCCCCCGCTGTGGACCGAGTGGAACGGGAGGTACCGGGACACCGTCCGCGACTTCTGGCGCGGCGAGCCGGGGACGCTGGACCAGTTCGCCTCTCGGTTCACCGGCTCGTCCGACCTGTACGAGCACTCCGGGAGGAGGCCGGTCGCCTCGATCAACTTCGTCACCGCCCACGACGGCTTCACGCTCCGGGACCTCGTCTCGTACAACGAGAAGCACAACGAGGCCAACGGGGAGGGCAACCAGGACGGTGAGAGCCACAACCGCTCCTGGAACTGCGGGGTCGAGGGCGCGACCACCGACAAGGCCGTCAGAGCCCTGCGCGCCCGCCAGCAGCGCAACTTCCTGACCACGCTCGTCCTGTCCCAGGGCGTGCCGATGATCTCCCACGGCGACGAGATGGGCCGCTCCCAGGGCGGGAACAACAACGGCTACTGCCAGGACAACGAGATCACGTGGATCGACTGGGACCTGGACGACCGCCAGCAGTCGCTGCTCGATTTCACGCGCCGGCTCATCCAGCTCCACCGCGACCACCCGATCTTCCACCGCCGGCGCTTCTTCGCCGGTGCGCCGGAGCACGGGGGTGAGTCGGAGATCGGGGAGATCGTGTGGTTCACCCCCACGGCGGAGCACATGGCGGAGACGGACTGGAACACCTGGTACGCGCGCTCAGTGATGATCTTCCTCAACGGGAAGGCCATTCCCGAGCCGGACGAGAGGGGCCGCGAGATCGTCGACGACTCGATGCTGATCATCTTCAACGGCTACGCGGACCCGATCGACTTCACCCTGCCCGACGCGACCTACGCCGAGGCGTGGAAGCCGGTCCTGGACACGGCGTCCCTCCGCGTGAAGTCGAAGCTGCGACCCGCCGGCAGCACGCTCACGATCGAGGGCCGCTCGATCCAGTTGATGAAGGCAATCGAATCCGAAGGGTGACCATGAACCGCGCCGAGAACCCGAAGGCACACCTGCCGGCGGAGGGTCGCCGGCTCCCGGTCTCCACCTACCGGCTGCAACTGCAGCCCGAGTTCACCTTCGACGACGCCGTGGCGGCGCTCGACTACATCGAGGACCTCGGGGTCACGGACCTGTACCTGTCCCCGATCCTCCAGGCGACGCCCGGCTCGACGCACGGCTACGACGTCGTCGACCACTCCCGAATCTCCGAGGACCTCGGCGGGCGGGAGGGCTTCGAGCGGCTGGCCGTCGCCGCCCATGCCCGCGGGATGGGGATCATCGTCGACGTCGTGCCCAACCACATGGCCGTGCCGACGCCGCTGTACCACAACACCGCGCTCTGGTCGGCGTTGAAGGACGGCCCCGAATCGCCCTACGCCACCTGGTTCGACGGCACCACGTCCGAGGAGGGCATCCTCATGCCCGTCCTCGGGTCCCGCATCGGCACCGTCCTGGCCGCGGGCGAGTTCTCGGTGGAGGCCATGGTGGTGCCCGGCTTCGAGGACGACGGCGAGGTCCCCGTGCTGCGGTACTTCGACCACGCCTTCCCGCTCCGGTCGGGGACCGAGAACCTCCCGATGTCGGCCCTGCTGAAGCGACAGCACTACCGGCTCGCCTACTGGAAGGTGGCGGACGAGGAGCTCAACTACCGCCGCTTCTTCGATGTGGACACGCTCGCCGCGGTCCGGGTGGAGGACCGCGAGGTGTTCGACGCCACCCACGCCCTCCTCTTCGATCTGTTCCATGCCGGGCACATCGACGCCTTCCGGATCGACCACCCGGATGGCCTCGCCGATCCGCGCGGCTACTTCCGCTGGCTGTCCGAGGCCACGGGCGGCGCCTGGGTGGTGGCCGAGAAGATCCTCGAGCCGGACGAGTCGCTCCCGAACGACTGGCCGGTGTCCGGAACCACGGGTTACGACGTATCGTGGCGGTCCTCGACCCTCCAGGTGGATCCGGGTGGCGCCACGGACCTGACCTTCCTCCAGCAGTCCATGACCGGGACGGAATACCTCCCCGACGTGGTGGAGACCGCCAAACGCCAGGTCATCACCACCTCGCTCTACGCCGAGGCCCACCGCCTCGCCACGCTCGCGGCGGACATCTGCCACAGCGACATCCGCCTGCGGGACCACACCTTCCGGTCACTGCTCGCCTCGTTGGTGGAACTCGTGATCGCGATGGACCGGTACCGCGCCTACGTGGTTCCTGGGGAGAGCGCCACCAGCGAGGCGGAGAGCCTGGTCCGCGAGGCCGCGGCACACGCACGCGAGCGTCTCGACGCGGACTTCCACGAGACCCTCGACGTCGTCGTGGACCTCGTCCTCGGACGGGAGGTGGGTTCCGCCGGCCGCATCCACGAGGACGCGCGGGCCGAGTTGATCGTCCGGTTCCAGCAGGTGTGCGGTGCCGTGACGGCCAAGGGGGTCGAGGACACCGCGTTCTACCGGTGGACGCAGCTCGTGAGCCTCACCGAGGTCGGCGGCAACCCGCGCGCGTTCGGCGTCACCCCGGACGAGTTCCACTCGTGGTGCGCATCGATGGTGCGGACGTGGCCGGCGACGATGTCACTCGGCTCCACGCACGACTCCAAGCGCTCCGAGGACGTCCGGTCCCGAATCGGGGTGATCAGCGAGTTCGCCCCGCAGTGGCGGGATCTGGTGACCTCGCTGCGTCCCCTACTGAGCGGCGTGGAGGGCCACACGGAGAACCTCCTCTGGCAGGTACTGGCGGGGACGTGGACGCAGGACGGGCCGATCAGCGCGGACCGCTTGACCGGGTACATCGTCAAGGCTGCCCGGGAACAGAAGCTCTGGACATCGTGGACCAGCCCGGACGCCGAGGCGGAGGAGGACCTCGTCGCCCAGGTCGAGGCACTCCTGGAGAACGAGGAGGCGGTCGCCGCCCTCGACGGCTGGGTCACCCTCACCACCGACGCCGTGCGCAGTTCCATCCTCTCCACCAAAGCCATCCAGCTGACCTGCGTGGGCGTCGCGGACAACTTCCAGGGCTGCGAGACCACCCAGACGTACCTCGTCGACCCGGACAACCGGGGTCCCATGGACGTCGAGGGACTCACCGAGCTCCTCGTGGCCGCACGGCGCCGCCCGACTCGGTCGCTCGCCGCGGAGAAGATCGACCTCACCTCCGCGATCCTCCGCCTCCGGCGTCGCCGGCCGAGCGCCTTCGTCGGCGGCGACGCCGCCTACAAGCCCCTGGCCTCCTCGACCGGGCACGTCGTGGCCTTCGCCCGCGGCGCAGAGCCGGACGTCGTCACCGTGGCCACGCGGCTCGGCCGTTCCGTGGCCCAGCTGGGCGGGTTCGGCGAGCACACCGTCGTCCTGCCCGAGGGAACCTGGGAGGACATCCGCTCCGGGAAGCGTTACGAGGGCGGGTCGGTCCCGGTCGTGGAGCTCCTCGCCACCTGCCCGGCAACCATCTTCGAAAGGGTGGAACCATGACGACCATCCGGCTGTGGGCCCCGAATGCCGAGCACGCCGACCTGGTGCTCGGCACCGAGAGCCTACGGATGTCCCCCACCGGGGACGGGCACTTCGCCGTCGACGTCGAGCCCGGTACCGACTACCTCCTGAGCGTCGACGGCGGGGAGCCGCGTCCCGACCCGCGCAGCGCGTGGCAACCCTTCGGCGTCCACGACGCCTCCCGTGCCTTCGACACGTCAGCCCACCCCTGGGCGGACTCCAGCTGGGCGGGCACCGACGTGCTGGGCGCCGTCTTCTACGAACTCCACATCGGCACGTTCACCCCGGAGGGGACGCTGGACGCCGCGATCGGGAAGCTGGACCACCTGCGCGCCCTCGGCGTGGACATCGTCGAGCTGATGCCGGTGGCCGCGTTCCCCGGCCGGTGGGGCTGGGGCTACGACGGAGTGGACCTCTACGCCGTGCATGGGGCCTACGGCGGCCCGGCCGCCCTCCAGCGGTTCGCGGACGCCGCCCACCAGCGGGGCCTGGGCGTCGCCCTCGACGTCGTCTACAACCACCTCGGCGCCTCCGGGAACTACCTCGCGGAGTTCGGCCCCTACTTCACCGAACGCCACCAGACGCCCTGGGGGGCGGGCCTCAACCTCGACGGCGAGGACGGCGGTGGGGTGCGCGCCTACGTCGTCGACAACGCGCTGCGCTGGTTCCGCGAGTTCCACATCGACGCGCTCCGGCTGGACGCCGTGCACGCCATCCAGGACGACTCCCCCACCCACATCCTCGCCGAGCTCAGCGCCCGGGTCGCTGACCTCGAGCGGGAGGTCGGACGGCCGTTGGGGCTCGTGGCCGAGTCCGACCTGAACGACGTCGCCATGATCACCGCCCTCGCCCAGGGGGGCCTCGGGATGGACGCGCAGTGGGCGGACGACGTCCACCACGCCCTGCACGCGTGGCTGACCGGGGAGACCTTCGGCTACTACGTCGACTTCGGCAGTCCTGAGGTGCTCGCCCACGCCCTGACGCGCGTGTTCGTCCATGATGGGGGCCGCTCGACGTTCCGGGGCCGCGACTGGGGCCGCCCGGTACCCGACGACGTCGACAGGCGCCGCTTCGTGACGTTCGCCCAGAATCACGACCAGGTTGGCAACCGCGCACTGGGCGACCGCCCCGAGGAGCGGCTCCAGCCCGGCACGGTCGCGGGTGGTGCGGCCCTGCTCCTGCTCGCACCCTTCTCCCCCATGCTGTTCCAGGGCCAGGAGTGGGGCACCCGCTCCCCCTTCCAGTTCTTCACCGACCATGGCCCCGATCTCGCGGACATCGTGGTGGAGGGCCGGAAGAAGGAGTTCGCGGGCCACGGCTGGGAGGAGCTCTACGGCGGCGACGTCGACGTCCCCAGCCCCCAGGACCCCGCGACCTTCGAACGCTCCAAGCTGCCGTGGGACGAGCTGGACGAGCCGGGACACGCCGCGATGCTGGCCTGGTACCGCGACCTCATAGCGCTGCGCCGCAGGTCAGGCGACGGCGCCGCGGACCAGCACCCCGAGGTGGACCACGGCGACGGGTGGTTCCGGATGGTCCGCGGGCCGCTCAGCGTGGTGGTCGTGCCCGGCCATGAGGGCCGGAAGGTCGCCGAGCCCCCGGGGGCCGCCCTGGAGCTCGCGTTCGGCGCGGTCACTGTGGGGAACGACGGCGTCGTCTCCCTCCCGGCCCACGGCGTCGCCGTGCTGCGGCGAGGCTAGAAGCTCGTCCCGGTGGGTCGCGGGTAGACGCGGCTGAGCGCGCGCACATGGTTGATGCTCGCGGCGTAGCGGTAGAACGTCCGCCGGGGGTTCGAGTCCGCCGGGTAGGCCAGCGGGTGGGTCACCCCGTGCTCCCGGCGCGCCGCCGCGACCTCGCCGCGGAGCACCGGATCGGTCACGTAGCGGCGGAGCAGGGCCATCGGGACGATCCGGTAGACGCCGCCCTCCCCGGTGCGCCGCGGGGGCAGTTCCTCGCCGTGGACGTCCGCGATGGCCACTTCCATCGGGTTGACACCTCCCATGGCGATGAAGTGGTTGGAACGCCCCGGCCGCGGATTGATGTCGAGCAGGTAGGGCCTCGCCGTCCGGGCGTCCACCTTGACGTCGACGGTGGCGAAGCCCCGGTAGCCGACGTCACGCAGCACCGCCGTGACCCTCTCGGCGATCTCGGGATACCACCGGACGAGCCCGAGCGCCATGTTGCCGAGGAGGTTCGGGGTGTGGATGGCGAGCAGCATCCGGGCGGTGGCCTGCAGGGTCGCCGTCCCGGCGCGGTCGATGTAGACCGTGGCGACGTAGCCGTGGGTGTCGTCACCCGGGATGAGCTCCTGGAGGAGCATCCTGCCGGCGTAACCGGCCGCGCGGATGCGCTCCAGGGTGGCCTCGAGGGCAGCGACGTCGTCGAGGACGTACACCTTCAGCTTGCCCGGGAAGTGGAGGTTCTCGTAGTCGCCCGACGTGGCGGGCTTGAGGATGTACGGGGGTTCGATCTCCTCGGCGGCGGCTTGCCAGCCGTCGAGGGCGGCGAAGTCGATGACCCGCTCGCTCGGCGTGTGGAGTCCCGACGCGGCGGCGAGGCCTGCCAGCCTCGCCTTGTCCTCGACCGCCCGCACGGCACTGCCGGGTGGCACGACCACCGTGAACCGTTCCTCGTACCACGCCCGGTTCGTCTCCACCGTGTCCACCCCGCTGTCCGAGTTCACCACGAGGATGGGCTCGTCCCCGCGCTCGCGGGCGCGCGTGGACAGCATGTCGAGTGCGGCACGCTGGTCCGCGGGCGTGCCGTGCTCGCCGAGCAGGATCGGCGTGAGGATGGCCGAGTCGTTGATGAAGCCGCGCGGCAGGTTGCTCACCGTGTGGGAGTGGACGCCCCAGCGCTCGTGGAAGGCTCGCGCCATGGCGTAGATGCCGAGGTCGGACCCGACCATGACGGGAGCCAATCGGGGCGTAACGGTCACGGGTTCCCTCCTGACGCCGGCACCACGCCAGTGTACCGGCGCGCCACCCACGGGCCCGCGGCGGTCAGGCCCTAGCCTGAGGGAGTGACCGCTCCGATACCCGCCGACTTCGTCGAGGCCCTTGAGAGCCTGCGCGGGCACCGGTTCCGCGGCGAGGTGCACCTGGAGGAGATCCCGGCACCCACGCGCATCGCCCCCTACGCTCTCGCGCTCAACGCCGAGATCAACCCGACCGCTGACCCGGAGGACATGCTCGGGCACGGCCGGTTCGTGGTCCTCCACGACCCGGACGGCCAGGACGCCTGGCATGGGGAGTTCCGCGTCATCGTCATGGCGAAGGCCCAGGTCGACGTCGAGATGGGCATCGACCCCATGTTCGGCGAGGCGGGCTGGTCCTGGCTCGTGGACGCCCTCGACGACTCCGGGGCGGGCTACCACCACCTGTCCGGAACCGTCACGCGCGTCCTCTCCGAGACCTTCGGGGGGCTCGTCCTCCAGGAGAACGGCACCGAGATGGAGGTCCGTGCCTCCTGGACGCCGAACACCGTGGACCTCGGGCCGCACCTGGAGGCGTGGGTCTCCCTGCTGAGCGCCCTGTGCGGCCTCGTGCCGCTCGAGGACGGCGTCGCCTCCCTGGGCCGGAGACTCCCGTGAGCGAGCGGCTCGACCTCCCCCGCGAGGGGACTCCGCCCCTCGTCGACGACGGCCAAGCTTTCACGGCTGCACTGGACGCTCTCGCCGGCGGCACCGGCCCGTTCGCGATCGACTCCGAGCGCGCCTCCGGATACCGGTACTCCCAGCGCGCCTACCTCGTCCAGGTGCGCCGCCGGGGTGCGGGCACGCACCTGATCGACCCGGTCGCCCTGGACGACGTCAACCCGCTCGCCGAAGTCCTCCGGCAGGACGAGTGGGTGCTGCACGCCGCCAGCCAGGACCTCCCCTGCCTGCGCGAACTCTCGCTGCACCCCCCAGCCCTGTTCGACACCGAGCTCGCCGGGCGCCTGCTCGGGCGGCCGCGGGTCGGGCTCGCGACGATGGTCGCCGAGGAGTTCTCCCTCGAGCTGGCGAAGGAGCACTCGGCGGCCGACTGGTCGGTCCGGCCCCTCCCGAAGGGCCTGCTCAACTACGCGGCGCTCGACGTCGAACTTCTCCTCGAGCTCCGCGACCTCCTTGAGGACCACCTCGAGGAGGCAGGCAAGACGGAGTGGGCCCGGCAGGAGTTCGAAGCGCTGCTGGTCGCACCCGAGACGGTTCCCGTCCTCGAACCGTGGCGCCGGACCTCCCACATCACGGACGTGACGTCGACACGGGGACTGGCGGTGGTGCGCGAACTGTGGCTGGCGCGCGACGAGGTGGCCCGGCGCCTCGACATCGCCCCCGGGAGGGTCCTGCCCGACCGCGTCATCGTCGCGGTCGCGAACCGTCGTCCGCTCGGCGACCGACTCCCGGACCTCAAGGAGTTGCGCCGCCGCGAACCGGAGGCGTGGACTGCCGCGTATGCCCGCGCCCTGGCCCAGCCCGCCTCGGCGCTGCCCGCACGCCGTGGCCCCGGGCGGGGTGGGCTCCCCGACCCCCGGCAGTGGGGCCGCATCAACCCTCCCGCCGCCGTCCGCCTCGTCGCCGTGCGCACCACGGTGCGGGCAATCGCCGAGGAACACGTCCTGCCCCAGGAGAACCTGCTCGCGCCCGTGGCGCAGCGCACGCTCGCCTGGTCCGTGGCCGGCTATGACGAGGCCGAGGTGCGGGAGATCCTCCGCGGAGCCGGCGCCCGGCCCTGGCAGGTCGACCTCGTGGCGGGTCCCGCCGTCGAGGCGCTGAGGACGGCCGCACGAGGGTGACGCCCGGTGGCAGCCCTGCAACACCGCGGGTAATATGTGCTACCGGCAGTTCCAGGTATCCAGGAGAGTGTCCATGCCAGCCGAGACGATCACGACGACCGAGCTGACGACCGTTCAGTGTGGCCGCCACCGGGTGGCCCTACTCACCTTCCGCAGAGCGGACGGGACAGACGGGCCCACCCCCCTCGGCCCGGCCGGGTTGGCGGGCCTGGAGCGAGCACTGGCCGACACAGCCGTGCTCGCCGCGGCCGGCGAGGTCACCGGCATCGTGCTGACCGGGACGGGCCGCACCTTCCTCGCAGGAGCCGACCTCGAACTCGTCCGGTCGACGCACGACCGCGACGAGGCCCTCGAACTCGGCCGGCTCGGACACCGGGTCGTCTCGGCGATCCTCGACTCCCCCGTCCCCACGGTCGCCCTCGTCAACGGCACCGCCCTCGGCGGAGGCCTCGAGGTGGCCCTTGCGTGCTCGATGCGTGTGGGCCTGGCGGGAGCGCGGCCCCTCGGCCTCCCGGAGGCGCACCTCGGCCTCATTCCCGGCTGGGGCGGCTCCTTCCTGCTGCCCCACCTGGTCGGACCGGCCACGGCGGCGGAGGTGATCATCGCCAACCCGTTGCGCGGCAACGCGACCCTCGATACCGACTTGGCACTCCGGGCAGGAATCCTCGACCGCGTGGTCCCCGCGGGACCCTTCCCCGCCGCGGTCATCGGCGAACTGCTCGACGCCCCCGTGCGGTCCCGTGCGCCGGAGTCCTCGGACGCCGCCGGGTGGGACGCGGCGCTGGCACCACATCGCGAACGCGTCGCTCGCGCCGCGGCCGGCGGCCGGCCCGCGCCCGCCCGCGCCCTGGACCTGCTCGCGGCCGCCGCCTCCTCGTCCCGCGCCGAGGCGTTCGCCCGCGAGGACGAGGCGCTGGCGGATCTCATCGGTACCTCCGCCCTGCACGCGAGCCTGTACGCCCTCGAACTGCTGCGGCGCGCCCGCCCCGCCAAGGGCATCCAGTCCCCGGTCCGGGCGATCGGAGTGATCGGCGGCGGACTCATGGCCACCCAGCTCGCGACCCTTCTCGCCGTGCGCCTCGGCGCCCGAGTGGTGATGCGCGAGGTCGACGAGCAACGCTGTGCGCACACCCGCGAAATCCTCGCCCAGCAGCGTTCCGCGCTCGGCGACACGCTCACGGCGGCGCAGCTCATCGCCCTCGAGGCGGGTATCGCGGTCGGCACCGGGTACGACGGTTTCGGCGAGGCCGGACTGGTCATCGAGGCCGTCTTCGAGGACATGGAGGTGAAGCGCGCGGTGTTCGCCGAGGTGGAGCCTCACCTCTCCCCCGACGCCATCCTCGCCACCAACACCTCCGCCCTGTCCGTCACCGCGATGGCGAAGGGGCTCGCGCGTCCGGAGCGGCTGGTGGGCATCCACTTCTTCAACCCGGTCGCCGTCATGCCCCTGGTCGAGATCGTCCGCACGCCGGCCACCGACCCCGCGGTCGTCGACGCCGCCCGGACGCTGGCGCAGGCGGCCAGGAAGGTGACCGTCGACGTCGCGGACGCCCCTGGGTTCATCGTGAACCGCCTGCTGGTCCGGATGCTGGGCGAGGTGCTCGGCGAGCTGGAGGCGGGGACCGAGGTCGACGTCGTCGCCACCGCCCTGGACCCCATGGGACTGCCCATGGGACCCCTCCAGCTCCTCCAGCTCGTCGGTCCCGCGGTCGCCGCCCACGTGCTCCACACGCTGCGGGCCGAACTCGGCGAGCGCTACCCCGAGAGCCCGGGTCTCGACGCCATGGTGGAGGCGGGCGCGTCCTTCCTCCTCGGTCCCCCGCGGGCCTCCACCCCGCACGACCCGGCGGTCGCGCGATGGTTCACCCCGGACGATCCACATCCCGCCAGCGCCGCGGAGGTGCTCGCCCGCGTCCAGCACGCGCTTGCCCAGGAGGTGCATCTCATGGTCGCCGACGGCGTGGCGGACGTGGACGCCATCAACACGGCCATGATCACCGGGGCCAACTGGCCGCTGCACCGGGGCGGCATCACCCCGTACCTGGACGAGGTGGGCGCCGCGGGGGCGACAGGAGGGCTGTTCCACCCTGACGGGCCCTGATCAGCTCCCGAGCAGCCGCGCGGCGTCCTCGTCGAGGCTGTCCCGCTCGAGCAGCGCACCCGCCACCTTCATCGCGATGTCGGTGGGACGCAGATGGAACTCCTCGACGAGCTCGGCCCGCCGCGCGTGGTGGTGGAACGCGTGTGGGATGCCGTGCACCTGGACCGGCACCCGGGAGCCGGCATCCGCCAGGGAGTCCCGCAGAGCCGAACCGACCCCGCCGGCGACCAGGCCGTCCTCGAGGTGCGCCACGAGCTCGAACTCCTCGGCGGCCCGGACCAGGTCCGGGGACACGGGGAGGACCCAGCGCGGGTCGACGACGACGGAACCGATTCCCTGTGCGTCCAGCGCCTGGGCCACGTCGACGGCGGTCCCCGCCATCGCCCCGACCCCCACGATGAGGACGCGCCGCTCGCCGTCGTGCCGGGCGAGGACATCGAGGCCCTCGCGGTGCTCGATCGCGGGCAACGGGTCCGGCAGCGGGCCCTTGGGGTAGCGGACCACCGTCGGCCCCTCGGCCGCGACGGCCTCGCGGAGCTCAGAGCGCAGGGTCTGCTCGTCGCGCGGCGCCGCCAGGCGCAGGTTGGGCACGGTGCGCAGCATCACCATGTCCCACATGCCGTTGTGGCTCGCGCCGTCGTCGCCCGTGATCCCCGCCCTGTCCAGGACGAAGGTGACGGACTGGTTGTGGAGGGCGACGTCCATGAGGACCTGGTCGTAGCCGCGGTTCAGGAAGGTGGCGTACAGCGCCACGACGGGGTGCATCCCGGCGAAGGACAGGCCCGCGGCCGACGCGATCGCGTGCTGCTCCGCGATGCCCACGTCGATCACCCGGGAGGGGAACTCCTCGCTCATGGGGCCCAGTCCCACCGGCTGCAGCATCGCGGCCGTGATCGCGACGAGGTCCTCCCGCTGGCGGGCCAGACGGCTGATCTCGTCCGAGAACACCGCCGTCCAGCCGAAGCGGGCCGGGACCACGGGCAGGCCGGTCTCCGGGTGGATCACCCCGACGGCGTGGAACCGGTCCGCGATGTCGTCGAGGGCGGGCTGGTAACCGCGGCCCTTCTCGGTGATGGCGTGCACGATCACCGGTTCGGGATAGGCCTTCGCCCGGGTGAGCGCGAACTCCATGGCCGTGACGTCATGGCCGTCCACCGGCCCGATGTACTTGATCCCCAGGTCCTCGAAGAGCCCTTGAGGGGCGATGACGTCCTTCACGCCCTTCTTCAGTCCGTGCAGCGCCTCGTAGGTCAGCCGGCCGGGGTTGCCGCCCTGGAGGAGGGTGCGCTTGCCCCAGTCCAGCACCTTCTCGTACCCATGGGTGGTGCGCAGCGCGTCGAGATGGTGGGCTATTCCGCCGGTGGTCGGCGCGTACGACCGGCCGTTGTCGTTCACCACGATGACCAGGTTCCGGTCGGGCCCCTCCGCGATGTTGTTGAGCGCCTCCCAGGCCATCCCGCCGGTGAGCGCACCGTCCCCCACGACCACGACGACGTGCCGGTCGGTCCTGCCCCGCAACAGGTTGGCCCGAGCGATGCCGTCCGCCCAGCTCAGCGCGGAGGAGGCGTGCGAGTTCTCGACCACGTCATGCACCGACTCGCTGCGGGCGGGGTAGCCGGAGATCCCGCCGCTCTGGCGCAGCCGGCTGAAGTCATGCCGACCGGTGAGGATCTTGTGGACGTAGGACTGGTGACCCGTGTCGAAGACGACTCGGTCGCGTGGCGAGTCGAACACGCGGTGGATCGCGATCGTGAGTTCGACGACCCCGAGGTTGGGCCCGAGGTGTCCTCCGGTCCTCGCGACGTTGATCACGAGGAACTCACGGATCTCGGCGGCGAGCTGGACCAGTTCGTCGGTGACGAGACCCTTCAGGTCGCGGGGTCGCTTCACGCGGTCCAGAACTGACATCGGGCCTCCTAAGAATTGCTGCACCCACTGTACGACGGCTCGCCCGGAAGCACACGGGGCCGCGGGCTAGGCTGGCCCCATGTCCCCCACTCCCGCCGCCCACGGCTCCTGGAGCTCGCCCCTGACCGTGGCGGAGATGACCTCCGCCGTCGTCCGCCTCTCCCCGCCCCGGATCGACGGCGATGCCACGTACTGGAAGGAGACCGGCGGGGACGGTCGCGGGGTCATCGTGCGGGCCGCCAACGGAGTCCACGAGACGGTCACGACGGTTCACGCCAACGGATCCTCCGTGGACGTGGCCTCGAAGGTGCACGAGTACGGCGGGCGCGACTTCGACGTCGCCGACGGGGTGTGCGTGTTCTCGGAGCGGGCCGACTCCCGCCTGTACGTCACGGTGGCCGGCGACGACGGCTGGTCCGTGCCCCGGCCCGTCACCCCGAGCGGCGTCCGCTACGCCGACCTGACGCTGACCGGCCACGTCGTGCACGCCGTCGCCGAGATCCACGGTGAGACGGTGGTCAACGCCCTCGCCCGAGTCGACGTCCCCGGCGGTGCGGTGACGCAGCTGCGAGCCGAGGCCGACTTCGTCGCGAACCCGCAGCCCAACCCGAGTGGGACCGCGCTCGCCTGGTACGAGTGGGACCACCCGGACATGCCGTGGGACGCCACCCGCCTCATGGTCGCCGAGATCGACGGCGACCGTCTCGGGAACGTCCGACAGATCGCCGGTGGGCCCGGGGTGAGTGCGATCTCGCCCGTGTGGGTCACCGACGAGGACCTCGTGTACGTGGCTGACCCGGACGGCTGGTGGAACGTGCACCGGTGCACCGACCCCCTCGGTGAGTGCCGCATCCGGCTCCTCCACCCCGCCGAGGCTGAGTTCGCCTCGCCGCCGTGGACCTTCGACCGCTCACTGGCAGTCCTCGACGAGGACCATCTCGTGTGCCGCTGGACTCGCTTCGGCCGGTGGACGCTGGGCTCGATGAGGCTCTCCAACGGTGAGCTCGAGGAGTGGATCACCGGCCTGGAGGTGGGGAGCGAGGTCGCTGCCGGGGGTGGCCGTGTCGCTTTCGTCGGCCGCCACGCCAACCGTCCCGAGGTTCTCGCCGAACTGATCCTGGCGGAGGGTTCCGTCCGGGAGCTTCGGGTCTCGGCGCCGGCCGTCCTCGCGGACCAGTGGGTCTCGCAGGCGGAACCCGTGGACTGGGGTGCCGGCGACTCCGTCGCGCACGGCTTCTTCTACCCGCCCGTCAACCCGGACTTCGCGGCGCCCGACGGCGAGCTGCCCCCGCTCCTCGTCCTCGTCCACGGGGGACCCACCACCGCCACCGCGGGCACCTTCTCCCCGGGCGTCCAGTTCTGGACCACCCGCGGGTTCGCGGTCCTCGACGTCAACCATCGCGGCTCCACTGGCTACGGCCGGGAGTTCCGCGACGCCCTGCGAGGACAATGGGGAGTCGCCGACATCGCGGACATTGCCGCCGGCGTCACCGCGCTCGTCGATCGCGGCCTGGTCGACGGTGCCCGGGCCGCCATCCGGGGTGGCAGCGCCGGCGGGTACGCGGTGCTCCGCGCGCTCACGGCGACCGACGTGTTCTCCGCGGGCACCTCCCGCTACGGGATCGCGGACCTTGCGCTCCTCGCCGGGGACACCCACAAGTTCGAGTCCCGCTACGTGGACGGCCTCGTGGGTCCGTGGCCGGAGGCCGCGGAGGTCTACCGGGAGCGCTCGCCGCTGTTCCACCTCGACCAGCTCCGCGCCCCGGTCCTGCTCCTCCAGGGCGAGGAGGACGCGGTGGTGCCCTCGAACCAGGCGCGGCAGATGGCGGACGCCATCCGGGAGGCCGGCGGCGACGTCGAGCTCGTCCTCTATCCGGGCGAGGGTCACGGGTTCCGCAGGGCGGAGACCACCCGTGACGCACTCGCCCGGGAACTGGCGTTCTACGGGCGGGTCTTCGGCTTCACGCCGGCCTGAGGATCAGGCCTGCACCAGCGAGCGGAGAACGTACTGCAGGATGCCGCCGTTGCGGAAGTAGTCAGCCTCGCCGGGGGTGTCGATGCGCACGCGGGCGTCGAACTCGACCGTGGTGCCGTCCTCGCGCTCCGCGCGCACCTGGACCGTGCGCGGGGTGGTGCCGGAGTCCATCGCCTCGATCCCGGTGACGTCGAACGTCTCGGTGCCCGTGAGGCCGAGGGAATCCGCGTCCTCGCCGTCGGGGAACTGCAGAGGAAGGACGCCCATCCCGATGAGGTTGGAGCGGTGGATGCGCTCGAAGCTCTCGACGATGACCGCCTTCACGCCCAGCAGGGCGGTGCCCTTGGCCGCCCAGTCACGCGAGGACCCCGAGCCGTACTCCTTGCCGCCGAGCACCACGAGTGGGATCCCGGCCTCCCGGTAGGCCGTGGCCGCGTCGTAGATGGACTCCTGCTCCCCGGTGAGGAGGTTGCGGGTGTACCCGCCCTCGACGCCGTCGAGGAGCTGGTTCCGCAGCCGGATGTTCGCGAAAGTCCCCCGGATCATGACCTCGTGGTTGCCGCGGCGCGAGCCGTAGGAGTTGAAGTCACGCCGGGCCACGCCGTGCTCCGCGAGATACCTCCCGGCTGGTGAGTCCGGCTTGATGGCGCCGGCGGGCGAGATGTGGTCGGTGGTGACGGAGTCGCCCAGCCTGGCCAGGACCCGGGCGCCCCGGATGTCGGCGACCGGCGTCAGTTCCATGGTCATGCCCTCGAAGTACGGGGGCCTGCGGACGTACGTGGAGTCCTCGGCCCACGCGAAGGTGTCACCTTCCGGGGTCGGGAGGGAGCGCCACCGTTCGTCGCCCGCGAAGACGTCGGCGTACCCGTCCGCGAACATCTCCCGGTCGATCGTGGCCGCGATCGTGTCCTCGACCTCCTGCGCGGCGGGCCAGATGTCCGTGAGGAACACGTCGTCGCCCTCCCGGTCCTGCCCGAGCGGTTCGGTGGCGAAGTCGAAGTCCATCGTGCCGGCCAGGGCGTAGGCGATGACCAGCGGCGGGGAGGCGAGGTAGTTCATCTTGATGTCCGGGTTGATCCGGCCCTCGAAGTTCCGGTTACCGGAGAGCACGGAGACGACCGCCAGGTCGTTGGAGTTCACGGCGGCGGAGACCGCCGGCGGCAGCGGGCCCGAGTTCCCGATGCAGGTGGTGCAGCCGTAGCCCACGAGATGGTAGCCGAGCGCCTCGAGTGCCGGCCACAGCCCTGCCCTCTCGTAGTAGTCCGTGACGACCTTGGAGCCCGGCGCCATGGAGGTCTTCACCCACGGCTTCACGCGCAGGCCCTTCTCGGTGGCGTTCCGGGCGAGCAGGCCGGCGGCGAGCATGACGGAGGGGTTGGAGGTGTTGGTGCAGGACGTGACGGACGCAATGACCACCTTGCCGTGGTCCAGCTCTGTCTCGGTACCGTCCTCCATCGTCACCGGCACGCGCTTGCTGGGCACCGCCGCATCCGCGTGGTGGTGCTCCGGGGGGGCGGAGTCATCGAGGTCGTCGTCCGCGACGAACGGGTCCGAGGCCGGGAACGTGTCGGCGATCGCCTCGTCCAGCTCGGAGAGTTCCTCCTCCTCGTCGTCCACGTAGTCCGGCAGCACCGCCTCGAAGGCCCGCTTGGCGTCGGTGAGCCGGATGCGGTCCTGGGGACGCTTCGGCCCGGCGATGGACGGCACCACGGTGGACAGGTCCAGCTCGAGGTACTCGGAGTACACCGGTTCGCGGCTCGGGTCGTGCCAGAGGCCCTGCTCCTTGGCGTAGGCCTCCACGAGGCGCACCTGGTCCTCGGAACGGCCGGTGAGCCGCAGGTAGCCCAGGGTGACGTCGTCGATGGGGAAGATGGCGGCGGTGGAGCCGAACTCGGGGCTCATGTTGCCGATGGTGGCGCGGTTGGCGAGCGGGACCGCACCCACCCCCTCGCCGTAGAACTCGACGAACTTGCCCACCACGCCATGCTTGCGCAGCATCTCCGTGATGGTCAGCACCACATCTGTCGCCGTCGCGCCGGCAGGGATCTCGCCGGTGAGCCTGAAGCCCACCACCCGCGGGATGAGCATCGACACCGGCTGGCCCAGCATCGCGGCCTCGGCCTCGATGCCGCCGACGCCCCAGCCCAGGACGCCGAGTCCGTTGATCATGGTCGTGTGGGAGTCCGTGCCCACGCAGGTGTCCGGGTAGGCCTGCAGCACGCCGTCGGACTCGCGGGTCATCACGACGCCGGCGAGGTACTCGAGGTTGACCTGGTGGACGATTCCGGTGCCCGGCGGCACCACCTTGAAGTCGTCGAAGGCGGTCTGTCCCCAGCGGAGGAACTGGTACCGCTCCCGGTTCCGCTCGTACTCGAACTCCACGTTGCGCTCGAAGGCATCGGAACGCCCGAAGACGTCGATGACGACCGAGTGGTCGATGACGAGGTCCGCCGGGGCGAGGGGGTTGATGCGCCCCGGATCCCCGCCGAGGTCCGCCATGGCCTCGCGCATGGTGGCGAGGTCCACCACGCAGGGCACCCCGGTGAAGTCCTGCATGACCACCCGGGCGGGGGTGAACTGGATCTCGGTGTCGGGCTCGGCCGCGGGATCCCAGTCCGCGAGGGCCCGGACGTGATCGGCGGTCACGTTCGCGCCGTCCTCGGTGCGCAGCAGGTTCTCCGCGAGCACCTTCAGCGAGTAGGGCAGCCTGTCGAGGCCGGGGACGGCGTCGAGCCGGTTGATCTCGTAGGTGGCACCACCGACGATGAGCTGTGCCTTCGAAGTGAAGCTGTCCACGGGGATCTCCTCGAGTCGTCGTCGAAATCTCGATATCAAGATAACTTGCGCGGTGGATACCTGTCCACCGGATATCCCCAGCCTAATCAGTCGATCCGGGGCGCGCGCGGCCGTGGCTGTCAGCGCCGCTGAAGGACGGCGACCATCTCGACGTGGTGTGTGTGCGGGAACAGGTCGAGCGCGGCGGCCTCCACGATCCGGTGGTCCCGCACCAACTCCCGCAGGTCGCGGGCGAGGGCCGCGGGGTCGCAGGCCACGTAGACGATCCGGCCGGGACGCCTGTCCCGCAGTGCTCTGACGAGCGCCGTGCCCGCCCCCGTGCGAGGCGGATCGAGCACGACGACGTCCACTGGCCCCTCCATCCGGCTGACGGTGCGCGCGTCCGCCCGTGCCCGGCGCGCACGCACCTGCGGCAGCGCGGCGAGGTTCACGGTGGCGTCGTCCACCGCCGAGCGGGAGCCCTCGATCGAGATGACCTCGCCCCGCGCCCCGACGGCCCTCCCGAGCGCCAGCGTGAACAGGCCGGCTCCCGAGAACAGTTCGAGCACCCGCTCGCCGCCCGCGAGCGCGGCGCCGCCGAGCACGCGTCGGACCAGTTCCCCGGGCGCGTCGCGGTGCACCTGCCAGAAGCCCCCGGCGTCGACGGCGTAGCGCAGCTCGTCGTCCGCGTGGGGCACCACCTCGCGCACCCGTCG
>JBNJCY010000019.1:0-19523 GCA_051744325.1 Actinomycetota bacterium
AGCTCCCGGGTTACGCCGTCGCCGCGATCCTCGTCGAGCGGTGGGGCCGGCGCCCCACCCTCGCGACCTTCCTCGCCGGTTCCGCGGCCGCCGCCCTCGTATTCGGCCTCGCGCCGACCGAGGCGGCCATCCTGGCCTCCGGGATGGCGCTGTCCTTCTTCAACCTGGGGGCGTGGGGCGCGCTCTACGCCATCACCCCCGAGGTCTATCCCACCTCGCTGCGCGGCACCGGTAGCGGCAGCGCGACGGCGTTCGGGCGCATCGCGGCCATGACGGCGCCCCTCGTGGTGCCCCTGCTCGTGGCCACCGGCGGGCTCCCCGTGCTGTTCGCGGTGCTGGGTGGCGCGTTCCTCCTGGCCATGGTGTCAGCGCTGTTCCTCCCGGAGCTGGCCGGGGAGGCCCTCGCCGAGTGATGAGTCTGGAGCCAGGCCCGGCGTGAACCGCTGGGTGCGGCGTGAACCCGGATCGCCGGCCCGCGGCTTCGCTGTCCCAACGCGAGGGAGCGATCCCAAGATGAGATTGCTGTCCCCTCCTCCAGGGTGGGACAGCGGTTTCGCGTGAGGACAGCGAATGCGCGGCATCCCAACACGAGAACGCTGTCCCCCTCGAAACGGGGACAGCGGTTTCGCGTGAGGACAGCGAATGCGCGGCATCCCAACACGAGAACGCTGTCCCCCTCGAAAGGGGGACAGCGGTTTCGCGTGAGGACAGCGAATGCGCGGCATCCCAACACGAGAACGCTGTCCCCCTCGAAAGGGGGACAGCGGTTTCGCGTGAGGACAGCGAATGCGCGGCATCCCAACACGAGAAAGCTGTCCCACCGCTGGGGAGGGGACAGCAGAATCGCACTCGGACAGCAGAATCGCGTTCGGACGGCGGATTCGCGTGGGAACCGTGTCTGCGACAGCGCACGGCGTGCGAGATCATGACCGTTGTGGGGATGGGCGCAACCGTGGGGGCCTGGTCGGTCGTCGTGACCTCGTCCGGCCGGTCGAAGCCCAGAGCCACCCTCCCTCGCCGGCAGCAGATACCCACGGACCCGTACCAGGAGCCCGAAACGATGGATGCCCAGCACGCTGGTACGGTCGAGCCATGACCGACCGCACGGAGAAACAGGAGCTCACCGACCGCGTCAACAACAGGTCCCACCGCCCGAGTTCGGCGGCGTTCCGTGATTTCATCGCCACCGAGTGGGAGGCCCGGCCCAAGGCGCTCCCGCAGCCCTCCGAGGCCGCCCCGTTCGCCGCCGAGCGGCGCCGGCGGATCGGGGAGCGCTTTCCCGGGGACCGTCTCGTGGTCCCCGCCGGCCAGCTCGTGACCCGCTCCAACGACACCGACCACCGCTTTCGGCCTCACAGCGCGTTCGCCCATCTGACCGGGCTGGGCACGGACCAGGAACCGGACGCCGTGCTCGTCCTCGATCCCGCCGACGACGCCCACGAGGCCGTGCTGTACCTCCGGCCGGCTGCGGGGAAGGACACCGAGGAGTTCTACGCCGACTCCCGCTACGGCGAGCTCTGGGTCGGGGTGCGTCCCACCCTCGAGGAGGTCGAGGCGCTCACCGGGATCCGGTGCGCCCACATCGACACCCTCGCCGACGCCGTCGCGAAGGATGCCGGACAGGTGCAGGTCCGCGTGGTCCCGCAGGCCGACGCGGCCGTCACCGCTCTGGTGGGACGGGTGCGCGCCGAGGTCGGTGCGGCGGCCGACGCCGCCGTCGACGAGGCGCTGGCGGAGGCGCTGTCAGAACTGCGGCTCATCAAGGACGCCTTCGAGGTCAGGCAGATGCGCAGGGCCGTCACGGCCACGGCCGAGGGCTTCGAGGAGATCATCCGCTCGTTCCCGCGTGCGGCCCGGCACCATCGCGGGGAGCGTGTCCTCGAGGGCGCCTTCCAGGGGAAGGCCCGCGAGGAGGGCAACGGGGTCGGCTACGAGACCATCGCCGCTGCCGGGAACCACGCCAACACCCTGCACTGGATCGCGAACGACGGGGTGGTTCTGCCCGGGGAGCTCGTCCTCATCGACGCTGGAGTGGAGGTGGACTCCCTCTACACGGCGGACATCACGCGCACACTCCCGGTGGATGGTGTCTTCACCGAACCGCAGCGCGAGGTCTACCAGGCGGTCCTCGACGCGTGCGAGGCCGCCCTGGCACGGGCCGGAACAGCGGGTGCTCGGTTCCGTGACGTGCACGCCGCCGCGATGGAGGTCATCGCCGACCGGCTGGAGCGGTGGGGCATGCTGCCCGTGACAGCGGCCGAGTCGCTCACCCCGGAGGGGCAGTACCACCGGCGGTGGATGGTGCACGGCACCTCCCACCACCTCGGGATCGACGTGCACGACTGCGCCCAGGCCAAGCGGGAGCTCTACCTCGACGGCGAGCTCGAGGTGGGCATGGTCTTCACCATCGAGCCCGGCCTGTACTTCCGGGCCGACGACCTCGCCGTCCCGGAGCAGTTCCGTGGAATCGGGGTGCGGATCGAGGACGACGTCCTGATCACCGGGGACGGTCCAGTGCGGCTCTCCGAGGACATCCCTCGCACGGTGGCGGACGTCGAGGCGTGGATGGCCCGCCTCCTCGGCACCTGACCTGCGCCGGAGCTGTGCCGGCCGGCGGCCCCGCTACTGCCCACTGTCCCCGGTGGGACCGGAGTCCGGCGGCGCGATGCGCTCGCCGTACCGTGGTGGCTCGGTCAGGTCCACCACGGGCGGGGGCGCCGCGGGGGTGATGATGCCGCGCTCCTGCAGGATCTGGCGGCACCGGAAGGCGACGTCGGTCTCGCAGCGCAGGCCGTAACGGGTGGCCACGACCTGGCTGATCGAGGTGAAGTCACGCTTCCCGCCGGACAGGGCGTGGGCGGCCAGGCCGAAGAGGGCCCCGAACACCCCCCCGAGGGTCACGCCGAGGACCACGGGGGAGAAGTCCACCGCCCCGACGATCACCCACAGCAGCCCGATCATGAGGCCGAACCACATGCCCGACAGGGCCCCTGAGAGAGCCGCCCGGGCGGGGTTCATGCGCCCGGTCACCCGCTCTACCATGCGGAGGTCGGTGCCGATGAGGGAGACCTTGCGGACGGGGAACTCGGCGTCGGCCAGCGCGTCCACAGCCGCCTGCGCGGCCTCGTACTTGTCGAATGTGGCGATCTCCTCGCCCAGCGGCATCACGCCGAGGCGTTGCCACGAGTTCAGCTGCGTCATGGTCCCATTATCCTCCATGAGGCTGGGAGCACGCTGGACGGCGTCGCGGCTGCCGCGTGTGGCACCGCTGGCCTAGGCTGGTGCCGTGACCTCCATCCCCCGCCCGAGCGCCCCGACCCGGGTCTACGTCGCCCGGCTCGCGGGGACGTCGGTGTTCGACCCGATCGGTGACCAGGTGGGCAAGGTGCACGACGTCGTCGTCCTGATCCCGGTCAAGGGAGTCCCGCGCGCGGTCGGGCTCGTCGTCGAGGTCAGCGGTCGCAGACGGGTGTTCGTGCCGCTCACGCGCGTCACCGGCATCGAGCCCGGAGCGGTCATCACCACCGGACTGCTGAACATCCGCCGCTTCGAGCAACGCGCCAGCGAGACGCTCGTGGTCTCGCAACTCCTCGACCGTGTGGTCACCATGCGGGACGGTTCGGGGACCGCCGCCATCGAGGACGTCGCCATGGAGCAGCAGCGGAACGGCGACTGGCTGGTCACCAAGCTGTTCGTGCGCCGGCGCGAGTCGGGGCTGCTGCGGCGCGGCTCCACACTGGTCGTCGACGTCACGGACGTCACCGGGCTCGGCCCGTCCGCCGAGCAGCAGGGTGCCACCTCGCTCCTCGCCAGCCTCGGCGACATGAAGGCCGCGGACCTGGCGGACGTGCTCCACGACCTGCCCGACGACCGCCGCATCGAGGTGGCGGCAGAACTCGACAACGAGCGGCTCGCCGACGTGTTGGAGGAGCTCGGCGACGAGGACCGGGTGGAGATCCTGTCCGCCCTGGCGGCGGGAAGGGCCGCCGACGTCCTGGATGTCATGCAGCCCGACGACGCCGCCGACCTGGTCTCGGAACTCCCCACGGACAAGGCGTCCGAGCTGCTCGCGCTCATGCAGCCCGACGAGGCGAAGGACGTCCGGCGCCTGCTCGCCTACGACGAGCGCACCGCAGGCGGCCTCATGACGACCGAGCCGATCATCCTCGGGCCCGAGGCCACCGTCGCCACCGCGCTGGCCCAGGCGCGGCGTCGCGACATCAACCCTGCGCTGTCGACCATGATCTTCGTGACCCGGCAGCCGCTCGAAACCCCCACGGGACGATTCCTCGGGGTGGTGCACCTGCAGCGTGCCCTGCGCGAACCCCCCCACGAGCCGCTGGGAAGCTTCCTGGACACCGACGTGGAGGGCGTGGCTCCGACTGACACGATCAGCAAGGTCACGCGGCTGATGGCGACCTACAACAACACGGCGATGCCCGTGCTCGACGAGAACCGCCGGCTGCTCGGCGCCATCTCCGTGGACGATGTGCTGGACAACCTGCTGCCCGAGAACTGGCGTGAGGCCGCGGACGAGGAGACGGACAGCGCGGACCTGAGGCTGCTCCATGGTTGAGCGACTCGACCAGCCGAAGGAGTACCGCAAGCGTCTGCCGCGAGTCGACCTGCAGTCGGAACCCGTCGCCAAGGTGGCGGAGGGCATCGCCCGGTTCACCGGGACCCCGCAGTTCCTCGTCTGGCTGACGCTCTTCGTCATCGCGTGGCTGTTGTGGAACGCGTTCGGGCCGGAGTTCCTGCGCTTCGACCGGGCGGACCTCGGCTTCACTGCGCTCACGCTCATGCTGTCGCTGCAGGCGTCCTTCGCCGCACCGCTGATCCTGCTCGCCCAGAACCGTCAGGACGACCGGGACCGTGTCACCGCGGAGCAGGATCGGCTGCGCGCCGAGCGCAACCTCGCGGACACCGAGTACCTCGCCCGCGAGATCGCCGCCCTGAGGATCGCCATGGGCGAGGTCGCCACCCGGGACTACGTCCGCGCGGAGCTGCGGGACCTGCTCGAGGAGCTTCGCGCGGACCGTGACCGTCGCGAGGCCGCGGACGAATCCGATTCGGGGACGGCTCAGGACCGGCTGTAGGATCGGGGCCATGCCCGTCCTCACCGAAGCAGCCGTCCGGACACGTCTGGAGACCGTCCAGGACCCCGAGATCCACAAGCCGATCACGGAGCTGGACATGGTCCGGAGCGTCGAGGTGACCGACGGCGACGTCGTCGTCGGAATCGACCTGACCACGAAGGGGTGCCCCCTGCAGGACACCATCACGCGCGACGTGAGGGCCGCGGTGGGCGCACTCGAGGGCGTGGCCTCCGTCGAGGTGGTCATGGGCGTGATGAGCGAGCAACAGCGCAAGGACCTGCGCACGAAGCTGCGCGGCGGCACGCCGGAACCCGTGATCCCGTTCTCGCAGCCGGGTTCACTGACCCGGGTGTACGCGGTCACCTCCGGCAAGGGGGGCGTCGGCAAGTCCACTGTCACTGCCAACCTCGCCGTGGCGCTCGTCGCCAAGGGCCTCAAGGTCGGCGTCCTCGACGCCGACATCTACGGCTTCTCGATCCCCCGGATGCTGGGAGTGGAGCACCCGCCGACGACACTGGACGACATGATCGTCCCGCCCGTCGCCCGCGGCGTGAAGGTGATCTCGATCGGCATGTTCGCGGCCCCGGGTGCCCCGATCGTCTGGCGTGGGCCGATGCTCCATCGCGCCATGCAGCAGTTCCTCGGGGACGTGTTCTGGGGTGACCTCGACGTCCTCCTCCTCGACCTGCCGCCCGGGACCGGTGACATCGCGATCTCGCTCGCCCAACTGGTTCCCAACTCGGAGGTCCTCGTCGTCACGACGCCCCAGCTCGCAGCATCCGAGGTCGCCCAGCGCGCGGGGATACTCTCCTCCCAGACCCACCAGCACGTCGTCGGGGTGGTGGAGAACATGTCCTGGCTCGAGACCCCCGACGGCGCCCGGGTCGAGATCTTCGGCTCCGGCGGCGGCGAGGAGGTCGCCCGCGTCCTGTCCGCCGGACTGGCCTATCCCGTCCCGCTGCTCGCTCAGGTCCCGCTCGAGAAGCGCCTCCGCGAGGGCGGCGACGCCGGCATCCCCCTGGTGCTCACGGAACCCACCTCCAGTGCCGCGCAAGCGCTTGCCTCGGTGGCGGACCACCTCGCCTCGCGGACCCGCGGACTCGCCGGCCGATCACTCGGCATCAGCCCGAAGTAGCCATGGGCGGCATCAGCGGCTGGGAGGCCATGGTCCTCCTCATCATCGTGCTGCTGGTGGTCGGCCCGGACAAACTCCCCGAGATCGCCGGCCAGCTCGGGAGCTGGGCACGGATGGCGCGGGACCTCCTCCGGGAGGCGAAGAGCTCCCTGAAGGACGAACTCGGCGACGAGATCTCCGACCTGAAGTCGCTGGACCCGCGCCAGTACGACCCACGTCGCATCGTCCGCGAAGCACTCCTGGAGGACACCCCGCCACGGCCGGCGGCACGGTCACGGCCTCCGCAGCCCCAGGGCCCCCCGACGCAGCCCCAGGACACCCCGACCGCGGCGGGCGCCGACGAGACCCCGGCCGAGGAAGCAACCCCGCAGGCGCCCCCCGCCGCCCCGTTCGACGACGAGGCGACCTGAGGTCAGTTCGCCTCCTGCTCCCCGAGCACGACGTCGACGTCCTCCTCCCGCCCACCACGCCGGATCGTGAGGGTGAGCGTGTCGCCGGGTGCGTTGGCGCGTACATAGACGATGACCTCTTCGGGGCTCGTCACGGGACGGCCGTCGATCGACAGGATGATGTCACCCGGCCGGATGCCAGCGGAGTCACCGGGACCACCCGGCGTCACCGGCTCGTTGCCGTCCGACGGCGCGGTCGCCACCATGACGCCCTCGCCGCCGTGGCGCCCGTCGAGCAGGATCCCGATGATGGGGTAGGTCGCACGGCCCGTCTCGATGAGCTGGTCGGTGGTCCGCCTGACCTGGTTCGACGGTATCGCGAAGCCGAGCCCGATGCTGCCGGTCGCGGCCCCCGTCCCCGAGGCCTGGGCGATCGCGGTGTTGATCCCGATGACCTCGCCGCCGGCGTTGACGAGCGGTCCGCCGGAGTTCCCCGGGTTGATGGCGGCGTCCGTCTGGATCGCGTTGATGAAGGAGGTCTCGGTGACGGAGCCGGCCGTCACCGCGCGGTTGAGGGCGGAGACGATGCCCGACGTCACGGTGCCCTCGAGCCCGAGGGGCGCACCCACGGCCACCACGGGGTCTCCGACCATGACCGCGTCCGAGTCGGCGAGCGGAAGCGGGTCCAGCCCGGTGCGCTCCACCTTGAGCACCGCCAGGTCGTAGTCCGAGGTCCGGCCCACGACCTCCGCGACCTCCACGGACCCGTCCGAGAACGTGACCTGGACCGTGCCGCCCCCGGCGATCACGTGGTTGTTCGTCACGATGTACCCGTCGGCACGCAGGATGAGGCCGGTGCCGGAGGCTGCGCTCGTGGCCGTGGTGGCCTCGATGTACACGGTGGACGGCACCACCGACTGGGCGATGCCGGCGACCGAGTCGGGGGCTCGCACGGGGACGGTCGACCCGGTCGGTGTCACGGGGGCCGCGACGTCGATCCCGAAGTACTCCCGCGCCCCCACCGCGCCGAGGATGAGCCCACTCAGGAGGGCGAGGACGGCGACGAGGACGGCGGTGGAGCGGCGGATCATCCGGGGGCCGCGGTGCTGCTTCCCGCGTGAGGGCGCAGGCGCGGGAACAGGGCGCGGAACCGGTGGGGGTTCCGGCTCCCAGCCGAGCAGCGGCGCCGGGCCCGATTGCGGCGGAGCGTCGCGGGACGGCGAACCCCACCCTGCCGGGATGCCGTTCGTCCCCTGGGGCGGCATCCAGCGTTCGTCGGAGTTCTGGGACGTCATGGAGCCACCTCGCGGAGGAAGGTAAGGATTGCCTGTACCCCCCGATCAAATCGCCCGGCAAGCGAGGAGTCAACCGCTGCCGCCGGCAGGAGTGCGGCAACCCGGAAGCGCACCTCGCTGTCGCCCACGACCACGGTGGACAGGTCCCCGCACTGGACGAACTCGGCATGCTCGGGGAGCAGCGTGGCATCGAGGCTGCCACGCCCCTGGAACACTGTCGCGACGCCGGACCCGCCGACGATCTCGACCTCCAGCATCTGAGTGTCGCCCTCCGTGTGGATGGTGGCACCCGTGATGTGGAGGTCCGCGGGCAGGTCCGCGGGAAGCGCCCAGCCATGGTCCCGAAGTGTCCGGGTGGTCGCCTCGGTCGAATCCTGCACCATCGCCACCGTCTGGACCGGGCCCCGAAGGGCCGCGCCGCCGGCAGCCGCGGCCCGAAGCGAGGCTGGATCATCCGGGACGCTGCCGAGGAGGACGATGCCCGCCACGCCCGCGGCGATGAGTCCACTCCCCACACCGAGCCGCACCGTGAAGCGCCGGCGCCAGCCCCGGAGGGACGCTCGGTCCGTGGCCCAGTGCACGGCACGTCGCCACGGACCCGTGCCGGCCGGGGCGCTGGCGATGATGCGCTCGGGCAAACCGGACGGAGAGCGCGCGGGGCCGAGACACCGCAACCGCTCCGCCAGCGCACGTTCAGCCTCGACCTGCCGTGCGCAGGAGGAGCACACCCGCAGGTGGGCCTCCGCACGGGCGAGCCGGCGACCGGTGAGCCGCCCGTCGGCGTAGGCGCTCGTCCTGTCGCCCAGATGCCTCACATCCGCCCTCCCGGGTCCCGGTGGGCGAGTTGCTCCCGGAGCCTGGCACGGCCCCGGTGGAGGCGCGACTGCACCGTGCCCACCTTCACCCCCAGTGTGGCGGCCACCTCGGCATAGGACAATCCCTCGATGTCACAGAGCACCACGGCGGCCCTGTTGGCAGGCGGGAGGGAGTCGAGGGCTGCCTGGATGTCAGGGTCGAGGTTCGCGTGCTCGTACTGCCTGTCCGGGGTGTCCTGCCAGCCGGCGGCGAGCTGCATCTCCTCCGGGATCGAGTGGATCCGGAACCTGGAGCGGCGCCTGGCCTGGTCGAGGAAGAGGTTGGTGGTGATGCGGTGGAGCCAGCCCTCGAAGGTTCCCGGCGAGTACGTGTGCAAGGAACGGAAGACCCGCACGAAGGTCTCCTGGGTGAGGTCCTCGGCGTCGGCGTGGTTGCCTGTCAGCCGGTAGGCGAGCCGATACACCCTCGCCGAGTGCTCCTCCACGACCTGCTCCCACGTGGGCTCCTGGAGGACGGCGGAGAGAGGCGACTGCTCCCGTATTGCGGTCACGATCGTCCTCCCTTCCCGGTGTCCGTTCAGCGTAGCGATCGGACCTGAGGGGAAGCTGAGAGCGTAGAATCGAACTTCCATCGACGACAGGAACACCCAATGGCCGCCGAAAAGGCTCTGTCCTGGTCCTACACCGAGGACTTCACCCCCGAGTCCGAGCCCGCGCGTGCGGCACGGGCTCGGGCCGCCGAGTTCGGTGTCGCGGCGGTCTCGCCCGGAACCGGGGCGGTCCTTCGGCTGCTCGCCGCCGCGAGCGCCGCACACGCCGTGGCGGAGATCGGGACGGGCACCGGGGTGTCGGGCACCTGGCTGTTGGAGGGCATGGTCGAAGACGGCATCCTCACCTCGATCGACGTGGAGGCGGAGTACCAGCGCGCGGCCCGGGAGACCTTCGTGCTGGCGGGCGTCAAGCCGGCCCGGACACGCCTCATCGCGGGCCGGGCACTCGACGTCCTTCCCCGGCTCGCCGACCGCGCCTACGACCTCGTGTTCGTCGACGGGAACCCAGCAGAGACGCCGGCCGTTGTCGAGCAGGCGTGGCGCATGCTGAAGCCCGGGGGTGTGCTCGTGGTGAACGATGCTCTCTCGGGAGGCCGCGTGGCCGACCCGGCGCGGCGTGACGAACTCACGGTGGCGATCCGGGAACTCGGGAAGCATGTCCGCAGCCTCGAGGACGCGGTCCCCGCGCTCCTGCCGTCAGGCGAGGGCCTCCTCATCGCGGTGAGGCGCTAGAAGGCCCGCTGGCCGTCCGCTTGTCCGGCCGGCTGTCGCGACAACCACTCGACGAGGGCGCGAACCCCGAAACCGGTACCGGCCTGCGACCCGAGTTCCGGGGTCGCGGACGCGGACCGCCCCGGACCGGCGATGTCGAGGTGCGCCCACGGGATGTCACCTGCAAACCGCTGCAGGAAAAGAGCCGCGACGATCGCGCCCGCCTTGACGTGGTCGTTCGTCGCGATGTGGGCGACGTCGGCCACCCCGGAGCACAACGACTCCCGGTAGTCCTCCACGAGCGGCATCGTCCACAGCTCCTCACCGTGGGTGCTGCCGGCAGCAGCCAGTGACGCTGCGAGCGACTCGTCCGACGCGAAGAGCGCAGCGTGTCCGCGCCCGAGCCCGAGGGTGGCCGCGCCGGTGAGAGTGGCGACGTCGAGGATGACCCGCGGCCGGTACTCGGCCCGCGCCCAGGAGAGGGCGTCAGCGAGGACCATGCGGCCCTCGGCGTCCGTGTTGCGGATCTCGACCATGGTTCCGTCATGGGTACGGACGATGTCGCCGGGACGGTACGACGCTGCGCCGATCGCGTTCTCGGCGAGGGGGAGCACGCCGACGACGTGGACGGGGAGCCCGGCGCGGGCGACGGCGAGCACGGTGGCGAGCACGACGGCGGCGCCCGACATGTCGGTCTTCATCGGCACCATGGCCTCCCTCGGCTTGAGGGACAGACCACCGGTGTCGAAGGTGATGCCCTTGCCCACGAGGACCGCGGGGTCACCCGGGTTGCCGTCGTGGCGGATGGTGACGAACCGGGGTGGGCTGGCCGAGCCGCGCCCAACGGCGAGGACCGCCCCGAGTCCGTTGTCCGCGAGCCACGACTCGTCGTGGACCTCGACCGAGAGAAGGTCGTTGCCCTCGGCCGCCGCGAGGGCCACGCACTGCTCCGCGAACCACTGTGGGTCCTTCGTGTTCGAGGGGATCGCCGCCAGGGTCCGGGCGAGGAAGGTGCCCCACATCGCGGCACGGAGGCGCGGGAGGTCGAAGACCTCCCCACAGATCGTCACGGCGGGGCAGGGCGCCTTGGCGGCATCGTCCTCGCGGTGCGGCATCCGGTGGGAGGCGAGCATGACGCCCTCCGCCAACGCTATTCCCTGGGCGGGGTCGAGGGTACGCCGGGGTGCCACCGTGAGGTGCGGCAGTCCGCGAGCCGCGCGACCGGCGGCGAGGCCGGCGGCGCGGAGGTCGGCAGGGTCGCCGTCACCGATTCCGAGCAGGGCGACGGTGCGCGGCAGGCCGGCCCACGGATCGTCGTCGAGGAGTGGCGGCAGCTCGATGGAGTGAGAGGTGCGGGACAGCCCGATCCCCTTGGCGCGCGCCACCGCGGCCAGGTCGACCCGGTAGGCACGAGAGATCTCGGCCGGGTCGTCGTCCTTGGCGAGGAGCAACGCGAGCGCTCCGCCCGCACGGGTACAGGCGAGCGGGTCCTCCCGGGAGAGATGCAGCTCCGGGAGGGCCGGGATGTCGACCATCAGGCCCGAACGGCGTCGAGTGCGTCCCCGAGCGCGTTGGCCTCCGCCTGATTCAACTCGACGACCAGGCGTCCGCCACCCTCGAGCGGGACGCGCATCACGAGTCCACGGCCTTCCCTCGTGACCTCAAGCGGTCCATCTCCGGTGCGTGGCTTCATCGCTGCCATTTCGCTCCCCTTCTCTCCGAGCGGACGGTACGCCTGCTGGCGCACGAACTGGTCTCATTTTATGCCAAGCGGTGCATGGTCGCAGACCCGGGGGCGGGAATGGGGGCGATCAGGAGCCGTTCGCGGCGTCCTCCTGCTCGGCGAGCACCTCGCCCAGGATGCGGTTGTGTCCTTCACGAACCGCCCTGATGGCGTCCTCGGCGGTGTCGACGACCATGAGGAGCGAGAGGTCCTCGAGGTGGATGTTCCCCTCGCGGGCCATGCTGTCCCGCAGCCAGTCGATCATTCCACGCCAGTACTCGCTGCCCACCAGGATGACGGGGAAGGAGCGGACCTTGCGCGTCTGCACGAGGGTCAGGGCCTCGAACAGCTCGTCGAGCGTGCCGAAGCCGCCCGGCAGGACGATGAAACCGGTCGAGTACTTCACGAACATCGTCTTGCGGACGAAGAAGTACCGGAAGTTGATGCCGAGGTCCACCCAACGGTTCATGCCCTGCTCGTGCGGCACTTCGATCCCGAGGCCCACGGAGACCCCTCCGCCATCGCAGGCGCCCCTGTTCGCCGCTTCCATGATGCCCGGCCCGCCGCCGGTGATGACCGCGAACCCTGCGGCCGCTGCCAGCCGGCCGATCTCCACCCCGAGGCGATACGTTTCCGTGCCCTTCGGCGTGCGGGCCGATCCGAACACCGACACGGCCGGACCGAGCTCGGCCAACGCACCGAAGCCCTCGACGAACTCCGCCTGGATGCGCATCACGCGCCACGGGTCCGTGTGGAGCCAGTCCGTCTCCATCTGTGGCTGGAGCAACCGCATGTCGGTCGTCTCCTCGGGAATCAGCCCGCCCCGGAGCTGGACCGGTCCCTTGCGATAGGTCTCTCTCTTGGCCATGGTCACCTTTCGAGCCAGGCCCGCAACGCGGCGGCGCAGGCGCGGATGTCGGAAACGGGGCAGCGTTCGTCGTCGGCGTGCGCCAGCAGCGGGTCGCCGGGGCCGAAGTTGACGGCGGGGATCCCGAGGGAGGCGAAGCGGGCCACATCAGTCCACCCGTACTTCGGCCCCACCTCTCCCCCGGAGTGGGCCCCGACGGCGGCGACGAACTCGGCCACGGCGGGGTCGTCGAGGCCGGGCCTCGCCCCGGGTGCAGCGTCGGTGATCACCACCTCGTGACCGGAGAACACCTCCCGCACGTGGGCCTCTGCCTCCGCGACCGTCCGGGAGGGTGCGAACCGGTGATTGACGGTGACCACGCACTCGTCGGGGACCATGTTGGAGGCGATGCCACCCCGGATCCCGACAGCGTTCAGGCCCTCACGGTAGACGAGCGAGTCGACCTCGACCTCCGCCGGGACGTAGAGGCTCAAGCGGTCGAGCACGGGGGCGGCGGCGTGGATCGCGTTCACGCCCCGCCACGCGCGGGCGGAGTGCGCGGTCCGGCCGCGGGTCCGGACCTCGGCGCGGATGGTGCCGTTGCAGCCTCCCTCGATGGCGGCGGCGGTGGGCTCCCCGAGAATGGCGAAGTCGCCCGCGATCCACTCCGGGTGCTCCCGGGCGATGCGGCCCAGCCCGTTGAGGTCGGCGTCGACCTCCTCGTGGTCGTAGAAGACCCAGGTGACGTCCCACGCGGGCTCGGCGAGGGTGGCCGCGAGGTGCAGGGCGACGGCGACGCCCCCCTTCATGTCGACCGTCCCCCGCCCCCACAGCTCGCCGTCGACGAGCCGGGTGGGCAGGTTGCCCTGGACGGGCACGGTGTCGAGGTGGCCGGCGACGACGACGCGCCGGGGCCGGTCGAGGTGCGTCCGGGCCACGACGGCGTCGCCGTCCCGCAGGACCTCGAGGTGCGGGTTCCGGCGCAGGGAGGCCTCGACGGCGTCCGCGAGCGCGCGTTCCTCCCCGGAGACGGACGGGATGTCGCAGATGGCCGCCGTGAGTGCCACCACGTCCGTCAGGTCGAGCATGGTGCCAACGATATCGGTTCTGGTCACCGGGTCATGTGCAGGGTCCGGGCCGCCTCCCCGAGCGAGCCCGTCAGCGAGGGGTAGATCGTGGAGGCGTTCGCCATCTGGTCCACCGTGATCCGGTTGGCGACCGCCAGCGTGACGGGGAAGATGAGCTCCCCGGCCCGCGGAGCCACCACGACCCCTCCGATCACCACGCCCGAGGCCCTGTCCGAGAGGATCTTGATGAAGCCCTCCTTGATCCCGAGCATCTTCGCGCGCGGATTCCGCGCCATCGGCAGGCGGGTGATCGAGCCGTCCACGCGTCCGGAGGTGATGTCCTCCTCGCTGACGCCGATCGTGGCGATCTCGGGGGCGGTGAAGATGTTGGCTGCCACGGCGTGCGTGTCGAGCGGGGCGACCGCCTCGCCGAGCGCATGCCACATCGCGATGCGGCCCTGCGTGGCCGCCACGGACGCGAGCGGCAGCACGCCGGTGCAGTCGCCGGCGGCATAGATGCGGAAGGCCGTGGTGCGGGAGACCCGGTCCACCGCGATGTGGCCGGACGGGCTCAATCGGACCCCTGCCTCCTCCAGGCCGATGCCGGCAGTGTTCGGCACGGCGCCCACGGCCACGAGGCAGTGTGATCCCTCCACGAGTCGGCCGTCCGTCAGCTCGACCTCCACCCCGGAGCCCGTGCGCCGCACAGCCGCCGCCCGGGAGCGGGAGAGCACCGTCATCCCGCGGCGCCGGAACACGCGCTCGATGAGCTCGGCGGCCTCCTCGTCCTCGCCGGGGAGCACCCGGTCGCGGGACGAGACGAGGGTGACCCGCGCGCCGAGCGCGTTGTATGCGCCCGCGAACTCCGCCCCGGTCACGCCCGAGCCCACCACCACGAGGTGCTCCGGCAGTTCGTCGAGCTGGTAGAGCTGCGTCCAGGTCATGATCCTCTCGCCGTCGGGCTCGGCGCCCGGCAGGATCCGCGGCGACGCCCCGGTGGCCACGAGCACGATCTCGCCCTCGACCACGTGCTCGCCGTCCGAGGTGACGACGACGTCGCGCGTGCCGCGGTCGTGGTGCACGCGGCCCACCCGGGCATCGCCGTCGACGACGTGCACGCCCTCCGCGGTGAGGTGGGCGCGGATGTCCGCGGACTGGCGCGCGGCCAGTTCGAGGACGCGGGCGTTCACCACCGCCATGTCGACGACCAGGGCGCCACCGGCCTGGATGCCGAGTTCGGCGGCGCTCTCCGTGATGGTCATCCACTCGGCCGTGGCGATCAGGGTCTTGGACGGCACGACGTCTGTGAGGACAGCGGCACCGCCGATGCCGCTGCGTTCGACGAGGGTGACGTCGGCACCCAGCCTGCTGGCCACGAGCGCCGCCTCGTAGCCCCCGGGGCCGCCCCCGATGACCACCACCCGCGAGCCGCTGCGCACCGGCGAGGCGCCGACGTCGTCGAGATTCGTTCGGTCCGGGGGCAGCGCGTCGGTCACCGACCCATTGTGGCAAGCATCGGGCGGCGGCGCCCCTTCGCGGCCGGATCGGTGTGATTCCGAGCACACTCCGGTGCCAGCCGGTAGCGTTTGGTCATGGAGAACACGCAGCTCGATGGCCCGATGGAGGTCGCCGCCAAGTCCGCCCGAGTCATCGCGGAACGGTCCGGGATCGCCCGGCACGACGTGGCCCTCGTCCTCGGTTCGGGCTGGGGCGGGGCGGCCCTGGAGCTCGGCGAGACCGTCAGCGAGATCCCCGCGGAGGAGATCCCGGGGTTCTCCGCCCCCGCCGTCGCCGGGCACGGCGGCAGGATCGGCTCCATCACCGTGAGCGGCACCGGCAGGCACGCCCTCGTCCTGGGAGCGCGCACCCACCTCTACGAGGACAAGGGGGTGCGCGCCGTCGCCCATGCCGTCCGCACCGCCGCGGCCTGCGGGGCCTCCACGGTGGTCCTCACCAACGGGTGCGGTGGGCTGCGGCCTGAGTGGGTCCCGGGCACCCCGGTCCTCATCTCGGACCACATCAACATGACGGGCACGTCGCCGCTGGAGGGCGCGACGTTCGTGGACCTCACGGACCTGTACTCCGCGCGGCTGCGGGTGCTGGCCCGGGAGGTGGACCCCTCCCTCGAGGAGGGCATCTACGTCCAGTTCCGCGGGCCTCACTACGAGACGCCCGCCGAGGTCCGGATGGCCCAGCGGATCGGCGGGGACCTCGTGGGGATGTCCACCGCCCTCGAAGCCATCGCGGCCCGCCACGCCGGCCTGGAGATCCTCGGCCTGTCCCTCGTCACCAATCCGGCGGCCGGGATCTCGCCCACGCCCCTGTCCCACGAGGAGGTGCTCGACGCCGGCCGCGACGCCGCGCCCAGGCTCGCCACCCTGCTCGCCACCATCACCCGACGAATCCTGGAGGACTGACATGTACGACCGCTCCGCCGTCGAGGCCTGGATCGCCGACGACCCCGACCCTGACACCCGCAAGGAACTGGAGGTCCTGCTGGCGGCCTCCGACGACCCCGACGCCGACGCCGAGCTCGCCGACCGCTTCGCCGGGTTCCTGCAGTTCGGCACCGCCGGCCTGCGGGGGACGCTGGGCGCCGGGCCGAACCGTATGAACCGCGCCGTCGTGATCCGTGCGGCCGCCGGGCTGGCGGCCTTCCTCCGCCAGGAGGTCGGCGAGGACTTCTCCGTGGTGATCGGCTGCGATGCCCGCTACGGCTCGGAACAGTTCGCCCGTGACACGGCCGCCGTCGTCACCGGCGCCGGGGGCCGGGCCTTGTTGCTCCCGCCCCGCCTGCCCACTCCCCTGGTCGCCTTCGCGGTCCGCCACCTGAAGGCCGACGCCGGCGTGATGGTGACCGCGTCGCACAACCCGCCACAGGACAACGGGTACAAGGTGTACCTCGGCGGGCGGGCCGTCACCGGGGCCGGCGAGGGCACCCAGATCGTCCCGCCGTACGACGCGCAGATCGCCGCGCAGATCGCCGCGGTGGAGAGCGTGGCGGCGGTGCCGCTGGCGGGGTCCGGATGGGAGCAGCTGGGTGAGGGGATCCGCGAGTCGTACCTGGACCGCGTGGTCTCGCTCGTCCCCAGCGGGATGGCCGGAGCGCTCACGATCGTGCACACCTCGATGCACGGTGTGGGCAACGCGACGACCATGGAGGCGTTCCACCGGGCGGGCTTCCAGGACGTCCACGTCGTTCCCGAGCAGGCGGACCCCGACCCCGACTTCCCCACCATCGCCTTCCCCAACCCGGAGGAGCCGGGAGCGCTCGACCTAGCGTTCGACCTGGCGAAGGAGGTCCACGCCGACATCATCCTCGCCAACGACCCGGACGCGGACCGGTGTTCCGTCGCGATCCCCGTGGACGGGAGCTGGCGGCAGCTCACGGGCGACGAGGTCGGCTGGCTGCTGGGATCACAGGCCGCGACCCTCGCCGCCACGGCCGGTGCCGGCGGTGTCCTCGCCTGCTCCATCGTCTCCTCGCGCATGCTGGAGAAGATCGCCGCCGCCCACGGGCTGCGCCATGAGTACACGCTCACCGGCTTCAAGTGGATCTCGCGGGTGGACGGGCTGGTCTTCGGCTACGAGGAGGCCCTCGGCTACTGCGTGGACCCCCAGTACGTGCGGGACAAGGACGGCATCTCGGCCTCGTTGCGGATCGCCCTGCTCGCCTCCCAGCTCCTCAGCGACGGGCAGACCCTCGCGGACCTGCTCGACCGGCTCGCCATGCAGCACGGGGCCCACGCCACCAACCCGCTCACCATCCGGGTGGAGGACCTCAGCCGGATCGCCCGGGCCATGGCCGCGCTGCGCGCCATGCCGCCCGCCGAGCTCGCGGGTTCGCCCGTGGTGGAGACCGCGGACCTCTCCGAGGGTTGGCGCGGGCTGCCCCCGACCGACGCGCTCCACTTCCTCACCGAGGCCGGTGACCGGGTGGTCGCCCGCCCGTCCGGTACGGAGCCGAAGCTGAAGTGCTACCTCGAGTCGATCGTGCCGGTCGTCGACGGCGACCTCGCCGCGGCCCGGTCGGCCGCGGCGGAGCGCGTGGCCGCCGTCCGCGCGGACATGGCGGCCCTCATCGACAGGGCCTGAGGCCTCAGTCCTCGAGCCCGTCCAGGATGGCGGCGGAGGCGGACAGCCCGAGCCGGGTGGCCCCCGCCTCCACCATGGCGACCGCGGCCTCCGGCGTCCGGATTCCGCCGGAGGCCTTGACGCCGAGGCGCCCGCCGACCGTGCGGGCCATGAGTTCCACGGCGTGGGCGGACGCGCCGCCAGCCGGGTGGAACCCGGTCGACGTCTTGACGTAATCGGCACCCGCGGCCTCGGCGCGCTCGCAGACCGCCACGATCTGTTCGTCGTCGAGGGCCGCGGACTCGATGATCACCTTGAGGAGGACCTCGGCCGGCAGTGCCTCGCGCACGGCGCGGATGTCCGCCTCGACAGCGTCGTAGTCGCCCGTGGTGGCCTGGGCGAGGTTGATGACCATGTCGACCTCGTGGGCGCCGTCGGCAGCCGCGCGAGCGGCCTCCGCGGCCTTGACCTCGCTCTTGTGGGCCCCCGAGGGGAAGCCGCACACGGTGGCGACCACGAGGTCACCGGTGTCGGCGAGGGGGAGCATGCTCGGGGAGACGCAGACGGCCTTGACGCCCAGCCTCCGGCCCTCCGCCACCAGGGCGGCGACGTCGGCAGCGGTGGACTCGGGCTTCAGGAGGGTGTGGTCGATAAGGACGGCGATGTCGGGGCGCTTCATGGGTTCCTCTTCTCGTTGGATGGGTCGGGGGTCGGGAAAGCGACCCACTGCACGTGGGTCCAGTTCCCCAGGGCTCGATGGGGGGTGGTCCGGTCAACCAGCTCTCCGGCCGGCACCTCGTGGACCATCCCCTCGCTCGGTTCGAAGATCGAGATGACCTCGTCCCCCGCCGCGGTCACGCGCCGGGCGGGGCTCGGGACGGCGAGGACCACGTGCCGCGGGAGGGCCCGGACCAGGCCCTGACCGCGGTTGCCCCCGGTGAACAACAGCACCGGAAAACCCTGGGACAGGGCGTTGAGGACCGTGGTGACCATTGCCCGGCCTGCCTCGCCACGGTCGTCGACCGGGCGGTGCACGTACCGAACACCGGGGAAGCGTGCCTCGCGTGCGGCGGTCCACGGCGGCGTCCCGAAGCGGTCCGGCCACGGGAGGGGACCCACCCCGGCCGCATTCGTGCGTTCCTTGATGCGGTGCTGGGCGGCGGCGATGCGACCGGCTGCGGAAAGGTCGCGAGCGAGGGCCGACGGCGGCACCTCGGGAGGGAGCTCGTCGATGGGCAGCTCCTCTGGCAGCGTGCCGTCCTCGAGCCAGCGCGCGAGGGCCGGGTCACCGGTCGCGGCCAGCATCAGGAGTGCCGTCGAGCCGCAGGTGGTGGGGTCAGTCTGCCGGACGACGGCGCCGCCGAGCACCACGACGGCGCTCCTGGGCGTGACCACCTCGGCGGACCGGGGCGACGGGCGGCCGGTGCGGACCGGGCGGGCGACCGCCGCGGCGAGGTCCCCGACCGACCGGACGTTCGTGACCCGCCCGAGCCGACGGGCCGGGCTAGGCCTCTTCTTCCTCATCCGGGAAGTCCTCGACGACCTCGACCTCGACCGTCTGTTCCTTCCGGTCCACGAGATCGACCTCGAGCGAGGGCTCGGGCCACTCCGTCTCGTACTCCTCACTCTCGGGGGGCTCCTCGGGGGTGTACTCGTCGGGTGTGGTCATGTCTCGCTCCTCTCAGTCAGACGCGATCCGCTTCAGGACGATGGCCCCGGGGGGCCGCTCCTCGCCATCGATGGTGACCGCGTCGGCAAGTGCGGCGAGCGCCCGCTCGAACCGTTCCGGGGTGTCGGTGTGGAGGGTCAGGAGCGGCTCG
>JBNJCY010000020.1:0-19053 GCA_051744325.1 Actinomycetota bacterium
GGGTGCGAGCGTCGCCACCATGGCGGGAACGGGTCACCCGGCTCACCGCCATGGTGGCGACGGTCGCACCCGAGGACGAGGGCCGTCGCGAGCTCCGCGACGGGATCGGCGAGCTCACCGCCCTCTTCGACCACCCCGAACTCCCGGACGGCTCGGCATTCCTGGACGCCCTCCCCCACGATTCCGTGTACATCTCCACGATCCAGCAGCTCCCACCCGGCGTGGCGGAGGCGGGAACGGCCTGGCTCCAGCGGATCGTGGACGAACTGCGTACCCGCGCGGCGGACGTCGTCCCGTCGCTCAACCTCTACGCCGCCAACTGACGGCACCACCTCCACGCCGCCAACTGACGGCACCACACACACAAGGAGAAGCCCGTGGGCAGACTGTTCGGAACTGACGGGATCCGGGGCGAGGCCAACCGCTACCCCATGGACGCGGCGATGGCCTTCGCCGTCGGCCAGGCGGTGACCCACGTCCTGCGGAAGCGGGGGCACCGCACCCGCATCGTGATCGGGAAGGACACCCGCATCTCGGGCTACATGCTGGAGAGCGCGCTCGAGGCCGGCGTCACGTCGATGGGTGGACAGGCGCAGATGGTGGGAGTCCTCCCCACCCCCGGCATCGCCTACATCACCGAGAGCATGCGGGCGGACGCGGGCTTCGTGGTCTCCGCGTCCCACAACCCGTTCCAGGACAACGGCATCAAGGTGTTCTCGGGCTCCGGGTTCAAGCTCTCGGACGCACAGGAGGCGGAGATCGAGGACCTGGTCCTCTCCGGCAAGCTCCCCGAGATGGTCCCCCCTCCCGAGGACATGGGCAAGGCTTTTCGGCTCGACGACGCCATGGCCCGCTACATCGTCTTCCTCAAGAACACCTTCCCCCGGAGCCTCTCGCTCGAGGGCATCAAGATCGCGATGGACGTCGGCAACGGGGCGACCTACCAGGTGGGACCCGCCGTTTTCCGCGAACTCGGCGCGGACGTCACGCTCATCCATGATGAGCCGAACGGCCTCAACATCAACGACAACTGCGGCTCGCAGCACACGCAGGACCTCCGTCGCACCGTCATCGAGACGGGCGCGGCCATCGGGCTCGCCTTCGACGGCGACGGAGACCGCCTCATCGCCGTCGACGAGAACGGCGCCGAGATCACCGGCGACCAGATCCTCGTCATCTGCGCCCGCCAGCTCAAGAAAGAGGGACGGCTCGCGAACGACCTCCTCGTGACCACGGTCATGAGCAACCTCGGGCTGAAGATCGCATGCGAGACGTACGGCCTCACGCATCACGCCTCGAAGGTGGGCGATCGCTACGTGCTGGAGGAGATGCAACGCCTCGGCGCCGTCCTCGGCGGTGAGGACTCCGGGCACATGATCTTCCTGCGGCACCACACCACCGGAGACGGGATCCTGTCCGCCCTGCAGCTCGTGGCCGCGATGCTCAAGACGAACCAGCCCCTGTCCGAGCTCGCGAGAGAGATGGACGTCTTTCCCCAGAAGCTCATCAACGTCGTCGTCTCCCGCAAGCCGGAGGTCAGCTCGGTCCCCGAGATCGTCGAGGCGATGGATCGGGTCGAAGCCGAGCTCGAGGGCAGGGGCCGGGTCCTCGTCCGCTATTCGGGCACGCAGAACATGTGCCGCGTCATGGTGGAGGGGCCGACGGCGGAACTCACCGAACGCTACGCCCGCGAGGTCGCGGACGTCGTCACCGCCGCGCTGGGCTGAGGAGCGATCGTGTCCTTCACCATACTCGTGACCCGCGACTTCGACCAGATGAGCCACGTCGCAGCCGGGATCGTGGAGCGGGAAATCCGCAGGGGCCAGGCCGAGCGTGAGGAGTACGTGCTCGGACTGCCCACCGGCAGAACCCCGACCGGCCTCTACAAGCACCTCGTGAAGGCCTTCAACGAGGGCAGGGTCGACGCGTCCCGGATCCGCTCCTTCAACCTCGACGAGTACGTGGGTCTCCCGGGGGAGAACGCCCAGCAACGGGCCCTGCACCCCCAGTCCTACAGCTTCTTCATGATCTCGCAGCTGTTCGGCCTCCTCGCGCCCACGTTTGCGGAGACGTCCGTGCCGTGGGGCACGCTGGTGGACCAGGACGAACTCGTCGCGGCTCTCGCGGAGAGTCCGGAGTGGGTCGAGAGACTCGGGACGGACAAGGGGGTCGCGCTGAGGATCTCGCCTGCCGCCGAGGGCGTTCTCGCAACGCTCCGGGACGACATCCTCACCGCCTACGAAGGCAAGATCGCCGCGGCGGGCGGGATCGACCTGCAGTTGGTGGGAGTGGGCGGCCGGGGCCACGTTGCCTTCCACGAGAGCGGGATCCCCTTCGAGGGCTCGCGGGTGATGCTGGTCCGGCTCGACGACGACACGGTGGCCAACGCCGTGGCGGACGGACACTTCACCACCGTGGAGACCAGCCCCCGCTACGCGATCTCCATGGGCGCGGAACTCGTCCACGAGGCCCGGTCCGTCCTGCTGCTGGCCAGCGGGACCCGGAAGATGTTGCCCATCGAGGAGTCCATATTCGGACCCGTGACCCCTGACGTGCCGATCTCCTACGGCCAGCGGTACGCGGCCGACGGCGGCTCGCTCACCTACGTCCTCGACGAGGCGGCGGCCACCGGCCTGTTGGCACGGACGGGCGAAATGGAGGCCCTGGGCCACGATCTCAGGGACCTCCGCGACGAGCCGTACACGCGGATGGAGGACCTCGACTTCCGGCCTGCCGCCGACGGGCACCTGTGCTAAGCCTCCGCGCCAGGGTGGCCGGACTCCTCGCGGGTTCCCCGCTCACCGGTCACGAGATCCAGTCGAGGATCGGGGGCGATGCCTTTCAGCTCTGGCGGGCGTGCTTCTCGGGTCCGGAGTTCGACCAGCGCGTGGTGGGGCGGCGTTACGTCCGGCTCGACCGACAGGTCGACGGCTACGCACGAATCTCGCCCTCGATACTGCGCGAGTTCCTCACCTACACCGTCATCGGCATCGCCGGCGACCCGGCCATCGAGGTGCGCGCCCGTGCGGTTCAGGACCACATCACGACCGTGAGCCGCACCAAGCTGGCGCTCTCCCGCCAGATCGCCCGCAGCCTCGGGGCGGAGTTCGCCCGCACTGGAGCCGAGGAGGACCGCTACTGCGTGGTGGTCGCGGGTGACATCGTGTACGGCATGGCCCACGATGTGTACCGGCCGGAGCGGAGCACCGGGAGCATGGTGCACGGTTCCGACCTCGACCTGGTGGTGATTGTCGAGGACGACGACGCGGCGGGTCTCGCACCCCTGCTCGACGAGGCCATCTACGGCCGCAAGTACCAGTACCTGAAGCACCCGGCGTACAACGAGGAGATCGACTACGTCGTCAAGCCGTTCGCCAAACTGGTCGAGCAGGCGGCCTTCGACAACTTCCCCCACATGGTGGCGTGCAAGATCTACGAGGAGTCAGAGCTGCTGTACGGCAGCGAGTCGCTGTTCCTGCGCGGCAAGGACGTGTTGCGCGAGCGAGGTGTGGTGGACCGGCTCCGCACCATGGAGGACGGGGCGATCCGGGCGCGGGACGAACGGGTCCAGTTGCTGCTGGCCGCCGACGAGATGCCCGGCGGGGACCAGCGCTTTCACTTCTACAACGACGACGAGGCCCCCGAGTTCGAGTGAGTCATCCCTCCCCCGGGACCCTCTCCAACTGCTCGAGCATCCAGCCGGATGGCTCCACCAGGCGCCGCGCCTCCTCGGGGCCCCATCCACCGGGCGCATAGGGCAGCGGCCGGGGGCGGTCCGGGCCGAGGAGCGGCTCGAAGGCGCGGAAGGCAGCGCGCAGGCCCGCCTCCGTGGTGAACAGGGAGCGGTCTCCGCGCAACACGTCGTCGATGAGGGATGCGTAGGGGCTGAGAGGCTCGCCCCCTGGGACGTCGTCGAGGTCCAGCACGGCGTGCCCGTACGACAGCCTGGCGTCAGGTCCCGGTGCCTTCACCGTGACGCCCAGCGAGATCCCGCCCGCGCCGGAGAAGTTGATCTCGATGGTGTTCGGACGCGCGGCGATGGCGGACAGCGGATCGTCCTCGGGCCGGAGCACGAGGGTGACCAACTGTGCCTTACGCGCCATCATCTTGCCGGTGCGCAGGATGAACGGCACCCCCCGCCAGCGGTCGGAATCCACCCAGAGCCGTGCCGCCACGAAAGTGTCCTGCTCGGAGTCGGGGTGCACGCCGTCGAGGTCGCGGTAGCCCTGGAACTGGCCGAGGACGACGTCGCTCTCGACATCCAGGGGGCGGAAGCGGTGCAGCACGGCGTCGCGCTCGAACAGGACGGAATCCGGATCGGCGAGGTCGAACGGCGTGTCCATGGCGACCTGGGAGACGACCTGGAAGAGGTGGGTGACGAGCATGTCGAGTGCCGCCCCGGTGGCCTCGTAGAACGAGGCCCTGTTCGCGACGTTGAGCGTCTCGGGGACGTCGACCTGCACCTGGGCCACCGAGTGCCGGTCCCACTGTGCCCCGAAGAGCTTGTTGGCGAACCGCAGCGTGTAGATCGCCTGCACGCCCTCCTTGCCGAGGAAGTGGTCAATCCGGAAGACCTGGTCCTCGCGCAGGGTGTGCTTCACGAGTGCGTCCAGCTCCTCGAAGGAATCCGACGACGTCCCGTACGGCTTCTCGAACACCACCCGCGCACCCTCGGCGAGCCCGTGCCGCCCGAGGCCCATCGTTATCGAGGGGAAGGCGGATGGCGGTACGGCGAGGAAGAACACGACGAGGGGGTCCGACCCACTGGTCGCTGCGAGCTCGTCGCGCACCTCCGCCACCACCCGGGGGAGGTCCCCGGGCTCATCGGCCGAGAAGAAGCCCCCCAAGTACCGGGTACGGGCGGCGACGTGGTCCCAGTCGGGAGGCAGTGCACCGCTCGCCTCCAGCGACGTGCGGAGGATCGCCGTGAAGCCGTCAGCGCCGAGGTCGTCGCCCGCGGAACCGACGAGCCGCCAGTGCTCCGGCATGAGGCCACGCGCCTCGAGCTCGAACATGGCGGGCATGACCATCCGGCAGGCGAGGTCTCCGGTGGCGCCGAAGAGGACGATGACGACTGATGAGGGGTGGTGAGGAGTCACCCGACAACCGTAGGGCACGGCGCGCCACCCGTGCGAGCTGTGCAGGACCCGCCGGCGTGCACGACAATTGGCACAGGAGGAGGCGCATCGTGGGTGCGCCACGCGCGAGGAGGACGTGAGGAAGCATGGCTGCACGGAAGACCGACACGACGATCCCCGAGAACCAGTTCACCCCGCTCATAGACCGGGCCGTCACCATCCCGTCCGAGCGGATCCACCACCACGTCGACAAGCTCCGGCGAGCCAACCCGAACGCCACACCGTCAGCCATCGTCACGATGCTCGAGAGGGAGTTCCTCTCGAAGTCCGCGCGCAAGGGGGGTCTCGTCGGCGCCACCGCCGCCGTACCGGCGGTGGGGACCGCGAGTGCCGTCGTCCTGACCGGAGCGCAGGTGGCCGCCTTCTTCACCGATGCCGCCAAGCACGTCATGGCCGTGGCCGACGTGTACGGGGTGCCGATCGACGACGTCGAGCGCCGGCGCACCCTTCTCCTCGCCTCCCTGCTCGGCGAGGAGGGCGCCACCGCCGTGCAGAGGCAGCTCGGCGTGGGGACGATCTACTGGGGCCGCACCATCCTGACCAAGCTGCCGATCCGGACGGTGTCGCTCATCAACGCCGAGCTCCGCCGTCGGGCCGCCAAGAAAGGTGCCGAGGTGGGGGCCCGCGCACTGTTCGGCCGGCTCGCACCGTTCGGGATCGGCGCAGTGATCGGATGGCACGGCAACAAGGCCATGGCCAAGGACGTCGCGAAGGGTGTGCGCGCCGCGTTCGGGCCCCTGCCCTCCCGATTCAGCCGTGACGTGGGCCAGGTGTCGCGCCTGGCGAGGATGGAGGTCCAGTGAGCGTGCACACCGGCTACGAGGACCTGCTGCGGCACGTGCTGGAGCACGGGGTCGCCAAGAACGACCGCACGGGTACGGGAACCACCTCCCTGTTCGGGCATCAGTTGCGATATGACCTCTCCCAGGGCTTCCCCCTGATCACGACGAAGCGCGTGCACCTCAGGTCGGTCGTCCACGAGCTGCTCTGGTTCCTCCGCGGCGAATCCAACGTGCGCTGGCTGCAGGAGCACGGGGTGCGCATCTGGAACGAGTGGGCGGACGAGGACGGCGAACTGGGCCCGGTCTACGGGGTGCAGTGGCGCTCCTGGCCGACCCCCGACGGGCGGCACATCGACCAGATCTCCCAGGTCCTCGACACCATTCGCACCAACCCGGACTCCCGCCGCATGGTGGTCTCGGCGTGGAACGTGGCGGAACTCGACAAGATGGCGCTGCAACCGTGCCACGCCCTCTTCCAGTTCCACGTCGCGGACGGGAGACTCTCCTGTCAGCTGTACCAGCGCTCGGCGGACCTGTTCCTGGGGGTGCCCTTCAACGTCGCCTCCTACAGCCTGCTCACCCACATGGTGGCCCAGCAGACCGGGCTCGAGCCCGGCGACTTCATCTGGACGGGCGGCGACTGCCACATCTACGCCAACCACGGCGACGCGGTGCGCGAACAGCTCTCGCGGGAGCCCTACCCCTTCCCCACCCTGCGCCTGGCCAGGGCGCCCTCGCTCTTCGAGTACGCCTGGGAGGACGTCGCGGTGGAGGACTACCGGCACCACCCCACGATCCGCGCGGAGATCTCGGTCTGATGGCGATCGGGATGATCTGGGCCCAGGACCGGCACGGCACCATCGGAGCAGGAACGGACATGCTCTGGCACGTGCCGGCCGATTTCGCGTTCTTCAAGGCCACCACGTCGGGCCACCCCGTCGTGATGGGGCGCGCGACGTGGGAGTCGCTGGACGGCGCGCTGCCCGGGCGGCGCAACATAGTGCTGACCCGCGACCGGTCATTCTCCGCGGACGGCGCGGACGTCGTGCACAGCCTCGAGGACGCCATCGCCCTGGGCGAGGACGCCGAGGGCGGCGACCTGGTGTGGATCACCGGGGGCGCACAGGTGTACGCCGAGGCGCTCGGTCTCGCCGACCTGCTCGTGGTGAGCGAACTGGACCTGGACGTCACGACGGGCCGGGACAACGTGGCCTCCGCACCCCCGGTCCTCGACCACGAGTGGGAACTGGACGGGACCGCCTCCGACGACGACTGGCGGCCGGTGTCCGGTGACGCCCGGTGGCGGGTGTGGGTGTACCGCCGTCGGTGAAGGGAGCCGAGGAAGGAAGGAAGGCCCGGACCTGATGGTCCGGGCCTTCGATCTCGTAGCGGGGGAGGGATTCGAACCCTCGACCTCCGGGTTATGAGCCCGGCGAGCTACCGAACTGCTCCACCCCGCGTCGGCGGTCCCCACTCTACGTCGGGTCGCGGGGACAGGGCAAACGGAGGGCGGGGTGTGCTCGCTCACACCCCGCCCGCCTGATCACCCCTCGGTGGCGTCCGTCGTCTCGCCGCCGGCCGGATCGGGCTCCGGAACCTCCGGCAGGGTGACCTCCGGCTCCGCGTCCACGGGAAGCTGGCCGGAGATCTCGGCCTCGGCGTCGATCGCCTCCTCGAGTGCCCGGTCGAGCCGGTCCTGCGCCAGTCCGTACGCCGTCCAGTTGCCCTGGGCCAACGCCTCGTCGGCGTCGCGCATCGCCCGGGCGGCGTCGTCGAGCGCCTCGCGGAGCCGCTCCTCGGCGGTCCGCACCACGCCATCCCCGTCGTCGGTCGGATCGACCAGGCCACCGTCGGCGGTCTCCGCGCCGGAATCGCCCTCGAAGACCTGGTCGAGCGCCTCGGAGAGAGTCGGCGCGAAGCCGATCTCGTCACCGAACGAGACGAGGACCCGGTGCAGCAGCGGCACCTGGGTCCCGCGTGCCGACTGCGTGTAGACCGGCTGGACGTACAGGAGGCCACCACCCACCGGGAGCGTGAGGAGGTTGCCGCGGAGCACCTGGGAGGCGTTCTGCTCCAGCAGGTTCAGCTCCTGGGAGACGGTCGGGTTGGCGTTGAAGAGGTTCTGCACCTGGCCGGGACCGGGGACGGTGAGGTCACGCGGCAGCTCGAGGAGCCGCATCGTGCCGTAGCCCTCGGCGATCACGCCGGCCTCGTTCCCCGGGTCCGCGTCCACGGCGAGGAAGCCGGTGAGGATCTGCCGGCCCGACTGTCCGCCAGGGATGAAGCTCGAGGTGAGCGAGAACGTCGCACTGTCCGCCCCCGGCATCTTCAGCGTCATGTAGTACGGCGGCTGCGGCACGGCCTCACCCGAGATCGGGTCGTTGGGGTTCTGCCAGAAATCGTTCCCGGAGTAGAACGACGCGGCGTCGTCCACGTGGTACCGGGTGAGCAGCTCGCGCTGCACCTTGAACAGGTCCTCCGGGTACCGCAGGTGGGCCATGAGGTCCCCGCTGATCTCGGAGGTCGGCGAGATGATCTCAGGGAACACGCCCTTCCATGCCGCGAGGATCGGGTCGTCCCCGTCCCACTCGTACAGGGTGACGGTCCCGTCGTACGCGTTGACCACGGCCTTGACGGAATTGCGGATGTAGTTGACCTCGTTGATCGGGGTCAGTATCTGAGCCTGGGTCAGCGAGGTGAGGGTCGCGGTCTCGAGCGACTCCCTCGCCGAGTAGGGGTAGTTGTTGGACGTCGTGTACGCGTCGACGATCCACACCAGTTCCTTCGGGGTCTCGGGGTCGTCGTCGGAGTCGATCACCGCGGGGTAGGTGCGCCCGTCCAGGGCGAGGAAGGGGGCCACCTCGGCCACCCGACCACGCGGGTCGCGGTTGTAGAGGATCTGGGACTCGCTCGTCACACGGTCGGAGAACAGGATGTTGAAGGACTGGAACTTCAGGGCGAACAGGACCTTGTTCAGCAGGCTGCCGATGGCGGGGCCGCCATCCCCCTGGAAGGTGTAGGACACGTACTGGTTCTCCGCGTCGTCGTCCGGGTAGTCGAACTCCCAGGGTGCAGTGCCCTCCGGGGAACCGACGATCGAGTACTCCGGTGATTGCTCCCCGAAGTACACCCTCTGCTCGTAGTCTCCGAGGGACCCGGTGGACGGGACCCCGCTCTCGAAGAACACGGGCTGGCGGTCGAGTGCGGTGCGGTTGCCGTAGGCGGCGGCGACGCCGTACCCATGGGTGTACACCGTGTGGTCGTTGACCCAGGTGCGTTGTTCGGCACCGAGGCCGTCCTGATTCAGCTCACGGACCGCGATGACCGTGTCGTGGCTCTCGTCGTCGAAGGTGTACCGGTCCACCGCGAGCATCTCCGGAAAGTCGTAGTACTGCCGGTTCTGCTGGTACTGCCGGAACGTCTGGTCCACGATCGTGGGGTCGAGGAGCCGGATCTGCGCGGTCGAGTCGCTGTCCTCCCGGAGCTGCCCGGCCTCGGTGTCCGTCCGGGCGGAGTACCGCTCCTGCTGGACGCCCTCGAGTCCGTACGCTGCGAGCGTGGAGTTGATGTCGCGCTGGATGAATGGACTCTCCAGTTCGACGGCGTTGGGGTCCACCTGGAAGCGCTGGACGATCGACGGATAGATGCCCCCGACGACCAGGGAGGAGACGACCATGAGCGCGACGCCGACGACCGGGAGCCGCCACATGCCCCGCACCGCGGCGACGACGAAGAGCACACCCACCACCACTGCGATGCCGGCCAGGATGGCCTTCGCCGGCATCGTGGCGTTGATATCGGCATATCCGGCGCCGGCGAAGCGATCCCCCTCGTCCACCAGGAGGGAGTAGCGGTCCAGCCACAGGGAGATGGCGCCCAGGAAGCTGAGCACCGCGCCGAGCACCGCGACCTGCACCCGCGCCGGAGTAGCCATCGAGAAGCGTGGCGAGATCGCGATCGCGCCGTAGAGGTAGTGCACCGCCAGGGCGGCGATGAGGGCGACCGACGTGCTCCACATGAGCGCGGAGAGGACAAGCCTGACGAAGGGCAGGGTGAACACGAAGAAGGAGACGTCGAGGCCGAACTGGGGGTCCTGGGCGCCGAACGGCACGGAGTTGAACCAGAGCATGACGGTCCGCCACTGTGCGGCCAGGGTCGCTCCCATGAAGAGTCCGGAGAGTGCCACGATCGCGGCGAACACGAGGCGCCGGATGGGCGCCAGCTGCTGCCGGTACACCTCGAGATTCCGGTCCGGGCCGGAGACGGGAACGTAGGCGCGCCGTGCCCGGTACGCGAGCGCCGTGCTCACCCCGACTATCGCCCCCATCAGGACGAACCCGATGGCGAAGAGCGCGAGCCGGGCGAGCCACTCCGTCCAGAAGACGCTGAGGAAGCCGAGTTGGGAGAACCAGAGGACGTCGGTCCAGACCTGCGCGATCGCAGAGGCGCTCCCGGCGAGCACCAGGAGCACCACGATCGTCGGCCCGAACGCACCGCGCCGGCCCGGGGTACGGGACGCCGGCCGCGGCGACGGAGCGCGAGGCGGGATGTTGTCAGCACTTGTCACGAAGGATCCTCCATGGTCCGGAAAGCTGTGAATCTAGCCTGACACACTTCGCCGCTAGTCTGGACATCGTGACCACCTCGCAGGATTCCCGCCGAGCGCTTGCCACCGCGGTGCTCGAGATCGAGCGGCACGCCGCCACCTCGGGCTGGGACGGGCCGGTCCTGGTGTTCGCGCTCGTCCGCACGGCGCAGGCGGTTCGGCACGAACCGGCCTTCGCCGCCCACCTGCCGGACCCCGCCCGCGCCACCGCCGACCCCCACCACCTCACCGCGATCGAGCAGGAGTCCCTCCCTCGGGCGGAGACGCTGGAGGAGCTGCTCGCGTCGCTGGCCTGGCCCGAGACGGTCGACGGTGCCGCCGTCGTCGTCGAGCGTGTCATCGTGACCCACGGGGATGACACGGTGCTCGGCCCCGCCGAGGCTCTCGCGAGCCCGGACCGTCAGGACGTGCGGATCGCTGTGGGGGTCCTGCGGGACGGCACGGCCTGGTGCGCGCTCCGCCTCCGCTCCCACGACGACGACTCCTCCGTGATCTCCGCGCCCGACACGGTCCCGGGGCTCGTGGAGGCACTCCGGGAGACCCTGGCCTGAGCTAGCCGCAGGTGGGGAGGTCGTCGGTCTCGCCCGCGGCGATCGCCTCGACGACGTCGACAGCCTGCGCAAGGTCCTCGATGACGACCACAGTGAGTCCCTCCGGCTCCCGCCCGGCCACCTCATCACAGTTTCCGCTGGGAGCGAGGAACCAGTCCGCGCCATCCCGGACGGCACCGAACATCTTCTGCCCCACCCCGCCGATCGGACCGACGTAGCCGTCGATGCTCATCGTGCCGGTCCCCGCAATCACCTCTCCGCCTGTGAGGTCCCCGGGGGTCATGACGTCCACGACGGCAAGGGCGAACATCGCGCCCGCGGACGGTCCCCCGATGTTGTCGAGGTCGAACTCGACGGGGACCGGGAGCGTGACGTCGGTCGAGACGTACACCCCCAGGACCGAACCCGGCCGGTCGTCGTCCTCCGGGCGGGGTGAGGTCGAGAACACCACGGATCCGGCCTCACCCTCGCGCTCGAACTCGACCTCGATCTCGGAGCCCGGGGGAACCGAGCGCATGAAGTCGGTGAGTTCACGGAAGTCGACGAGCTCCACGCGTTCTCCGGCTCCGACGTGGGAGACCGCGGTCAGTACGTCATCGGCGCGCAGCAGGCCGCCGGCGTTGGAACCCGGAATGGTCTCGGCAACCCGGAGCACCATGGGGACCTCGTAGCCGAGCTCCTGCAGCGCCGCCGCCGCCGCGTTCGTCTGCGAGCCTGCCATCTGGGCCTGCTGGAAATCGGAGATCTGCTCGGCGTCCTCCCCGTCGTTGAAGGCCTCCTCGCGCGGTACCACCCTCGCGTCGCGTCGGGCCCAACCCTCCACCACCTCGAAGGCATTGACGGGATCCCCGGGGCCCCCTGCCACCCGCACGGTCGTCAACCGGAGCTCACCCTCCGAGTCCTCGTGGCGCAGGTCGGAGGGAACTGTGACGATGGGCTCCCCGTCGCGCACCCCCAGCGTGTCCACGGTCGGTCCGGGCCGCTGGATCGCCCAGGGCACCGGGAGCATCATCATCGCCGCCAGCAGGAGGGCCAGCAGAAGACCGGAGAGACTGACGATCCAGCCCGGCCGGTCGAGCTTCAGGTCCTCGGGGAGTGTCACACCCCTCATTCTGCCGCACGCGAACCGCGCCCCCGGCATCCCTGCGGCGCCCGGTTGTTCGTTAACGTTGGTCCCGAAGGAAGGACAGCCGATGCCAGAGAACGAATTCTCCTCGTGGGAGGACGTGCTGCGCTCGCTCCTCGGCGAGGACGCGGCAGTGCAAGCGATCGAGGCCATGCGCGCGGCGGGGCTGGACCCGGACGCGATGGGCGAGGCCGCAGGGCTGCCGAAGGACGCCGGACAGCTCATGGCGATGGTCAACCAGATGCAGGCGATGCTCGCGTCGTCGGGTGACGGACCCGTCAACTGGGGCCTCGCACACGACGTCGCCCGGCAGCAGGTCCACAGCGGGGGCGACCCGTCGCTCTCCGCGGCCGAGGAGGCCCGGGCCCGTCAATACCTGCAGGTGGCCGACCTCTGGCTCGACCCCGTCACGACCCTCTCCCCCAGCGGCGGCCCGCGGTCGGGCCTGTCGCGCGCTGCGTGGGTGGAGCGGACGCTCCCCACCTTCCAGCGACTCGCCGAACCGGTGGCCGCCTCCGTCGTCGCCGCGATCGCCACCACACTCCAGGGCGAGACCGACCGCGTCGCCGGGCTCGGCATCGCAGGTGCCCAGGCCACCGACCTCCTGAGGCGCCTCGGCGGTGCCGCCTTCGGCATGCAGCTCGGCAGCGCCGTCGCCACGCTCGCACGCGAGGCCTTCGGCTTCTCGGACATCGGCCTGCCCCTCACCGACGACAGCGCTGTCAGCCTCGTCCCCCGCAACGTCGACGAGTTCGGGGACGGCCTCGAGATCCCCTCCGACGAGGTCGCGCAGTTCCTCGCGGTCCGCGAGGTCGCCCACGCCCGGCTCTACTCCGGTGCCCCGTGGCTGCGCTCCCACGTGCTCGGGATCGTCGAGGCCTACGCGCGCGAGATCCGCATCGACACGGACGCGATGGAGCAGGCATTCCGGGAGATCGATCCGGCAGACCCGCAGCAGCTCCGTGAGGCGATGGGTTCCGGGGTCTTCGCACTCGACGTCAGCGACGTCCAGCGTCGCGCTCTGGAGCGCTTGGAGACCACCCTCGCCGTCATCGAGGGTTGGGTTGTGGTCGTCTCCACGGAGGCCGTGCAGGGCCAGCTCGATCACGTCCCGGCCCTCACCGAGCTCATGCGCCGCCGGCGGGCGGCCGGCGGCCCCGCCGAGGACACCTTCAAGTCGCTGGTGGGCCTGGAGCTGCGGCCGCGGCGGCTCCGCGATGCCGCCGAGCTCTGGTCCACCCTGACCGCCACCGTGGGGATCGAGGAGCGCGACGCGGTGTGGTCGCACCCCGACCTCCTGCCCTCCTCCACCGAGCTGGACGACCCGAAGGAGTTCGCTGCGTCCCGGACCCGCGGCAGCCAGGACTTCGACGACGCCCTCGCGGCCCTTCTCGAGGAGGGGACGGAGGAACCGCCCACCTGAGGCCTGTCCACAGGCCCGAAGGTGGCCCCGCGGGAATCTGGCACCCTGTGCTCCATGCACCTGCACGAACCTGTACTGTGGCGGGGTCCCGGCGAACTCCAGATCGGGACCAGCGGCGCCCGCGTCCTCACCGGCCTCACACCCGGAGAGATGGACCTCCTCCTCGGCCTGACCCGGCCGTGCTCCTCGGAGTGGGTGTCCGCAGCACTCGCGGCGAACAGCATCGGGCCCGCACGTTGGGCGGAACTGCTCGCGGCCCTCGAGACGGCACCTGAGGTCCGCGAGCCGCCCACCGGCACCGTCCTCCTGCTCGACTCCCATCCCCTCACCGTGGTGGCCGGCCACATCCTCGCCGCGCGGGGCGTCCCCGTCGTCGCCGCTGCGCGCGGTCAGCAGGGTCCGGACCTCGTCCTGCCCACTCTGGCCCCCGCGCTGGCGATCCTCACCGACGCGTGGGTGACCGATCCCGTCAGGGTGGGGCCGCTCATGCGGCACGACGTACCGCACCTCCCGCTCGTCGTCGGCGACGGCGTGACAGTGGGTCCCGTCGTCGTCCCCGGGGCCACCGCGTGCACCTGGTGCCTGGAGCTGGCACGCACGGACGCCGACCCCTGCTGGCCGGCGGTGGCGACGCAGCTCCGTCTGATGCGGGAGGTGCAGACGAAGGATCCGGAACTCGCCTCCTCCCTCGTGGCCTGGGTGGTGGGGACATTCCTGGACCGCGGCGCCACCCGCGGGTGGCGGCTCGACGACAGTGCGATCCTACCGGTCGCCGCCGAACCCCACCCGAGGTGCAGCCACTGCGTCACGCCACCTTGCGCGGACGACCCCTCCCGCGCTTGACGGGAATGACCTCCCCGTCGCGGAACACCTCGCCACCCCAGACTCCCCACGGCTCGGCGCGCTCCAACGCCCCCGCGAGGCACGAGGCCCGCAGGTGGCAGGCACGGCAGAGGCGCCGGGCGTGTTCGGTCTCCATCGTGCCCTCGGCGAACCAGAGGTCGGGGTCGGACTGCTGGCACGGAGTGGCACTCTCGAGGAGATGCACTGTGGTCTCCTGACCGGGATGGTCCCGGTCAGCTGACCGGGAGCTACGAGTTCGGGGCGGGGTGGGCGGCGCGTGAGCGGCCGGCCGCGCGGGCGCGCGAGGGGCGCGCGGGCAGGGGGTTGCCACGGAGGCGCGTACGAGTCATCGTCATCGGCTCACGCCTCCTTCCAGGTCAGGTCTCGCAGTGGAGCGCTCACAGACTACCCACCGCGGCTTCGCTGTGTCCATGGATTAATCGGTCCGCCCGGACTCGAGCCAGTCACCCACGACACCCAGCAGCTGCGGACCGTAGCTCTGCAGCTTGGTGGCGCCGATGCCGCGGAGCAGTGTCAGCTGGCGGAGGTCCCGCGGCTTGGCCGTCGCGATGGCCACGAGCGTGGTGTCGTGGAGGATCGTGTAGGCGGGCCGGGACAGCCGGGTGGCCTCGTCCGCCCGCCACTGGCGGAGCCTGTCGAACAGCGGCTCGTCCGCCGGATCGAGTTCGTCCTTCACGGTGCTCCCGTTCCCGGTGCTCGCGCGCTTCGGGCGGCTGGGGACGTCCTCCTCGACGGGCCAGATCCCCGTGAGGAACCGGGAGTGCTTCCGCGAACCCCGCCCGCCGGCGGTCCGGGCGCGGGCGAAGGACAGGTGGAGGTGCTCCCTCGCGCGGGTGGTCCCGACATAGAGGAGGCGTCGCTCCTCCGCGATCTGCTCCGGGGTGGTCGCCATCGAGATGGGCAGCAGCCCGTCCGAGAGGCCCACCAGGAACACGGCGTCCCACTCGAGACCCTTGGCGGCGTGGATGGACGCCAGGGTGACGCCGTCGGCAACCGGGGCGTGCTGTGCCGCGGCACGCTCGGTGAGCTCCTCCACGTAGTCGCCGAGGCTCGCCCCACGGCGGGCGTGGAGGTCGTCCGCGAGCTGCACGAGCGTGTTGAGCGAGTCCCAGCGCTCTCGCACGGACCCTCGGCCGCTGGGCGGTTCCGGGGACCACCCGACCGATCCCAGCGCCAGTCGCACCGCGTCGGGCATGGCCGAGGAGTCCTCCACCCTGGTCGCCGCACGCAGCGCCACGAGCGCGGCGCGGACCTCGGGCCGGGAGAAGAACCGTTCCCCGCCCCGCACCTGGTAGCCGAGGCCCGCGCGGGCCAGCGCGTCCTCGAGCGCCTCGGACTGCGAGTTCGTCCGGAACAGGACGGCGACCTCCCGCAGTGGAACGCCCTGGTCGACGAGGGCGCGCACACGGGTTGCCACCCCTGACGCCTCGGCGACGTCGTCGTCGTACGCCTCGAAGCGGACGGGGACCGAGGACGGGCGCTGGGCCTCCAGCCGCACCGAGCCCGGCGCCATCCGCCCGGTGCGAGTCGTCAGCAGGCGGTTGGCGAGCGAGACCACCTGAGGGGTCGAGCGGTAGTCCCGCACCAGTTCCACCACGGTGGCGTTCGGATAGCGGCGCGCGAAGGAGGTGAGGTGTTCGGGGCTCGCACCGGTGAAGGAGTAGATCGTCTGGGACACGTCCCCCACAACGCAGATCTCGTGCCGCTGGCCGAGCCACAGGTCGAGGAGCCGCTGCTGGAGTGCGGACACGTCCTGGTACTCGTCCACGACGAAGTGCCGGTACTGGCGCCGGACCTGGTCGGCGATGTCCGCGCGCTCGGAGAGGATGCCCACCATGAGGAGCAGCACGTCCTCGAAGTCGATTACGGCTCGCTCCGTCTTCACCTCCTCGTAGGTGCGCAGGAGGGAGGCGATGGTGGCGAGGTCGAGACCGCCCGCTTCCTGCCGCCCCGCTGCCGCCGCACGCCGTTGGTAGTCATCGGCCGTCACCATCGAGACCTTGGCCCACTCGATCTCGGCGGCGAGGTCCCGGACGGTGAGCTTGTCCACCCCCAGGCCGAGCCGGCCCGACGCCTCGGCGACGAGCGGCGCCTTGTACTCCTGGATCCGGGGCACGCCACCGCCTCCTATCGCCTGGGGCCAGAAGTAGGTGAGCTGGCGCAGCGCGGCGGAGTGGAACGTGCGCGCCTGCACCCCGCCCACCCCGAGGTCCCGCAGGCGCGAGCGCATCTCGCCCGCGGCCCGTGCCGTGAAGGTCACGGCCAGGAGGTCCTGGGTGCGGTAGGCACCGGTCCGCACCCCGTGGGCGATGCGGTGGGTGATCGCGCGGGTCTTTCCCGTCCCTGCTCCCGCGAGCACGCAGAGCGGGCCGTGCAGCGTGGTGGCGACGACCTGCTGGTCGGGGTCGAGGTCTGCGAGGTGGTCCTTGCTCATCCCGCCCATTCTGCCGTCGCCCGCCGACGGGGTCACGCCACGTGCCCGCCGAACCAGTCCTCCAGCAGCGCCTGCGCCACGGACGCCGGACCCGGCAGGGTGACCTCACCTGCGGCGACCGCGGCGACGAGGCCAGGACGGCCGAAGAAGCGGGCATCGGTGATCTCCACGCCGTCGACCCGGGGCACCGGGGTGCCGGCCACCCGGGCCGTGAAAGCGGCCATGAGCGAGCGCGGGAAGGGCCAGGGCTGGGAGCCGCGGTAGGCCACCTCGACGACGTCGAGTCCCACCTCCTCCCGGGTCTCGCGCACCACGGCGTTTTCGAGGGACTCCCCGGGCTCCACGTACCCGGCGACCATCGAGTACCGGCCCGCCGGGAAGTGGGCCGCGTGAGCGAGGAGGAGCCGATCGGCATCGTCCGTGACGGCCATGATCACCGCGGGGTCCGTCCGGGGATAGTGGTCGAGGCCGCACTCGGGGCACACGCGCACCCAGCCGGCAGCGCTGACCTCGGTCGGCCGGCCGCAGCGGGGACAGTGGGCGTGGGTGTGGTGCCAGTTCGCGATCGCGACGGCCGGCACCGCGACTCCCCGGTCCTCGGGCGTCATGTCGGCCATGACTCGCCGCAGGTCACGGTAGTCGCGGCCCTTGTCGCGGGGCGCGATGGCGAGCACCCGGGCGGCGCCGTCCGCGGTCCGGCCGAGGTGGACGTGCACGGTGGTCGCGGTCGGGACGTGGACGTGGGCGGGGACGAGATCGAGGTCCGTGCCATGCAGCGCGAGGTGGCCGAGTTCGTCCACCAGCACGACGCCGGTGCTCGCCTCCGCGAGCACGGCATCCAGCAGTCCGGGGCGGGTGCGGGCCGCGGCGTCGGGATCCAGCGAGGCGTGGGCGAGCAGCAGGTCGAGGATCACGCGGCGCGCCTGCGGCCCGCCGCGCGGATGGTGGCCTGGCCGAGGACCCGGCTCCCGGCATACACGACCGCCGACTGCCCGGCCGCCAGTCCCCGGGTCGGCGCGTCGAGGGCGACGTGCAGCACGGTCCCCTGGCGGCGCACGAACGCCGGCAGCGGCTCGCCGTGCGCGCGCAGCTGGACGGTGGCCGGGACGGGCTCGGCGGCAGGGACGTCGTCGGCGAGCCACACCGTGCCCTCGCCCTCGATCACGTCGACGCTGAGCAGCGCGGCGGGGCCCACGACCACGGTGTTCGTCGCGGGCCGGACCTCGAGCACGTACCGGGGCGCGCCGTCCGGGGCGGACCGGGTGAGGCCGAGTCCCCTGCGCTGCCCGACGGTGTAGGCGTAGGCGCCGTCGTGCTCCCCCACCTCGGCCCCCGTGACGTCGACGACGGGGCCGGGAGCGGCGCCCAGACGGTCGCGCAGGAAGCCCTTGGTGTCCCCGTCGGCGACGAAGCAGATGTCGTAGGAGTCCGGCTTCGCGGAGACCCGCAGGCCCCGTGTCGCGGCCTCCGCGCGCACCTGCGACTTCGACGCCACGTCCCCCAGCGGGAACAGCGCGCGGGAGAGTCGCTCACGCCCCATCACCGCGAGCACGTAGCTCTGGTCCTTGAGCGGGTCGAGCGAGCGGTGCAGCTCGGGACCCGGCAGTATCCGCGCATAGTGTCCCGTGGCGACGGCGTCGAACCCCAGCGCCAGCCCCCGGTCGAGGAGGGCGGAGAACTTGATGTGCTCGTTGCACCGCACGCACGGGTTCGGGGTGCGCCCGGCGGCGTACTCGCCCAGGAAGTCCGCGACCACGGTCTCCTCGAACTCCTCGGACAGGTCCCACACGTAGAACGGGATCCCGAGAACGTCGGCGGCACGCCGCGCGTCGGAGGCGTCCTCGATCGAGCAGCAGCCCCGGGACCCCGTGCGGTGCTCCGCCCGGGAGCGCGACAGCGCCATGTGGACGCCGACGACGTCGTGGCCCCCGTCGAGGGCGCGCGCGGCGGCGACGGCGGAGTCCACTCCCCCGGACAGTGCGGCAAGGACCTGCATCGGCTCCCTCAGGCTCGGTGGGCGCGCCGTGCGCGCCCGACGACGTCTCCGACGACCGCGACGAAGGCCGCGACGTCCGCGGTGGTGGTGTCCCACCCCACGCTACAACGCAGCGTGCCCCGGGCATGTTCCG
>JBNJCY010000021.1:0-18969 GCA_051744325.1 Actinomycetota bacterium
ACGTCAACACCGCCAACCCGGGTGCCGTGCTCGAGGAGTACGACGTCACCACGTGGCCGGTGGCCACCGACCCGGCCAATCCGTACAACGACGTCGACGGCGCTGCGCAGGCCTGCGCCGTGGCCGGCGTGGGCGTCAACGACCTCGCCTGCTCGTGGCAGTACGGCTGGAACCGGGCGGAGTGGTCCGCCGGACTGTACGACGAGGCGGCTGGCGTGGCCGGCGTGGACGTGGACCTCGCGGACACCGTGGTGTGGCTGGACGTCGAGACCGCGAACACGTGGCAGTCCGGCGTCGACGGGCTCGAGCGGAACGCGGCGGCTCTCGAGGGGATGGTCGCGCTCTACGTGTCACTCGGCGCGGAGGTGGGCCTGTACTCCACCTCCTACCAGTGGAACCGGATCGTGGGGGCGAACGGTCTCGTCGGTGCGCTCGCCCGGCTCGACAGCTGGATCGCCGGAGCCGTCAACCTCAGGACCGCGGAGGCGTACTGCGACTCCCGGCCGGCCCTCACGGGCGGCGACGTCACCCTCACCCAGTGGGTGATGCGCGGCTACGACTACGACTTCTCCTGCTCCGACCGGTCCTGAGGCGCCCGCGGCCGGCGCCCGGACCTCCTTGCCCCTCGCTGGCAGCCATGGCGCATGGCGGGTCACAATGGCAGCCATGAAGTTCTTCTCCGACCCGGTACTCGAATCGATGGCGACCCGGCGGTCGGTTTCGAAGGTGGGTCCCGAGACCCCCACCGATGACGAACTCCTGGAACTCCTTGCGGCCGTCACGCCTGTCGCCGACCACAAGGCGTTGCGTCCCTGGCGGTTGACCATCCTGCGCGGCGACGACAGGAAGAGACTCGGCGAAGCACTGGATGCGGCGGCAGGTCAGGTGCGCGAGCCCGGCGACTACAACCCCAAGCCCTTCCGTGCCGAACTGCTCATTGCGATCGTCGCGAGTCCCAAGGACCATCCACAGGTGCCGGAGTGGGAACAGCACGCCACCGCCGCCGGGGCAGGCCACCTGCTCGAGCTGGCGCTGTGGCAGGCCGGGTGGGGTGTCATGTGGCGCACGGGCCTGTTGGCGAACAGCCCGCCGGTGCGCGCAGCGCACGGCCTCACCGCTCGGGAGCACCTGATGGGCTGGCTGTACGTGGGCAGCATCGCCGACTCGTATCGCAAGCGCATGCGCGAGTCGAACCGGCCGGCCCTGGATCCGCACCAGTTCCTGGGGCGGATGCCGGACGTCAGCGGCTGAGGGACGTAACGATCCAGTCTGCCCCCGCACTCGCGACCACCGCCGCAACCTCCTCGGCGCGCTCGCGGGCGGCCTTCGAACGGGGTTCGAACGAGTGCACCGCCCCGGGAACCGTCACGAGGGCCGACGGCGCAGCCCTCAGCTCCGCCAGCACGTCGTCGTCCTGGTCGCGGAGTTCGCGGTCCATCAGGAACGCGATCCTCTCGAGAGCCGCGACCGGCTCCACGTCAGGGGGCGAAGTCCCGCACCGGTGGGGCGGGCTCGAGCAGGAACACCGGGATGAGGCGGTCGGTCCTCCGCTGGTAGTCCGCGTAGTCGGGGAACGCGGTGACGGCGCGCTCCCACCACTCCGGGCGTTCCTCGCCCTCGAGTTCGCGGGCGAGGACGTCGATGCGCTGCGCGCCGTCCTGGAGGACGGCCTCGGGGTGGGCCTTCAGGTTGTGGTACCAGAGCGGGTGGGTGGGGGCGCCGCCCATGGAGGCGATGATGGCGTACCGGCCGCCGTGCTCCACCCGCATGAGGGGGACCTTGCGGAGGGTGCCGGAGCGGGCGCCGCGCATCGTGATCACCACGATCGGGTAGCCGCGCATGAGGTGGCCGCGGGTGCCGTCGGAGGACTCGAACTCCTCGACCTGCTTGCGGACGTACTCGCGGGGGCTGGGGACGTACTCTCCGTGCAGTGGCATGGGTTCGATTCAACCGCATCCCCTGCTCCCTTCCAACTCTGATTCCAGGCGCGGCATCATCATCGGCATGTGGCCGTGATCCTCCGACTGTATGAGCGCGAAGACCTGATCACGATGCAGCACTGCCCGGTGCGGGACGATGGGGCAGAGGTCCCGCTGGAGGTCCCGGTCACCCGGGTCGGCTGAGGGCGGACAGCGGCTTCGCGAGAGGGATGAACAGATTCCACCGGGCGAGGAGCACCGGAGCCGCGTGGGGTCGGGTCGTTGGGGTGCGGACACGCCGTTGGGGACGTGAGACTGGTTCGCCTCAGTAGCCAATCTCATGTCCCCGCGAGGGAGTTCCCACTCCCGAGCAGCCTTCGCCACCCCTGCCGTTTGGCGGGCATTCCAACGCCCCACTGGAGTCGGGCCCACGCAGCGCACGCCACCATCCGACGCGTGGTGCCGGGCGGCCGTCGGCGTTCTGTCCCCCCGAGCGATCGCGGCGCACCTCGAGGAGGGTACGGAGCCCCCGCGCCACGGGCCAGAGGAGGGCTAGCCCGCCAGCGCGGGGACGAGGGTCAGCAACACGCCCGCGGCCACGGCAGAACCGATCACACCGGCGACGTTCGGGCCCATGGCGTGCATGAGCAGGTAGTTGTCGGGGTTCTCCTCGAGCCCGATCCTGTTGGAGACCCGTGCGGCCATGGGTACGGCGGACACGCCGGCGGAACCGATGAGCGGGTTGATCGGACTGGTGCTGAACCGGTTCATGACCTTGGCCATCAGGACCCCGGAGCTCGTGCCTACCGTGAAGGCGACCAGGCCGAGGGCCAGGATCCCGAGCGTGGCGAGGTTGAGGAAGACGTCGGCTGACATCTTCGATCCCACCGCGAGGCCCAGCATGATCGTCACGGCGTTCATGAGGGCGTTCTGGGCGGTGTCGGAGAGCCGGTCGGTGACCAGCGATTCCTTCAGCAGGTTGCCGAACATGAGCATGCCCACGAGCGGGGTCGCGCTCGGCAGGATGAGGATGCACAGCACCAGCACGACGATCGGGAAGACGATGCGCTCCGCCTTGGAGACGTCGCGCAGCTGCTTCATCTCGATCCGCCGCTCCTCCGGGGTGGTGAGCGCGCGCATGATCGGGGGCTGGATGATCGGGACCAGGGCCATGTAGGAGTAGGCCGCGACCGCGATGGGTCCGAGATACTCGGGCGCGAGCCGCGAGGCGGTGAAGATGGCGGTGGGGCCGTCCGCGCCGCCGATGATGCCGATGGATCCGGCCACGTGGAGGATCGAGTCCGCCATCGGTTGGCCGTCAGACCGCGTCACGAACGAGAAGCCCGGGAGCAGCTCGAGCAGCACCGTCCCGAACAGCGCGAAGAAGATGCCGAACTGGGCTGCCGCGCCCAGCAGGAGGGTCTTCGGGTTCGCGAGCAGCGGCCCGAAGTCCGTCATCGCTCCCACGCCGAGGAAGATGAGCAGGGGGAACAGGCCGGAGGCGATACCGAAGTCGTAGAACTGGCCGATGAACCCGCCATAGACGTCAACCACCACCTGGCCGTCCTCGCCGACCGTCTGGACGGTGCGGCTCGCGATGCCCGCGAACGGGATGTTGGACAGCACCGCGCCCGTCCCGATGGGAATCAGCAGCAGCGGCTCGAACTTCTTCGTGATGGCGAGCCAGATGAGCAGCAGCCCGACGCCGATCATCACGACGTTGCCCCAGCCCCCCGCCTGCAGGAAGCCGTAGATGCCGGTGGTCCTCCAGAGTTCGAGCAATGAGTCGAGGAAGCTCATCACGCCTCGATCTCGACCAGCACGTCCCCGGCCTTCACCTGGTCCCCCTGCTTGACGAGGACGGCCCGCACCGTGCCGGCCGCCGTGGCCGAGATCCGGCTCTCCATCTTCATCGCCTCCAGCACCAGGAGCTCGTCATGCAGTTCGACGATGTCGCCCTCCTGCGCCGTCAGGCGCAGCACGAGCCCGGGCATCGGGGCCGTCACGGCGACCACGGTCGCAGTGGGGGCGGAGGCGGACGCGGTGGACGGGGTGGACGGGGTGGACGCGGGCGCGGCGCCGTCGTCGACCCCGGGCGTGACGGTGACATCGTAGGCCTTGCCGTTGACGACGGCCCTGTCACCCTCGAACCGCACGGCGTAGGCTTTGCCGTTCACGGTGACGGTGACGCCGTCGGGCTGGGCGGGGGTGGCAGGAGCGGCGGGAGCGGGCTCGGGCTCGGGCTCGATCTTCCGGACGTTGGCCTTGGCCTCGCCCTTGAGGAACTGGATGCCCTTGTCGCGGCAGGTGGCCGCGATGAAGATGTTCTCCTCGGAGAGGTCCGTGATCCCGCCCGCCAGGAGCATCTTCTTCGCGGCCTCGACGCCGAGTTCCGGGTTCTCGTCGTTGATGTCGGCGACGAGGCGGTCGGTGGGCTCCATGCCCATCTGGACCCGGGCGGCCTCGACCACCTCGGGATCCGGGGGCACGGGGGTGCGGCCGAAGTAGCCGAGCACCATCTTCCCGTAGCCGTCGGCGAACTTCTGCCACGGTCCGGCCATCGTGTTGTTGAAGGCCTGCTGGAAGTAGAACTGGGACACGGGCGTCACCGAGGTGCCGAAGCCACCCTTCATGATGGTCTCGCCCATGTTCCGCGCGATCTCGTCGTACCGGTCCATCAGGCCGTTGTCGCGGAGCATCTGGGTGTTGGCGGTCAGTGCGCCGCCGGGCATGGGGGACAGCGGGATCAGCGGCTCGACCGTGCGGGCCTCCGGGGGCACGAAGTAGTCCTTCATGCACTCCTTGAAGACCTCCTCGGCCCCGTAGACCTTGTCCGGATCGATGCCGAGGGTGTACTCGGTGCCGCGCAGCGCGTGGTACATCGTCATGATGTCCACCTGGCAGGTGCCGCCGGAGACGGGGGCCATGGACAGGTCGATCTGGTCCGCGCCGGCGTCGAGGGCGGCGAGGTACTGGGCCACGCACACACCGGCGGTGTCATGCGAGTGGAACACGATGTGGGTACCCTCCGGCAGGAGCTTCCGGGCGCGCTTCACAGTCTCGTGGACCACCGCCGGGGTGGAGGTGCCGGAGGCGTCCTTGAAGCAGACGGAACCGAAGGGGATGTCCGCGTCGAGGATGTCCCGCAGGGTCTTCTCGTAGAAGTCGGGGTCGTGTGCGCCGGTGACCCCCTCGGGGAGGGACATCATGGTCACGCACACCTCGTGGCGCGCGCCGGCGTCCACGATCGCCTGCCCGGAGTCCACGAGGTTGTTGACGTCGTTGAGCGCGTCGAAGTTCCGGATCGTGGTGATCCCGTGCTTGGCGAACAGCTTGGCGTGCAGCCGGATGATGTCCCTGCTCTGGGAACTCAGGCCCACCACGTTGACGCCCCGGGAGAGGGTCTGGAGGTCGGCGTCCGGGCCGGCGGCGGCGCGGAACCGGTCCATCATCTCGAAGGAGTCCTCGTTGCTGTAGAAGTACGTGGACTGGAACCGGGCGCCGCCCCCCGCCTCGAAGTGGCGGATGCCCGCTGCCGCGGCGGCCTCGACCGCGGGGATGAAGTCGTCGGTGAAGACCCGGGCCCCGTAGACGGACTGGAAACCGTCCCGGAAGGCCGTGATCATGAAGTCAACCTTGCGCTTCGACATGTCTCGTCCCTGTCACTTGTGGAGGTGGGCGGCGGCGATCGCGATCGCGACGGCGGTGTCGTCCGGCGCGGTGCGTGGTGGTGGGGGCGCGGGTTCCTCGGTGGGGAACCACCGCTGTATGGCGCCTGACATCGCGGTCGTGGAGAGCGCCATCAGCCCGAGGAACGCGAAGGCAACCAGCATCCCGGCGAGGGTGAGGACGAGGCCGTCGGAGATCACCTGATCAGCTTACGTGGCAGGTGGAGGCGCTGGGCGGAACTTCGGTGGCCGCGCCGCGAGCGCCCGGCGCTGTCGGACGGCAGGATGGGTCCATTGTCCTGTCCGACCTCGTCGCAACCTCCATCGCCGTCGCTGACGCCCGCCGAGGTCGACGCGGCCCTCGAACGACTCTCCCGGCGCGCCGCGATGTTCAGTGCCCTGTCCGGTCCCATCGCGGCGGCCGCACTCCGCGGTGGTACGACGGCGCTGGCGGGGCTGGCCGGCGAGGTCGCCGTCGACGGCAAGATCGACGTCCCCGCCACCGAGCGGTTCGCGGCCCTCGAGGACGCGGTCCCGGCGGACGCCCTCGTCCCGCGCCTGGCGGATCCCGCGGCCGGAGCAGGTGGTCGAGGTCGCGTTCGACGGGGTGCAGCGCTCCTCCCGCTACCCCGACGGACTGGCCCTGCGCTTCGCGCGGGTGCTGCGCTACCGCGACGACAGAACCGCCGCCGAGGCGGACACCATCGAATCGGTGCGGGCGATCGCCGGCTGACGTGACCGGCGTGGACAGAGGCTTGGGACCTTGGTCCTTTGCTTGCTAAACTGCTGTCCATGGTAGACATCGCGCAGCGGAAGCACTTCGGCGTCCCGACGTGTTCCTGCTGTATGCGCTGTCGCTGAGAGCGACCGCCCCGGCCCCCGCAGGCACCCGACGCGCCCAGCACCGCCTCAGCGACCCACCTTCGGCCCTCCCCGTCCCGCGCGGCTCCCGCCGCGCCCCGCCTCGAAGGAAAACCATGTCCTCCAGTCACATCGACCCCCGCGGACCCCGGTTCGCGGCCGCGGTCACCGCCGTCATCCTCGTCACCGCCCTCGTCCTCGGCCTCCCGTGGGGCCTCGCCCCACTCGCGATCCAGCTCCTCGCCTTCGCCGCCGGCGCCCTGCTCGGCGTGCACCGGCAGCCGTGGGGCTGGGTGTTCCGCCGCTTCGTCCGCCCTCGCCTGGTACCGCCGTCCGAGTTGGAGGACCCCCGCCCACCCCGGTTCGCCCAGGCCGTCGGTCTCGTGTTCGCGCTGGTGGCACTCGCCGGCGGCCTGCTGGGAGCGGAGCCGGTGTTCCTCGTGGCCGCCGGCTTCGCCCTCGTGGCCGCCCTGCTCAACGCGGTCTTCGACTTCTGCCTCGGCTGCGAACTCTTCCTTCGGGTCCAGCGGCTCCGGCGGCAGCTGGTGACGCCATGACCGGGCTGATCGTCGTCCTCCTCGCTGTCGCCCTCGCCGGCGCGTTCGGGCTGTACCGTCGCCTCACCGACGGCAGGGCCCGAGCCCTCGCCGGCACGGATCGCCTCACGTCCGGCGACCTCGGCACCGCCCTCGGGCCGCACGCCACGTTCGTCCAGTTCTCCACCGCGGTCTGCGCCCCGTGCCGCGGCACGCGGGCCCTGCTGGGCACGATCGCGGCTGCGGTGGCCGGCGTGGTGCACGTCGACGTGGACGCCGAGTCCCGTCTCGAGCTCGTGGACAGGTTCGACGTGACCCGCACGCCCACGGTCCTCGTCCTCGACGGCGCCGGGGTTGTACGGCACCGGATCGTCGGTGCGCCGCGCAAGGCGGAGGTGCTCGAGGTGCTGGAGGGTCTCGCGGCATAGGGGCGACGTGGGACACTGCGGCCATGACCGCGAGCTTCTTCTCCGCCTACGGCCACGGGTTCGTGCGGGTCGCCGCCGTCACGGTCCCGGTGGCCCTCGCCGACCCCCACCGCAACGCCGTCGCCGTCCTCGAGCAGGCCAGGGCCTGCCATGACGACGGCGTCGCTCTCGCCGTGTTCCCGGAACTCGGCATCTCGGGCTACTCGGTGGACGACCTGTTCCTGCAGGACGCCCTCCTCGACGCCGTCGACGCGGCGCTCACCACGCTGGTGGAAGGGTCGGCGGACCTGCTGCCCGTCCTCGTCGTCGGTGCGCCGCTGCGGAAGGGGAACCGCCTGTACAACTGCGCGGTCGTCGTCCATCGTGGCGGGGTGCTCGGCGTCGTCCCGAAGTCGCTGCTGCCCACCTACCGCGAGTTCTACGAGCGCCGCTGGTTCGCCCCCGGTGACGACGTCCACGGCGAGGACATCGCGGTGGCGGGCAAGAAAGTGCCCTTCGGCGCGGACCTCCTGTTCGCTGCCGACGACGTGCCCGGGTTCGTCCTCCACGCCGAGGTGTGCGAGGACCTGTGGGTGCCGATCCCGCCGTCCGCGGAGGCGGCCCTCGCGGGCGCGACCGTGCTCGCCAACCTCTCCGGCAGCCCTGTCACGGTGGGCAGGGACGCGGACCGCCACCTCATGAGCAGTTCGGCGTCGTCGCGCGCGCTGGCCGCCCACGTCTACGCCGCGGCCGGGCTGGGGGAGTCCTCCAACGACCTGTCGTGGGACGGGCAGACCATGATCCACGAGAACGGCCGCCTTCTCGCCGAGGGCGAGCGGTTCTCCCAAGTGGCGTGCCGGACTGTGGCCGACATAGACGTCGACCTGCTGCGGCAGGAGCGGATCCGGCAGGGCACCTTCGATGACAACCGCCGCGTGCACGCCGCCACCGTCGCACGGTTCCGCAACGTCGGGTTCCGCCTCGACCCACCCTGCGGTGACATCGGCCTGCGCCGTCAGGTGGACCGCTTCCCTTTCGTGCCGGACGATCCGGCACTGCTGGCGCAGGACTGCTACGAGGCCTTCAACATCCAGGTGTCCGCGCTGCAGCAGCGGATGGCGTTCATCGGGGCGCCGAAGCTGGTCATCGGGGTGTCGGGCGGGCTGGACTCCACGCACGCGCTCCTCGTGGCCGCCCGTGCGATGGACCGGCTGGGCAGGCCGCGCACGGACATCCTCGGGTTCACCCTGCCGGGCTTCGCGACCTCGGAGCACACCCGCACGAACGCCTGGGCTCTGGGCAGGGCGCTCGGGATCACCTTCGAGGAGATCGACATCCGGCCCGCCGCCAGGGAGCTGCTCGAGCGGATGGGGCACCCGTTCGCCGCCGGGGAGCTTGCCTACGACGTCACATTCGAGAACGTCCAGGCGGGGCTGCGCACCGACTACCTGTTCCGGCTGGCGAATCAGCGCCACGGCATCGTGGTGGGCACTGGCGACCTGTCCGAGATGGCGCTCGGGTGGATGACGTACGGGGTGGGCGACCAGATGTCCCACTACGCCGTGAACACCGGGGTCCCCAAGACCCTCATCCAGCACCTCGTGCGGTGGGTGATCGCCTCCGGGGAGTTCGATCAGGAGGTGGGTGAGGTCCTGCGGTCCGTGCTGGACACGCGGATCTCCCCCGAGCTTGTGCCGGCGGGTATGGAGGGGCCGCAGAGCACCGAGGACGCCATCGGCCCGTACTCCCTCCATGACTTCGCGCTGTACTGGGTGCTCCGCCACGGGATGCGGCCCTCGCGGATCGCATTCCTCGCGTACCACGCCTGGAGGGACGCCGAGGCGGGCACGTGGCCCCCGGGATTCCCGGACGACGGACGCTACGCCTACGACCTGCCCACCATCCGCCGCTGGATGGAGGTGTTCCTCAGGCGGTTCTTCGGCTTCGCGCAGTTCAAGCGCACTGCCCTGCCGAACGGCCCGAAGGTGATGGCGGGTGGGTCGCTGTCGCCGCGCGGCGAGTGGCGGGCACCGTCCGACGCCGGCGCCCATACCTGGCTGGAGGAGCTGGAGCGTGCGCTCCCCTCCCGCGAGAGCCGGGAGTGGGTCTAGTCTGGACAGATGTCAACGCTCGTGCTCACGGCGATCGGCGACGACCGTCCCGGCCTCGTCGAAGTCCTCTCCGGCGCCATCTCCGCCCACGGCGGCTCGTGGGAGCGCAGCCGGATGGCTCGCCTGGGCGGTCGCTTCGCCGGCATCGTCGAGGTGGAACTGCCCGAACAGCAGGTGGTGGGCCTGCGCCGCGCACTCGCCGACCTGGGCGAGGATGGCACGCTGCAGGTCACGGTGGCCGGGGCGGGCGACAGCGCCATGCCCGGGGGCCCGCGAGTCGGCGTTCAGTTGATGGGCAGCGACCAGCCCGGCCTGCTCCACGCGGTCACGAGCGTGCTCTCCGATGTCGGCGCCAGCATCGAGGAACTGTCCACTGCACTGCGCGACGCTCCGATGGCCGGGGGGCTCACCTTTGAGGCTGTCGCGACAGTTGTGCTTCCCGACGAGGCGGCGATCGAGGACCTGCGCCGTGGGCTCGAGGACCTGGCCACTCACCTGATGGTGGACATCGAGCTCACGGACTGAGCTCACTCCCGAAGATCTCATCCCACAGGTCCATGCCGAAGCTGGTGGGCAGGGGCTCGCCCGGCACCACCCGGAAGGTTCGCGAACCGTCGGGCGCGCGATCGGCTCGTAGGAAGAGCACGTCGTCGCGGCGCTCGTCGGCCAGGGACCGGCTGAACTCGGTCAGGTGCGTCACCATTGCGACGCGCAACCCACCCTCCACCAGGCCCTCCACGAGCTGGTGCGCGATCCTGGACCCCTCCCGCTCGTTCGTGGACGCGAATGACTCGTTGGAGAGCACGAGGTCTCCCGGCGAGGCGCGGTCCACGATCGCGCCCATTCGCGCCAGCTCTTCGCGGAGCTTGCCGCTGCGCAGCCTGTCGTCCTCCTCCCGCCGGAAGTGGGTGTGCACCCGCTCCGCGACCGACACCCGCAGGCCGTCCGCCCCCACGAGCATCCCGGACTGGGCCATGACCTGCGCGAGGCCGACTGCGCGCAGCAGAGTGGACTTCCCACCCTGGTTGGCGCCGGTGACGATCACGGCCGCCCGCCCGTCCGCCTCGAGGTGGTTGCCGACGACGGACTGACGGGAGCGCACCGCCAGGCCGACGTCATAGAGCGCGTGTGCCCCCAGCTCACGCCCCTCGGGCCGAAGCTCGGGCAGCGCCGTCGGCATCCCGAGGCCGCGCAGCTGCTCCTCGAGCGCGACGCACCCCGTGAAGAACGCCGCCTCGCGGCGCACCTGGGCGAAGGACGCGAGCACCTGTTCGGTGGACTGGGCCAGCGCGTTGGCCACGGGACGGAGCCCACGCTCACGCAACTCGGTGAGGGCCTGGCCGCCAGCGGTGTCCGACGGCGGGACGGCGACCGTGGTGTCATCCGACTTCGTGCGGCCCAGCCAGGACCGGCGGGCGGGCTCCATCCCGGTCAGGACGTACCCCGACCCGCGGCCGGTGGCGCCGAGGCGGGCCGTCATCACGACATCGGGATTCGAGAGCCGGGCGAGGTGGGTCTCCACCTCCCGGAACCAGTCCTCGGGCAGGGTGCGCGTGATCTCCTCGACCAGTGCGCGCAGTCCGGCGGACGCCAGGCCGGGCCCGTGGACCCCGGCCCACTGGCGCAGCGCGCGGAGGGGGTCCAGCAGGGCCCGCATCACCGCCACGGACCGTCCGAGCACCGAGCTGGGCTCCGAGGAGATCCACCAGCCCCGCACCCGGGTCTCCGCTCCGACGGCATCGGTTGCGATCCGGTACAGCTCGCGGATGGCGTCGGAGTGGGCGAGGGAGTCGCCGAGCACGTCCTGACGCCACCGGATCGCCGCGAGGTCGGTGAGCGGGCGGAGGAGGACATCGCGCGCGACGTCGCGGACGAAGGCGTCCCCGCCCGCCATGGCGCCCACGACGTCGTCGAGGCCGAGGTCACGGGCGAGGTCGGCGTCGCCATCGTCGAGGTCACGGAACGGGAGGGGTGGTGCGCCGTCGGGGGTGAGCAGATGGATCCTCATCGGGCGAGCCTCCGCCGCAGCGTCTCCGGGTCCAGGCCCTCGGCGACGGCGAGGGCCTCCGCCCAGGTCGGGCCGCCGGCCGCCTGCTGCACCACCCGGAAGGTGCGGACCGAGGGGTCGGCAGGGTCCACCTGGCTGACGAGGCTGACCACCCCCGGCACCTCGGCCAGCTCGGTCAGGAACGTCACCCAGATGCAGCCGCAACCGAGGGCGAGGATGCGCTCCAGCGTGGCGCGGGAGAGCTGAACGGCGTCGGCGACCGTGGTGGAGGCGAACACCTCGTTGAGGACCAGGAGGCTCCGTGGGGTCGCGGAGCTCAGGATCTCGCGGAGGCGTACGAGGTCGTCCTCGAGGGCGCCTCGCTGGTCGGCGAGGTCCTCGGTCCGCCCGAAGTGGGTGAGCACCCTGTCCGGCAGCGGGATGCGGGCCCGTTCCGCCGGTACCGGCAGGCCGAGGGCGGCGAGGTGGACGATCGCCCCGGCCATGCGCGCGAAGGTGGTCTTCCCGCCCTGGTTCGGGCCGGTCACCACCGCCACCTGCTCGTCCGCCAAGCGGAGGTCGTTGGCCACGAGCGGGTGGCTGGGCCGTTGGATCGCCAGTGCCGGGTCGTGGGCCCCCACGAGGTCGAGGGTCCGGTCCGTGGAGACCTCGGGCCAGCACACGGGCAGGCCGGAGGCCCTCAACCTCTCCGCGAACGCCAGGCCCACGAGGTGGAACTGCAGCTCGCGCTCCGCGGCGAGGAGGGACGGGTCCACGAAGCCCCGGTGCTCCGCGGCGAACCGCTCCAGCAGCGCGAACTGTCGCGGGTACAACCCCGCCACCCGGTCCGCGACCGCCTCCTCGATGTGGTCCATCCCCGCGCGCTCGGAGACGTGGTCGACGTAGGAGCGCACCGAGCCCTGCCGGAAGCGGTCGAAGACGGCTTCGATCTCGGCCGAGTAGTCGCCCTCGGCGCCGCTCGCCCGGCTCACCTCCACGCGGTCGCCCGCGACATGCAGGCGGTAGACAATCGAGTCGACGGCGGCGCGGGTCTTGGCGGAGTCCGCCGCCAAGGCGACGAAGTCCGCCGAGGCCACTACTTCGGCGACGCTCCCGGCGAGGCCACCGAGAGCGCGGGACGTGGGGTGGGCGCCCGCCAGAGTCGCGGCGAAGCGCTGGACCGTGGCCACCCAGGTGGTCGCGGCATCGAGGAAGGTCGCCCGGCGCTGCACGGCGTGGCGGAAGCCCGCCACGTTGGCCAGCGCGTGGCGGACGCGGCCGACGCCCTCGGAGAAGTCCCGGACCGCGTCGCCCACCTCGGGGCGCTGAAGGTCCCGCATGGCCTCCTGCCGGTACTCCACCGCGTCCGCGGTGCGCAGTGGGGCCCAGAACCACTCCTCCAGGTGGTACTCGGCTCGTCCCGCCAGAAGGGTCGCGAGCACCCTGTCGAGAGCAAGGTCCGCGACGGACGCCGGCGCTGTGGTGGGCACGTCGACCTGGCCGCCGAGCGGGTGGAGGAGGCTGATCGCGGGTTCCACGGCTTCACCGTAACCGGCGCGTCAACCGGTGCCGGTTTCGCCGCGTGGTGGTGCTTCGGAGGTGTCGTGGTCCATGCTGCCGGCCAGGTGGATCTCGACGTGCCCGAGCGGGATGTCCTCGTAGGAGGCAGGGTCGCTGATCGGTTCGAGGTGGGTGAGCACGATCAGGCCCGGCACGGCCTCCCTCAACTCACGCTCCACCTCGTCGATGAACGCGTGGCCGCGGTGGACGGTCCAGTCGTCGGGGACCAGCACGTGCACGCTGGCGTACCGCTCCCGGCCGGAGACGCGGGTCTGGAGGCCGTGAAAGCCCGTCTGTTCCGTGGTGTGCCTGCGGAGGATCTCGGTGATCCGCGCGTTCTCCTCCTCCGGGATGGTGACGTCCAGCAGGCCCCGCATCGACTCTGTGAGGAGCCGGATACCGGTGACGATGATGTTGACGCCCACGGCGAACGCGACGATGGGGTCGAGCCGGTCCCAGCCGGTGAGCCACACGAGCCCCACGCCCACCACGACGCCCACCGACGTGACGACGTCGGTCATGAGATGGTGCCCGTCGGCGGCGAGGGTCAGCGACCGGTAGCGCCGGCCGGCGCGCAGCAGGACGAGCGCGACCGCGCCGTTCACCGCCGCCGCCACCATCGATACGAGGAGGCCGATCCCCACGTTCTCCAAGGGCCGGGGGTTGATGAACCGCTCCACCGCGCTGACGAGGATGACCGAGGCGGCGACGAAGATCATCATGCCCTCGATGGCTGCCGAGAAGTACTCCGCCTTGGTCCGGCCGTACGTGTACCGGTCGGTCGCGGGGCTGGCCGCGACGGTCAGGGCGATGAGTGCCACGACCGCGGCGACGAGGTTGACCACTGACTCGGCGGCATCCGAGAGGAGGCCCACCGAGCCGGTCATCACCCACGCGGCCGTCTTCAGCGCGATGGTGACGACCGCCGCGCCGATGGACAGCCAAGCGAACTTCCTCAGGTCCATCGCTGCTGGCACCAGACCATTGTGCCCCTGAGGGGTACTGTGCGGCGACTGCTCCCGCCGGCCGAGGAGCTACGGCGCGATGTTCTGGTTGAGCCGGAAGAGGTTGGTGGGATCGAAGCGGCGCTTCAGTTCCACCAGTCTCCCGTACTGCGCCCCGTAGGCGCTGCGCATCATCTCTCCGCCCTCCTCCTGAAGGCCAGCGAAGTTGAGGTAGCGGCTCCCGTCGGAGAAGGGCCGCAGGGCGGTCAGCAACTCCCGCACCCAGGCGATGTTCGCGGCGTCGTCCTCCGGGTGCTCCCAGTTGGCCTCGGGGTTGATGAGGAACGCGGCGCGCCGGCCTTGGAAGGCGGTCGCGCCCTCCGGAACCCGCGCCACGGCACCCCCGATGTGCCACAGGTCCGTGGTCGAGTGCGGCGACGGCTGGCGGCGCGCGTGCCGGACGATGACGTCGATCGCGTCCTCGTCCAGTGTGAGGACGTTGGTCGACTTCCAGTAGTAGCGCCAGCCGTCGGGATAGTCCTCGTCGAATGCCTGTTGTGCGTCGACGTACGGCATGACGCCGCTGAAGTCGGCGAGGGGGGCCCGGAAGTCGAGGATGGGCTGGAGGGCCACCCGGCCCTCCTCGGGTGGCCCGGCATGGAGGGCGCCGATGCCGAAGAAGGGCCTGCCGTGCAGTTCGGCGGCGAACATGTCCGCACCGGGCGGGAAAACGCCCGCGAAGCCGATGCTGCTCACGGGTTCGGGTGCAGCAGCCGCGAAGTCGCGGTAGAAGCGGATGGCCTCGTGCATCCTCTCGCCACTGCCGTCGAAGAACGCGAACACGAACATGACGTCGGGGCCCACGGGGTGCAGCCGGAAGGTGAACTCCGTGACCACGCCGAAGTTGCCCCCGCCGCCGCGCAGGCCCCACAGCAGGTCCGCGTTCTCTCCCTCGCCGGCGTGGACGATCTCGCCGGCCGCGGTCACGACGGTTGCCGCGGTGAGGTTGTCACAGCTGAGGCCGTACGGATTGCGGAGCCACCCGAAACCTCCCCCGAGCGTGAGGCCGCCGATCCCGGTACGGGAGAACACGCCGCCCGGCGTCGCCAGGCCGAATCCCTGGGTGGCCGCATCCAGCTCCCCCCAGGTGACACCGCCGCCTGCCGTGGCGGTCCGGTTGCGCGGATCCACCGCGACGTGCTTCAACGGCGAGAGGTCGATGACAATGCCGTCGTCGTTGGTCCCGAAGCCGGCCACGCTGTGCGCGCCGCACCGCACGGAGACGGCGACGTCGTGGGCACGGGCAGACTGGACGCAGCGGATCACGTCGTCCGTGCTCGCGCAGCGTGCGATCACCGCAGGCCTGCGATCGATCATGCCGTTCCACACTGCACGACGAGCGTCATAGTCGGGGTGTCCCGGGGTGATCAGCTCTCCCTCGAACTCCTGCGGCTCCAGCGGAAGCGTCCTGCCGTGGACCTCCATCATCGCAACCCTCCTTGCCTCCTTGACGAGCTTGGGACCAAAGGCCCCCATCAAGCGTTGAAGGGTACTCCTCTGCGGTAGAGATGTCCAGAGCTGGGCGTCAGCCGAAGTCCACGCCCTGGGCGAGCTGGACCACTCCTGAGAAGTTGATCGTGTTGGTGGAGCGCCGCATGTAGTTCCGCCAGGCGTCCGAGCCGGACTCCCTCCCGCCGCCGGTCTCCTTCTCCCCGCCGAATGCCCCGCCGATCTCGGCGCCCGAGGTGCCGACGTTGACGTTGGCGATGCCGGTGTCCGCGCCGTCGGGGCCGAGGAATCGCTCGGCCTCCGCCTGGTCGGACGTGAAGATGCCCGCCGAGAGGCCCTGGCTCACGCCGTTGTGCATGGCTAGCGCCTCGTCCAGTTCGGAGTAGGTCAGCACGTAGAGGATCGGGGCGAAGGTCTCCTGCAGCACGATCCCCTCCTGGCTCGGAACCCGGACGAGTGCGGGCCGCGCCCAGTAGCCATTGGCTGCGACGTCCGCGCGCTCGCCGCCCACGATGACCTCGCCCCCCTGGGCGCGCACGGCCTCCAGCGCATCCTGCATGGCGGTGAACGCGCGCTCGTTCACGAGCGGGCCGACCAGGGTGCCGTCGGCGAACGGGTCTCCGACGGTGAGTGAGGCGAAGGCCCTCTCCAAACGGGTCATCAGCTCGTCCGCGAGCGACTCGTGGACGATGAGTCGCCGCATCGAGGTGCACCGTTGCCCGGCCGTGCCCGCGGCGGCGAAGACTATGGAGCTGACGGCGAGGTCGAGGTTTGCGGACGGGGCGACGATGACGGCGTTGTTCCCCCCGAGCTCGAGGAGCGAGCGGCCGAATCGGGACGCCACCTTCGGGCCGACCTCGCTGCCCATCCGGGTGGAGCCGGTCGCGCTGAGGAGCGCGACGCGCGGGTCCTCGACGAGGGCGTTGCCGACGTCGCGGCCACCGAGGAGGAGCTGGTGGATGCCCTCAGGTGCCCCCTCCTCGGCGATCGCCTGGTGCAGCAGGGCGTCGCAGCCGAGCGCGCACAGCGGGGCGAGCTCGGACGGCTTCCACACCACCGGGTCGCCGCAGACGAGTGCCACCGAGGTGTTCCACGACCACACCGCCACGGGGAAGTTGAACGCCGAGATCACCCCGACCACCCCGAGCGGGTGCCAGACCTCCTGGAGGCGGTGCCCGGCGCGCTCGGACGGCATGGTCCTGCCGTAGAGCTGGCGGGAGAGCCCGACGGCGAAGTCGCAGATGTCGACCATCTCCTGGACCTCGCCCAGGGCCTCCGAGCGGATCTTGCCGACCTCGATGGTGACGAGGTCGGCGAGGGTCTCCTTGTTCTCGTCGATCAGTTCGCTCAGCCGCTTCACGACCCGTCCGCGGACGGGTGCCGGGACCAGGCGCCACTCGAGGAAGGCCCGGTGCGCGCTCTCGACGATGCCCGCCACCTCGTCCGGTGAGGTCGCCCGGACGTCGAACAGCTCGGCGTCGACGAGCGGGGAGCGGGCACGTAGGGTGGTGCCGCTCGGCCCGAGGGCGGAGTCCGGGACGCCGAGGGTGCGCAGGGCGTCTTGGGCAAGAGTGACGAGCTCGTCACGGGTCCTCATCGGGTACCTCCTGAGGTGTCGAGGGTGGGCAGGTGGAGCTCTGCAGCGGCGGCGTCGAGCGAGGCGTGCTGCTGGGCGGCGTAGAGCGCCATGGGGTCGTGGACTGTGCGGCCGAGCTGCTCCGCCATCCAGTCGATGTCGCGGTGCGAACCCTCGCGCGCGGTGTCGCGTGTGCCCGCATCCTCGAGGTTGGAGGCGAAGATCCCGGCGGCGGAGCGCGGGAGGAAGTCCTCGTAGACGATGGGCGTCCTGACGAGCCACCGGTCCGCGACGAGTCCGGCGAGGCTCACCGGCGGGTCGCCGACGGGGCGCACCGCGGCCGGGGCGTACTCGAAGTACGCCAGATCCGCCTGGGCGAGCCCGTCCTCGCCGGTGGGCCACGTCTCGCGCCACACCGCTCGTTTCACCTCGTCCGCGGGGGTGAGCCCGGCCGAGCGCTCGTCGATCGTCACGATTGCCCGGTCGTACCTGTCGCGCCCCTTCGGTGTGAGCGCGATGCCGCGCTGCTCAACCTCGCCGAAGCGGACGCTGAGTTCGCCGTCGACGACCGTGCCGTCGGCCTCCCGGAAGCGGCGGCGCTCGGCGAGCGCCCTGAAGGATGTCTGCCGCAGCAGCACGTCCGGTCCCTCCCAGCGGGGTGGGCCCTGGATCTCGTCGATCATCCGGATGCCGCGTTCGGTCATGCGGCGGTAGAGGTCGTCGATGTCCAGCACCCGCGGGGTGAGGTGGTTGATGTGGGTGGTGGTCACCCCGCCGATGTCGGCGGCAACTCCGGAGATGGCCGCGAGGCGCTGGTACCAGGCGCGGTCGACCGGCTCGTCGGACAGCTCGAAGCAGGCGGTGGCGAGGTCGAGGAACCGGTGGGCGGCGTCGTCGTCCAGCCCGCCCTCGGCCTCCGCGCGCTGGGCCAGCGCGAGCACCTCCTCGCCGAAGAGAGTGCGGCGGTCGAGGAAGGCGTCGAGCTCGGCATGGAGGTCCTCACCGAAGTAGCGGCGGTCGTCGGTGACGAGCACGGAGGTGAACACGCGGAACGGGTTGATCGCGAGGGCCTCGCGGGTGGTGGGCCGGAACGCCGTCGAGACGATGGGGAGGGATGCCTTGTCGTCCCCGCGCAGGTCGTAGAACCCCACCGGCTCCATGCCGAGCGCGGCGAACACCTGGGCGACGTCCCGCAGTTCGCGGGCGGTGCCGACGCGGATGGCGCCGTGGCGCTCCGCGGTGACCCGGTCGATGCGGCCGAGCCGCTCGGCGCGCTCCGGGTCGGCGGCCATGACGTCGGCGTTGACGGCGGTGGAGACCTCCACCAGCGTGGTGTAGGCGGGGACCTCGGTGCCGTACATGGCGGACAGCGAGCGCGCGAAGGCGGCCCGCAGGTCATGGGTGGCGGGCATCATTCCTCCACGGTGGACAGAGCGCGGTCGAGGGCGGCCATGGCGCGCTCGACGTCGCCGGCCGAGACGGACAGCGGGGGGCGGACCCGTAGCGACCTGTCGCCGCAGCCGAGCATGATGACCCGCTCCTCCTCCATGAGGTGGGCGAGGACCTCGTTGCGGATGCGGCCGTTCGGAAGCGTGATGGCGCACATGAGGCCGAGGCCCCGTGGGTTGCTCACGATCTCGTGCCGGTCCGCGAGGTCGCGCAGGGAGTCCAGCACCTCCGCACCGCGCGCGGTCGCGTTGTCCATCAGGTCCTCGGCCTCGACCACCTCCATGATCCGGCGGGAACGGACCATGTCCGTGAGGCTGCCGCCCCACGTGGAGTTGATCCGGCTGGGAACGTTGAAGACGTTGTCCGGCACCTCGTCCACCCGGCGTCCGGCGGTGACGCCGCACACCTGGAACTTCTTGCCGAAGGCGACGACGTCCGGCTC
>JBNJCY010000022.1:0-18586 GCA_051744325.1 Actinomycetota bacterium
CACCGTGGAGAGGCCCACACGCGCCCCGCATCCCTCGAGGTCGTCGTGGATCTGCTGGGCGCTGCGGAAGTCCGACTGGCGGTCGAGGAGGCCGAGCACGGCGAGGCGCTGGCGCGTCATCCGCTGCATGGTCCTCCTCACCTTCGCCACACCTGACAGGATACCCGGGGCTGTCAGAAACCCGCTCGCCCGGCCTCCTGGAGCGGTCCGAATGCGATTCACGGCCGTGCGGCCCCGCCCGGTAACCTGTGGGGAGCCTCCCCGCACCAGCCAGGGGCGGGACCACGAAAGGAACCCCATGGCCTCCTCCGCCCTGGACAACGTCATCGCGCTCGCGAAGCGGCGCGGCTTCGTCTACCCCTGCGGGGAGATCTACGGCGGGACCCGGTCCGCCTGGGACTACGGGCCGTTGGGCGTGGAACTGAAGGACAACATCAAGAAGGCCTGGTGGCGGGCCATGGTCACCTCGCGGGAGGACGTCGTCGGCCTCGACTCCTCGGTCATCCTCCCGACGAAGGTGTGGGAGGCCTCCGGCCACCTCGCCGCGTTCGTCGACCCGCTGGTGGAGTGCACCTCCTGCCACCACCGGTTCCGCCAGGACACCCTGCTGGAGGAGTACGCCGAGCGCAAGGGCCTGTCCGAGGTCACCGGGCTCACCATGGACATGATCCCGTGCCCCAACTGCGGCAACCGGGGCCAGTGGACCGAGCCACGCATGTTCAACGGACTGCTCAAGACCCACCTGGGCCCGGTCGAGGACGAGTCCGGGCTGCACTACCTGCGCCCGGAGACCGCGCAGGGCATCTTCGTCAACTTCCACAACGTGATGACCACGGCCCGGAAGAAGCCCCCGTTCGGCATCGGCCAGATCGGCAAGTCGTTCCGCAACGAGATCACCCCCGGGAACTTCATCTTCCGCACCCGCGAGTTCGAGCAGATGGAGATGGAGTTCTTCGTCGAGCCGGGGACGGACGAGGAGTGGCACCAGTACTGGATCGACACCCGCACCGCCTGGTACGTCGAGTACGGCCTGTCCCGGGACAACCTGCGCCTGTACGAGCACCCGCAGGAGAAGCTCTCCCACTACTCCAAGCGGACCGTGGACATCGAGTACCGCTTCGGCTTCGTGGGCAGCGAGTGGGGCGAGCTGGAGGGAGTCGCCAACCGCACCGACTTCGATCTCTCCACGCACGCGCAGCACTCCGGGCAGGAGCTGTCGTACTTCGACGCCACCAGGGGCGAGCGCTGGGTGCCCTACGTCATCGAGCCCGCGGCGGGCCTCACCCGCTCCCTCATGGCCTTCCTCGTGGAGGCGTACCACGAGGACGAGGCCCCCAACACGAAGGGTGGCGTCGACAGGCGCACCGTGCTGCGCCTCGACCCGCGGCTCGCGCCCGTCAAGGCGGCGGTCCTGCCGCTGTCCCGCAACGAGCGGCTCTCCCCGGTGGCCCGCGACCTCGCGACCGAGCTGCGGAAGTACTGGAACGTGGACTTCGACGACGCCGGCGCGGTCGGCCGCCGCTACCGGCGCCAGGACGAGATCGGCACGCCGTTCTGCGTCACGGTGGACTTCGACTCCCTGGAGGACCAGGCCGTGACCGTCCGCGACCGGGACACGATGTCCCAGGAGCGGGTGGGACTCACGCAGCTGCGCGACCACCTGGCGGCGCGCCTCCCGGGCTGCTGATGTGACGCTCGCGATCGGAGCCGTCACCCTCGGCACGCCCGTCGTCCTCGCGCCGATGGCAGGCGTCACCAACCCGCCGTTCCGACGCCTGTGCCGTGAGGCAGGCCTCGCCGGCCTGCCCGGCGACGACGTCGCCCCTCGCCGTCCGTACGCCGCCGCCGGGCTCTACGTCAGCGAGATGGTCACCTCGCGCGCACTGGTCGAACGCGCGCCCGAGACCCTGCGGATGGTCACCCCGGACCCCACCGACCCGGTCCGGTCGGTGCAGCTCTACGGCGTCGACCCGGACACGGTGGCGGCGGCCGTCGGGATCCTGGTCCGGGAGGACCTGGCCGACCACGTGGACCTCAACTTCGGGTGCCCCGTGCCGAAGGTGACCAGGAAGGGCGGGGGAGCGGCCCTGCCGTGGAAGCGGGACCTGTTCGAGGGAATCGTGCGCGGCGCCGTCCGCGCCGCCGCCGAGGCGTCCCGGGGCCGGGGCCATGAGGTGCCGGTCACCGTCAAGATGAGGCTCGGGATCGACGACGGGCACCTCACCTACCTCGACGCCGGCCGCACCGCAGCCTCGGCCGGCGTGGCCGCCGTCGCCCTCCACGCCCGCACCGCTGCCCAGTACTACTCCGGGCACGCCGACTGGCAGGCGATCGCGCGGCTCAAGGAGACGGTGCGTGACGTGCCGGTCCTCGGCAACGGGGACATCTGGTCCGCCGCGGATGCGCTCGCGATGGTGGAGCGGACGGGGTGCGACGGCGTCGTCATCGGGCGCGGCTGCCAGGGGCGGCCGTGGCTGTTCACCGACGTCGTCGCCGCCTTCCACGGGAGCGAGGTCCGGGTGCGGCCCGGCCTGCGTCGCGTCGCCGCGACGATCCGCCGGCACGCCGAGCTGATGGTGGACCACTTCGGGGACGAGGGCCGGGCGCTCAGGGAACTCCGGAAGCACATGGCCTGGTACCTGAAGGGCTACCCGGTGGGCGGGGAGGCCCGGCACTCCCTCGCGCTGGTGGACTCCCTCGCCGACCTGGACGCCAAGCTGGCGGCGCTCGACCTCGACCTCCCGTACCCCGGCGAGGGCGCCGAGGGGCAGCGGGGCCGGGCCGGCAGCCCGAAGTCCCCGAGCCTGCCCCAGGGGTGGCTCGACTCCTCCCACCTCACGGAGGAGGAGCGCACCGGCGTCACCGGAGCCGAACTGGACGTGTCCGGCGGCTGAGCGCAGCCGCTACGGTTGGTCCAGACACCACCGTAGGAGCAGCCATGGAGACCCACCCCGCCGGACCGGCCGCGCTCGCCCGCATGGACGGCCTCGCGGAGGTCTGGCGGGCGACCTCGGACGGACGGGGGACCTTCCTCGCCTGCTACCGACTGATGACGGGATCGATGGTGACCGCCGTGGATGAGCGCGGCTTCGCCGATCCCGCGTGGGTGGACCTCCTCCTCGTCCGCTTCGCCGAGTACTACTTCGATGCCGTCGCCGCGTACGACCGGGACCCCGCGGCCGCCCCTGACGCGTGGCGGCTGGCCCACGACTCCTGCCGTGAGCGGCGGTGGGAGCTGCAGCGGCTCCTGCTCGGCATCAACGCGCACATCAACGTGGACCTGCCGCTGACGGTCGAGGAACTGCTCGCCCCCGAGTGGTCCGGTCTTTCCGGGACGGCTCGCGAGAGGCGGCGCCGCGACTACCTCGCCGTCAATCGCATCATCGCCGCCACCGTGGACGCGGTGCAGGACACCGTCGTCGAACCGGCCGTCCCCATCCTGGCCCTGGTCGACGTGCTCCTCGGGCCGACCGAGGAGTTCCTGATGTCCCGCATGCTCGAGCAGTGGCGCGAGACTGCGTGGGAGAACGCGGTCGCGTTGATGGAGGCGCCCGATGCGGCCGCCCGAGAAGCCGTCGTCGCCCACATGGAGGCCGACGCGCTCACCATCGCGCGTGCGATCCTGCTCACTGACGGCGTCGGGTCCGTCGCGGACCTGTTCTGCCGGGAGGACCGTTGAGGCGCGCTGTCACCGCCCTTGCCACCGCAACGATCACCCTTGCGGGGCTCGCCGCCTGCTCGGACGCCGAGGACCCACGCTCGGACGCCGAGGACCCACGCTCGGACGTCGGCGTGCAGCTCTTCCAGTTCCCGTGGACCTCGATCGCCTCGGAGTGCGAGACCACTCTTGGCCCCGCGGGCTACGGCTGGGTGCTCACCTCGCCGCCGCAGGAGCACATCACCGGCGAGCCATGGTGGATCCACTACCAGCCGGTGTCCCACCGGATCGAGTCGCGCCTGGGCACCCGGGAGGAGTTCGCCGCGATGGTCCAGACCTGCCACGACGCCGGCGTGGAGGTGATCGCCGATGCCGTCGTCAACCACATGGCCGGTATCGAGGCAGGGACCGGCTGGGCGGGGACCGAGTTCACCCACTACGAGTACCCGGGCCTGTTCACGTCAGGAGACTTCCACCGGTGCACCGAGAGCGCCAGCGGGGACATCGAGGACTACGGGGACGCCGACGAGGTGCAGAACTGCGAACTCGTCAACCTCGCCGACCTCGACACCGGCTCGGAGAGCGTTCGTGCCAGGCTGCGCGCCTACCTGGACGACCTGGTCAGCCTCGGCGTGGATGGGTTCCGCATCGACGCCGCCAAGCACATGCCCCCCGAGGACGTGGCCGCGATCGTCTCCGAACTCCCCGAGGACACCTGGGTGATCCAGGAGGTCATCCGGGCGAGCGGGGAGCCGATCCAGCCCGAGCAGTACCTCGCCAGCGGGGACCTGTTCGAGTTCAGCTGGGGCCGCGACATCGAAGGGATCATGGGCGGTTCGTCGTGGTCCGCGTTCGAGAGGATGGGAGCCGGGGGGCTGTATGTGCCGTCCGAGCAGGCCGTCCCGTTCGTGACCAACCACGACACCGAACGTAACGGCACCACGATGACCTACAGGGACGGGGCGGAGTACCAGCTCGCCACGGTCCTGACGATCCTGCACGGCTACGGCTCGCCGGCCGTCTACTCCGGCTACGCGTTCTCCGACCGGGATCAGGGGCCGCTGCTCGAGGGCGACGACACGGTTGCGGCGGCGAGCTGCGTCGACGGCTGGGAGCCGTCGGCTGACGGCGAGTTCGTCTGCGCCCACACCTGGCGGCTGGTGAACGCCGCCGTCCGCTTCGCCGCCGTGGCCGGGGACACCCGTGAGACCACCTTCGCCACCAAGGACGACGTCGTCACGATCGCCCGGGGTGAGGCCTTCGCCGCCGTGAACCGGGGCGAAGGGGCCGTGGCCGAGAGCTGGCAGACCGGGCTGGAGCCCGGGACCTACTGTGATCTCGCGTCCGGCCCGGAGTGCACGGACACCGTCGAGGTGGCCGACGACGGGAGCGCGACCTTCGAGGTCCCTCCGGTGGGCGCCGTCATCCTCACCACCGAGGACCGGTCCTAGCGGACCAGCCAGGCGGTCGTGTCCGGGGGGACGACCTCGCCGACGGAGTCGCTCGACAGGGCAACCCTCCAGCCGGCCGGGACCGGAACCTCGGCCTGCGTCGTCGTCACGACGAGGACATCAGGGCGGTTCGGTCCGGAGGAGCGCAGCGCGATGACGCTGTCGGAGCACAGCTCATCCTCCCACTCCATCGCCGCCGAGCCGAGGTCCCATTCACGCCGCAGCCACAGAGCACGGCGGTAGAGCGAGAGTGTCGAGTTCGGGTCCCTCGCCTGGACGTCCGCGGCGAGCCGAGCCCAGCGCCGGGGCTGCGGCAGCCAGGTGGCGCCGTCGGGAGAGAACCCGAACGCCGGGGAGTCCGCTTCCCACGGCAGCGGGACGCGGCAGCCGTCGCGTCCCCGGTACTCCCCGGCCGTGTGGAAGAAGGCCGGATCCTGCCTTGCCCCGTCCGCGATGGTGGTGTGCTCGGGCAGGCCGAGCTCCTCGCCCTGGTAGAGGTAGGCCGAGCCCGCGAGCGCCAGCATGAGGAGGGCGGCGGCGTGCGCCCGGCGCAGGCCGAGCGCGGCGTCCGGCTGCTGGTCCGACGGTCCGATCCCGCCGTCGACCTTGCCTGTGAATGGCAGGCCGTAGCGGCTGGCGTGGCGAACCACGTCGTGGTTGGACAGCACCCACGTGGTGGGGGCACCGACGCCGTCGTTCGCACGGTATGAGGCCGCGATGACCGATCTGAGGGCGGCCGCGTCCCACGGGCTGGCGAGGAACTCGAAGTTGAAGGCCTGATGCATCTCATCCGGGCGGACGTACCTGGCCAGTCGCTCGGGCGGGTCGATCCAGGCCTCGGCGACCAGCATGCGGTCGCCGTCATATTCCGCGAGCACCCGGTGCCAGTCCCGGTACACCTCGTGGACGCCCTCCTGGTCGAACATGGGCGCCGGTTCGCCGCCGCCTCCGGCCATGTGGTAGCGGCCGTGCCAGTCCGGCAGGCCCACGCGCTTGACGAGGCCGTGCGCGACGTCCACGCGGAAGCCGTCGATCCCGCGATCCAGCCAGAACCGCAGCACGGAGCGGAACTCGGCCCACACGTCCGGATTCTCCCAGTTGAGGTCGGGCTGGCTGACGTCGAAGATGTGCAGGTACCAGCTCCGGTCATGCTCCCAGGGCGAGCCGGGAGCATCAGGGCGGTCGCAGACCCGCTGCCAGGCCGGCCCTCCGAAGACGGACGGCCAGTTGTTCGGGGAGTCCTCGCCCTCCCGGAAGACGTAGCGGTCCCGCTCGGGGGACCCGGGGCCGGCCGTGAGGGCGGCGCGGAACCAGGCGTGCTGGTCGGAGGTGTGGTTGGGCACGAGGTCGATGACGAGGCGGAGGCCGAGGTCGTGGGCACGCGCGATGAGGGCGTCGGCGTCGGAGAGGGTGCCGAAGAGAGGGTCGACGTCGCGGTAGTCGGCGACGTCGTAGCCGCCGTCTTTCTGGGGGGAGACGTAGAAGGGGGAGAGCCAGACCGCGTCCACGCCCAGGTCGGCGAGGTACGGCAACCGTGCCGTGATGCCGGCCAGGTCGCCGACGGGTCCACCCGACGAGGCGAAGGAGCGCGGGTACACCTGGTGGATGACGGCGGTGCGCCACCACTCGTCACCGGGTCCCGGCACGTGCAGGCTCACTGCTCGTCCTTGCCGGCCGGGGCGGCGCCGGTCGAACCACGGACGATCAGCTCCGGCAGGAACAGGATCTCGCTGCGGGGGGCCGGCCCACCCTCGATCATGGACACCAGCGTCGTCACCGCCGACCGGCACATGGGCTCCACCGGCTGCCGGAGGGTCGTCAGGGGTGGATCGGTGAAGGCGATCAGCGGCGAGTCGTCGAACCCGACGACGGAGACGTCGTCGGGCACCTCGAGTCCACGGGAGCGGATGAGCTGGACCGCGCCGAGCGCCATGAGGTCCGAACCGCAGACCATGGCGGTGCAGCCGCGGTCCAGCAGCAGGGCTGCCGCCGCCTTGCCGCCCTCGAGGGCGAACAGGGTGTTGATGACGGGAGGATTGTCCTGCCCACCGTAGCGGCGCATGGCCTCCCGGAATCCCCGCATCTTGCCCTGGGTGGCGATGTAGCGCTCCTGTCCGGTGGCGAGCCCGATGTGGCTGTGCCCGAGGGCGCGCAGGTGCCGGACCGCGATGTCCATGGAACGCCGTTCGTCGATCGAGAACGAGGGCACCCGGATGCGGGGATTCGTGCCGTTCATGACGACGAACGGGATGTCCTGGGCGATGAGGTGGTCGTATCGCGCGGTGTCGAGGCGGGAGTCCGCATGGAGGCCGGAGACGAAGATGATTCCATCGACGTGGTGGTCCACCATGACCTCGATGTACTGCTCCTCCGTCACACCACCGGGCGTCTGGGTGCCGAGCAGGGGGGTGTACCCGGCCTCGGTGAGGTAGGTCTCGATGTGCTGCGCGAAGGCTGGGAACACCGGGTTGGTGAGTTCGGGCAGGACGAGGCCGACCAGCCCGGCCGCCTTCGTCCGCAGCTTCTCCGGCCGCTCGTAGCCGAGGATGTCCAGGGCCGTGAGCACCGCGCGCCGGGTGTCCTCCGCGACCCCGGGCTTGCCGTTGAGCACCCGCGACACCGTGGCGGTGGACACGCCCGCCCGCTCGGCGATGTCCGTGAGCCTGGTGCGCGACGCCATTGCCGACCTCCGTTCCTACCCGCCAGGGGTGGTTGCCAGATTGTTACCTGAAATTTACAGCAAGAGGTTGCAGGGTGGCAAGTATATCCGTATCGTTTCTCTCATGCCGGATCCTCAACAGGGGAATGTCCCGGCTTTCGTCACCTTCCGAAGGAGAAACATCTGATGCGACGGAGCATCCTGCTCGCTACGACAGCCGGGCTCGCTCTCACGCTTGCGGCGTGCGGCGGCGACACGACTGACGACACCTCGGCGGCGCCCGAGGAGACCGGGACCGGGGCCCCCGCGGCCGCGGGCGCCCTCACCGTGTGGGTCGACGAGACCCGCATCGACGCGTTCCAGACTCTCGGCGAGGATTTCGTCGCGGAGACGGGCGTGACCCTCGACGTGATCCAGAAGCCCTCCGCCGACCTCCGCCCCGACTTCGTGGCTCAGGCCCCGACAGGTGAGGGACCGGATCTCGTCGTCGGCGCCCACGACTGGGTCGGCGAGCTCGTCTCGAACGGCGTCGTGCAGCCGGTCGAGCTCGGCGACAAGATGGGCGACTTCACCGAGGCCGCCGTGAACGGCTTCATGTACGACGGCCAGCTCTACGGCGTGCCCTACTCCATCGAGAACATCGCGCTGGTGCGGAACAACGCACTGGCCTCCGAGACCCCGGCCACCTTCGACGAGCTGATCGCCGCCAAGCCGGCCGAGGCCGACTACCCGATCCTCATCCAGCAGGGTGACGCGGGAGATGCCTACCACCTGTACCCGGTCCAGACCTCGTTCGGCGCCCCCGTCTTCCTGACCGACGACACCGGCTCCTACACCACTGAGATCGGCATGGGCGGCGACGCCGGCGCGGCCTTCGCCAACTACCTGGTCACCATGGCGGACGCGGGAGCGGTCAACGCCTCCATCGGCCCGGACCAGGCCAAGCAGGCCTTCCTCGACGGCAAGAGCCCCTACATCGTCACCGGACCCTGGTGGACCGGCGACTTCGAGGACGCCGGCATGGACATCTCCGTGCTGCCGGTTCCGTCCGCAGGCGGCGAGCCCTCAGCTCCGTTCGTCGGCGTCCAGGGCGTCTACCTCTCCTCGCAGTCCGAGAACGCGCTGCTGGCCAACCAGTTCCTCGACTGGATCGCCACTCCGGACGTCCAGTTCAAGCTGTACGAGCTCGCTGGCCGCATCCCGGCCATGACCGACGCTGCTGAGCAGGTCGACGACCCGATCCTCGCGGGCTTCGGCGAGGCGGGCGCACAGGGACTCCCCATGCCCGCCATCCCGGAGATGGCCGCGGTGTGGAGCTTCTGGGGCCAGACCGAGATCAGCATCATCAACGGCGACGCGGCCGACCCGGTCGCGGCGTGGAACACCATGATCGAGAACATCGAGGGCGCGTTCTAGACGCAGCCTGATGGATGACGAGAGTGGGCCGTTCGGCGAAAAGCGCCGGCGGCCCACGCTCGTACCCACAGTGTCGCAAGGACGCGAGAACGGGGAGCAACTGCATGTCGGTGACAACCGAAAGGCCTGAACGGGTCGAGAAGCCGCGACTGTCCCACGCGCGGGACATCACGCGACCCGGATACGTCGTGAAACTCATCCTGATGGCCCTGGTCAACGCCTTCGGCCTCTACGGGATCCTGGCCGCCTGGGCGCAGGACTCGATGGGAGTCGTGGCCTTCCTGGTCGTGGCCCTCATCGCGGCCAACTGGGTGTACTTCTCCAAACGGGCGGTCCCCGCCAAGTACCTCTACCCGGGCCTGGTCTTCCTGGCGGTCTACCAACTCTTCGTGATGGCGAACACGGCCTACGTCGCGTTCACCAACTACGGTGACGGCCACAACTCGACCAAGGCTGCGGCCATCGAGCAGATCCTGAAGACGTCGGACCGGCGGATCGATGGCTCGCCCACCTATCCGGTGGCCGTGGTGAGCAAGGGTGCCGACCTCGGCTTCGCCGTCGTGCGCAACGGCGAGGTCCAGCTCGGCACCATGGACGACCCGCTGACCCCGGTGGACGGCGAGATCGACGGCGACCGCGTGACCGCCGTCGACGGCTGGGACGTCCTCACCATCGGGGAGATCCAGCAGCTCCAGAACGAGGTGCTCGGGCTTCGCGTCTCGCTCAGCGAGGAGCCGATGGACGGCTGGCTCCGCACGGACAACGGCTCACTCGCCTACGTCGCCCGCTCCACCCTCGCGTACGACGAGGCGTTGGACACGTTCACGAACGATGAGGGGAAGGTCTTCCGTGCCGATCCCGGCCGGGGTGTCTTCGTCGCGGAGGACGGCGAGGAGCTGGTCCCCGGCTGGCGGGTCCTCGTTGGCTTCGACAACTTCGCGACGATGTTCACCGACTCCCGGCTCTCGGGCCCCTTCTTCCAGATCCTCGTCTGGACGTTCGCCTTCGCGATACTGTCCGTCGCGACGACCTTCGCCCTCGGGTTGTTCATCGCGGTCATCTTCGATGACCCGGTCGTGAAGGGACGGCGGTTCTACCGGGCGATGTTCATCCTGCCGTACGCCTTCCCGGGTTTCCTCGCGGCGCTCGTCTGGAAGGGCATGCTGAACAGGGAGTTCGGCATCATCAACCAGACGCTCCTCGGCGGGGCGGACATCAACTGGCTCGGCGACGGCAACCTGGCCAAGCTGGCCATCCTGGGCGTGAACCTCTGGCTCGGCTTCCCGTACATGTTCCTGATCACCACGGGTGCGCTGCAATCCATCCCCGGCGAACTCCTGGAGGCGGGCGTCATGGACGGTGCCGGGCCGTGGCGCCGGTTCCGGTCCATCACGTTCCCGTTGCTGCTCGTCTCGGTGGCCCCGCTGCTGATCGCGAGCTTCGCGTTCAACTTCAACAACTTCTCGCTGATCTACATGCTGACGGGCGGCGGCCCCAACTTCCCCGGAGCCCCCGTCGTCATCGGTGAGACGGACATCCTCATATCGATGGTCTACTCCGTGGCCTTCGAATCCGGAGTGAAGCAGTACGGCCTCGCCAGCGCGCTGTCGATCCTGATCTTCGTCATGGTCGGCGTCATCTCGTGGCTGGGCTTCCGTCAGACCCGCAAGCTGGAGGAGATCCTCTGATGGCCACCAGGACAACCCAGGTCACGCCCACCGTCATCGAGAACGCCAACGACACCCGCCTCCGTGGGAGCCGCTGGTGGGGGAAGGTCGGCTGGAAGCACGCCCTCGCCCTCGCGATCATCGCGTACGCCATGTTCCCGCTGTTGTACGTGCTGTCCGCCTCCCTCAGCCCCGGTGGGACGCTCACGGGTTCTGCCCGTCTCTTCAGCGACGTCTCGGGAGTGAACTACGCGGACCTCATGGAGACCAACTTCCCGAAGTGGATGATGAACTCCCTGATCGTCTCCAGCGCCTCCGCCGTGGGCACGGTGGTCATGGGCGCGGCCGCGGCGTACGCCTTCTCGAGGTTCCGCTTCAAGGGCCGCCGCGGCGGACTGACAGCCCTCCTCATCATCCAGATGTTCCCGCAGATGCTCGCCTTCGTCGCGATCTTCCTGCTGCTCCTCACGCTGGGCGACGTGTTCCCTGCGCTGGGTATCGGGAACCATCTCGCCCTGATCGCGGTCTACCTCGGCGGTGCCCTGGGAGCCAACACATTCCTCATGTACGGCTTCTTCAACACCATCCCCCGTGAACTCGACGAGGCCGCGAAGATCGACGGCGCGACCCACGCCCAGATCTTCTGGGGGATGATCATGCGGCTGGTGACCCCGATCCTCGCGGTCGTCGGCCTGCTGTCGTTCGTCAGCACCTACGGCGAGTTCATCCTCGCCAGGATCGTCCTGAACCGGCCCGAGTCGTACACCCTCGCCGTGGGCCTGTACGTCTGGGCGTCGGACGAGCGCAACGCACCGTGGTCGCTGTTCGCAGCCGGTGCCGTGATCGCCGCCATCCCGATCGTCGCCCTGTTCATGTACCTGCAGAAGTACATCGTGGCCGGCCTCACCTCCGGCTCCGTGAAGGGCTGACCGCACGGCACCCGGACGGCGGACGCCCCCGCTGCGGCGGGGGCGTCCGCGTCCGGGCGGACGCCCGCCGGGGTCCCTCGGCCGGCGGGATAGGATCACCTCGTGCCCGTCCGAGTCCACGAGGTCGTCGAGTTCGGCGACGACGGTGCCTATTCCCCGTCCGACGCCGCCCGCTGGGTCCACGAGCCACCGAAGACCTCCGGCCGGAACGCCTTCCAGCGCGACCGCGCCCGGGTGGTGCACTCCGCCGGCCTGCGCCGACTCGGCGCCAAGACGCAGGTCATGGGTCCCTCCAGCGACGACTTCGTCCGCACGCGCCTCACCCACTCCCTCGAGGTCGCCCAGGTGGGCCGCGAGCTCGGCAACGCGCTGGGCTGCAACCCGGACGTGGTGGACGCGGCCTGCCTCTCCCACGACCTCGGCCACCCGCCCTTCGGCCACAACGGGGAACGCGCGCTCGCGGAGGTTACGCGCGGGATCGGCGGCTTCGAGGGCAACGCCCAGACGCTCCGCCTCCTCACCCGGCTGGAGGCGAAGGCCGCGCACCCCGACGGTCGTTCCGCCGGCCTCAACCTCTCACGCGCCTCCCTCGATGCGGTGTGCAAGTATCCGTGGCCCGCGGGTGCGGGCCCCGTCCGCCGCGACGACATCCCGAGTCCCAAGTTCGGCGTGTACGCCGATGACGCCGAGGTCTTCTCCTGGCTGCGCGACGGCGCGGTTCCCGGCCGCCGCTGCCTCGAGGCCCAGCTCATGGACCTGTCGGACGACATCTCCTACTCCGTTCACGACGTCGAGGACGGCATCGCCGCCGGGAGGATCGACCCGACCGTGATCCCCGGTGAGGTCGACCGCATCGTGGAGGCGACGACGTCGTGGTACCGCGGCGCCGCCAGCCCGGAAGCGGTTCACGACGCGCTGGTGCGCCTCATGGCGCAGCCGTACTGGGTGGGTGAGTTCCACCGCTCCCGCGGAGCGCTTGCGGCGCTCAAGGACATGACGAGCCAGCTCATCGGCCGGTTCTGCGGCGACGCCGAGCGCGCGACCCGCGACGTCCACGGATCGGGCCGGCTCACGCGCTACGACGCCTCGCTCATGGTGCCTGAGGAGACCGCGGCGGAGATCCTGGCGCTCAAGGGGCTCGCCGTGACCTACGTGATGGCGCCCCGGGAGCTTGAGCCCCTCTACCTCACCCAGCGCACCGTCCTCTTCGACCTCGTCGACGCACTCCTGGACGCCGGAGAGGCGGAACTCGAGGCGGAGTTCGTCGGCGACTTCCGGGCAGCGGCCTCCGACGACGAGCGCCTGCGCGTGGTGGTGGACCAGGTGGCCTCGCTCACGGACCCCTCCGCGCACCTGTGGCACGCCCGGCTGAGGGGGATGCTCTCCACAGCCTGGTGAGGAGCGGGGGCCCGGCCGGTTCGGCCCACCTAGACTGTGGCCATGGCCCGCATGATCAAGCGCGATGACATCGTCGCGGTGCGCGAGCGGGCCCGCATCGACGAGATCGTCTCGGCGTTCGTCACGCTGCGTCCCGCTGGCGTGGGTTCCATGAAGGGCCTGTGCCCCTTCCACGACGAGCGCACCCCGTCCTTCCACGTCCGCCCGCAGGTCGGGCACTGGCACTGCTTCGGCTGCGGGGAGGGCGGCGACGTCATCTCCTTCGTGCAGAAGATCAACAGCATGGGCTTCGCCGAGGCCGTCGAATGGCTCGCGGACCGCACCGGCGTCGAGCTGCACTACGAGGACGACGGTGGCCCCTCCCGCCCGCGTGAGGACCCCGGCCGGCGCCAGCGCCTCCTCGAGTCGCACTCGCTGGCCGAGAAGTTCTACCGGGAGCAGTTGCGCAGCCCCGAGGCCGTGGTCGCGCGCAGGTTCCTCGCGGAGAGGGGTTTCGACCAGGCCGCCGCCGACGCCTTCGGGGTGGGCTACGCACCCAAGGGGTGGGACAACCTCGCCAAGGTGCTCCGATCGAAGGGCTTCACGGAGCCCGAACTCGCGGTCTCGGGGCTGTGCTCCCAGGGCAACCGTGGTGTCTACGATCGCTTCCGCGGACGTCTCATGTGGCCCATCCGGGACATCACCGGCGCAACCGTCGGCTTCGGCGCCCGGCGCCTGCACGAGGACGACCAGGGTCCCAAGTACCTCAACACCCCTGAGACCGCGTTGTACAAGAAGTCCCAGGTTCTCTACGGCATCGACCTCGCACGGAAGTCGATCGCCACGCAACGCCAGGTCGTGGTGGTCGAGGGGTACACGGACGTGATGGCCGCTCACCTCGCCGGCGTGACCACCGCCGTCGCCACCTGTGGCACGGCCTTCGGGGAGGACCACATCCGGATCGTGCGCCGGCTGCTGGGCGACGTGGCCGACGAGTCCGCCGGGGTCTCCTTCTCCTCCCAGGTCAGCCGGGGCGGGCAGGTCATCTTCACCTTCGACGGCGACGCCGCCGGCCAGAAGGCCGCTCTCAAGGCGTTCGACGAGGACCAGCGCTTCGCCGCGCAGACCTTCGTGGCCGTGGAGCCGAGCGGCATGGACCCCTGCGAGCTCCGGATGGCGAAGGGCGACGAGGCACTCGCGGCGCTCATCGGGAATCGCCTACCCCTGTTCGAGTTCGCGATCCGGACCGCGCTGGCAGCAGTGGACCTGAACACCGCCGAGGGCCGGGTGGGGGCGCTGCGGGCGGCTGCGCCCGTCGTCGGGCGGATCCGTGACCGGGCACTGCGTGCCGAATACTCCCGCGAGCTGGCCGGGTGGCTGGGCATGGACGAGGGGGACGTGCGCCGCGCCGTCGGCGGATCGGAGAGGCGGGACGAGCGCCAGGCGGAGCAGCGGCTGGACCGGCCGCGTCATGAGGACCCGGTGGCCAAGCTCGAGCGGGAGGCGCTCGAGGTGGTCCTCCAGCTCCCGGCAACGGCGGTGCGCTGCGGGTTCGACGACGTCGGGGCCGGGGCGTTCGTCGTTCCCGCCCACCGTGCCGTCCACGACGCCATCCGTGCCGCGGGGGGAGCGGCCGCAGCGGGGACGGACGTCGTCGGATGGGTCGACGAGGTGCGTGCCGGGGCGCCGGAGCCGGTGGCGCGGCTGGTCACGGGCATGGCCGTGGCACCGCTACCGGTGGCCGACGACGCCGCCCAACGGCAGTACGCGGCGGGCGTCCTCACCTCACTGATCCGGATGGCGCTCACTCGGACCATCGGGGACATCAAGGGTGAGCTGCAGCGCACCGACCCCGGGTCGGAGCGCTACAACCAGCTCTTCGGCGAGCTCATCTCCTTGGAGACCCGGCGTCGCTCGCTGGGCGAGGATCGCTAGCCCTCAGCGGCGCCCGGAGGGGGCGAGCATGGCCTTGCCCTGGGACAGCCGGAGCAGCTGCCAACCGCCCTGCGGCTGGTCGTCGCCTGGATCCGTCAGCAGGTTCATCGGGTTGGCCATGCCGAGGTAGAGGGCGTCGTCGCTCACCATCGTCCGGATGCCGTAGCTGGCGTGATTCCCGACGCCGTCCGTGCGCTCCGCCACGGCTGGCTTCGCATTCCCCGTGAACCGCCACAGGTCGGCGCCGAAGACACCGTCGGGCAGCGGGATCTCGGTCCCGGCGGGGATGCCGAGCTCCCGCTCGAGGACGGCCTCGGCACCCTCGGCGAGGAGGTAGCTCCAGTCCATCGTCCCGACGTACAGGGCACCGCGGTACCGCGCCATGGTCCACGTGTAGTTGTTGAACAGGTTCCCGAACCCGGAGTGGCCGAACACCGGCTTCACGCCCATCGCGTTCGGCTGCAGCGCCCACGAGGTGGTCGCCGGATCGAAGACGGGGAGCTTCGCCTCGCCGTAGAGGAGTTCGACCGAGGGCGTCGTTTCGAAGTTGTCGCCCCGGAAGATCGAGATCGCGCGGTGGGTGCCGAGCACGTCGGCGACCAGTGCGGTGGTCCCGGCCTCCTCGTAGTACGGGGCATACACCTGGGCATGGGCCAGCGCCGCCACGAACGGCACGTGCATGGTGCCCCAGTAGAGCTTGCCGCCCTGGGAGTGGAGGGCACCGCCGCCGTAGGTCCGGGCGGTGACAGGGTCGGGCTCGTAGTCGGCCGCGCTCCAGACCGGCGTCCAGCCCTCCTCGTCCGCACCTGTCAGCTTCTTGTCACTGCCGAGCGCAGGGCTCATCCAAAGCCCGGCAATCCCCCCGGCGGTCGGCCAGGTGGCGGCGAAGAGGCGCCCGTCGTGGAGGGCGAGCTCGGCTGGCTCGCTGGCCAGCGTGCCGACGACCTCGTACTGGAACGGGTCCTCGGCGGTGCTGCCGGTGTATCGCAGGATCTGGCCCCCGTCACCCGTGCCCACGCCGGTGTAGAGCTCCCCTGATACCTCCACCCACTTGCGGATGTTGGTGAAGCCGGGGAGGACCTCGGCGCCGATGTAGGTTCCATCCGTGTCGAACACGAAGACGGAGAGCATGAGCTCCTGATCGGCATGCTCGGGCATCATGGGTCCTGCGAAGAACACCCGGTCGTCGATCGAGCCCGCCGACCGGATGCCGAGGGTCATGTTCAGCAGGGTCCGCCCAACGTCGTCGAGCTCTGTCTCGAGGTCGATCAGGGTGTCAGAGCCCTGGTCGAACGCGAAGATGTCCGGTGGTCGCCAGTCGCCGAGTTGGGGGGGAAGCGAGGCACCGAGCGGGTTGTTGGTGCGGTACCAGGAGTCCTCTCCTTCACAGACCCACGAGTCCGTGATGTTCGAGTCCGTCATCCCGTGGAAGGTCGATAAGACGAGGCAGAGAATGTTCGGCCCGGTCCCGAACCAGAGGTCGTCCCCGGACTTCGTCAGGCCCCAGACGTAGGCCTGGTTCACCTTGGGCTGGCTGCCCTCTGGACAGGTGAGGGTGCCGTCCTCGTCGTAGGTTCCCTCCGGGTGGGGTTCGCCGATGTCGGCGAAGCACTCGTCCGGCTGGGCGGAGGCAAGCAGGGTGTCGCGCAGGGTGGACTGCCGCCCGCCGCGGACGGTGGCGGACTCCCAGTAGTGCTCGAGCATGGACAGCTCCCGCTCGGCATCGTCATCGGCCGGTGGTACGGCGGTGGACGGGCCAGCCGCCAGCATGAGCGCGCTCAGCAGGCAGGTTCCGGTGATGAACGGTCGCATCGAACACCTCCTCGTGTGGGGGCGAACTCGCCCCTGCGTCCCGATCTGATGGCTACGGCATACCACTGAACGTGTGTCGTCGGGCGGGATCGGGGAAGAGTCTGTGGGGAAGTTTCTGCCATGGCTCTCGCGGGAGGCAGACTGGGGGCATGGGTATGGCCGTGTGCGGCCGGTGGTCGAGGCGGTGGCGGCGCGCGGGGTCGAGCTCGGCGGACGTGGCGCGCGAGGTGACCGGCTACGAGCGTGGCACGATCACTCCGTTCGGGTCGCGGACGTCACCGAGCCGGCTACGCCCCAACGGGATCCCGGGGCGTAGACTGGTGTAAAGCGCTAGCGGTCACGCTCCCACCGTGCCATGAATGGCACCCGGCCGAGCTGTTCCGCCGCCCCATCGTCGACCCTCGACCTGCTGGAGGGACATGCCGTCCTCGGACCGGCGTTCCGGTTCGGGCACCCGCACGGGTGCCGCGACCGACGAACGCGCACCACTCATCCCGATCCTCGCGCGCCACGTGCGTTACGTGGAGGGCAAGGCGAACAGAGGCCGCATCGGACCCAAGGACCGTACCCGGTTCCAGGTGATCGCCCTCCTCATGCGCTCGGAGCGTGCCCGGATCAAGGAGGATCCCACGCTTCCCGAACCTGCTCGCAAGGAGCTGCTGAAGCGCATCGAGGGCATCGGGAACATTCTCGCGCACACAGCGGCACGCGACACGAGCCTCCTCAGCCTCCTCGGTGAGGACGTCAAGCCGGGTCCAGTGGCCCGGCAACTGCGCCGGGAATGGCTGGAGGAAGCGGGCATCGAGGTGGAGCCGGAGGAGACCGAGGCCCCCGGGTACGAGAAGCCCCTGGTCACCGCGGATCTGGCGCAGAAGCAGGTGGTCCCGCCGTCGGTCCTCGCCCGGGCGCGGGCCAACCCTTTCCTCGCACCCGATCTCCGGCCTCGTGAGCAGGTGCGCCCCCGCGGCCAGCTCCTCGGCTGGGACCTGATGGACCCCCTCTACCGGGCGTTCGAGCAGGGGGCCGGCGGCGCAGCGGCGTCGATGGCACTGCCGGAGCCGCTGCGACCCGACCAGTTCACGCCGCCGGGCCAGCGCCTCATGGAGCACCAGGCCCGGCTCCTGGAGGCCGTGCGGCGCGGCCACCGCACCTTCCTGCTCGCTGACGAGCCCGGCCTGGGGAAGACCGCGCAGGCCCTCATCGCGGCCACGGCCGCCGACGCCTACCCGATGCTCGCCGTCGTCCCGAACGTCGTGAAGATCAACTGGGCGCGCGAGGTGGACCTGTGGACCCCGCACCGCCGCGTCACCGTCATCCAGGGTGACGGTGAGGACATGGACGCGTTCGCCGACGTGTTCGTGGTCAATTACGAGATCCTGGACCGCCACCTCTCCTGGGCCTCGACGCTGGGCTTCCGCTCGATGGTGGTCGACGAGGCTCACTTCATCAAGAACCTCGTCTCGCAGCGCTCGCGGCACGTCCTCGCCCTCGCGGAGGAGGTCCGTGCCAGGACACCGGGCGGGAACCCGCTGCTCATGGCGCTCACCGGCACCCCGTTGATCAACGACGTCGAGGACTTCCGCGCCATCTGGCGCTTCCTGGGCTGGATCAAGGGAGACCAGCCGAGTCCCGCGCTCGTCCGGAAGCTGGAGGACATCGGGCTGACGCCCGCCGACCACGAC
>JBNJCY010000023.1:0-18260 GCA_051744325.1 Actinomycetota bacterium
CTGGAGGGTCATCTCGTCCTCGTGCGACTGGTCGAAGTCCGGGCGACCCCCTCGCCGGCCGGAGAGAACCCACGGATCGGTCACAAGAGCCGGAAAATGCGGCGCGCGGCTCGCCTTCTGTCAATCGCGCAAGACGGCGATCTATGCCCATGTGGGGGTTTTGTCCACAGACCGCGAGGATCTGGCCGGGGTTCGTGTCAGACCCCCTCTCTACACTGGAAACATGTTCGAGAGCAGCGCGAATCCGCAGGTGGCGGGAGTGACGACGACGAATCTGAGCACCGCCGGTGTCCTCGCGTTCACCACGGCGCTCGCAGCCCTGCCGGCCGCGGTGTCGGAGGCGGAGAACATCGACCGGATCCGCGCCCTGGAAGAGTTGAAAGCAGTGTGCGCCGCCGCCCAGGCACGGGAGACCATCACCTTCGACACCGCCCGCCGGGACGCTCAGGCCGGGCGGGGTGTGCCGGTTGCGAAGCGGGGCCGGGGCGTGGCCTCCGAGATCGCCCTGGCCCGCCACGACTCCCCCACCCGCGGGTCCCGTCACCTCGCTCTCGCCCGCGCGCTGGCCACCGACCTGCCCCACACCATGGACAAGCTCACCGCGGGACAGGTGACGGAATGGCGCGCCGGCATCGTGCTGAAGGAGACCGAGTCCCTGACCCCCGAGGGGCGTCGCCACGTTGATGAGCAGCTGGCACCCCACCTGACCCAACTCGGTGACCGGCGCCTGACCCGCCGGGCACGCGCCCTCGCCCAGGCCTACGACCCTGACGGTGCGGCAGAACGGTACCAGCGGGCTGAGAAGGATCGGCACGTCGACATCGATACCGCCTCCGACGCCACCGTCCACCTCACCGCTCTCCTGCCAGCCGCCCAGGGCATCGCGGCATGGAAAGCCCTCGGGACCCACGTCAACACCCTCATCGCCACCGGGCACACCGAGGGCCGCACCCGCTCCCAGATGATGGCCGACACGTTCGTGGAGCGCCTGACCGGACAGGAGTCCGCCACCGCGGTCCCGGTCGAGGTCCACCTGATCATGACGGACACCGCGCTGCTCGGAACCGGGAAGAACACCGCGGAGGCGCACACCGAGGCCACCACCACGCTGGACCCCTCCGAGTTCCCCGCCTGGGTGGTGGGCCACGGCCCGATGCCCGCCGCCACCGCCCGGGCCCTGCTCGCCCCGGAGAACGACGACCCCACCGGCAGCCCCCGGGCCTGGCTCCGGCGGCTGTACACCCACCCCGAAACCGGACAACTGGTCGCGATGGACTCCACCCGCCGCCTCTTCGACGGCATGCTCCGCCGCATGATCATCCTCCGGGACGACACCTGCCGCACCCCCTGGTGCGACGCCCCCATCCGCCACATCGACCACGCCGAACCCCACACCTCAGGGGGTCCCACCTCCTACGACAACGGCTCCGGACTGTGCACCCGCTGCAACCTCGACAAGGAACACCCCAACTGGCGCCACACCGCCACCCCCGACCACCTCACCGTCACCACCCCCACCGGCCACACCTACCACCGGGCAACCCTCCCGATCGGGCCAAGACGACCACCCGGACGCGCCGATCCCCACTCCCCCATCGAACACCACCTCCAACACCGCATCGACCTCCAGTACCACGCCCGCACCGGCTGACGCCACAGGGAGACGACGGTGCGCGGCCGAGCGAGCTCACCTGTGGGCGCCGCCGCCACGGACTGGCGTGGGCGAGACGCACGGCGACCCCGGACCAAGGTCGCTGACGGAAGGCGAGTTGCGGAGTCAGGCCAGCCAGCGACCCTCCCCACCTGACCCAACCGCGCGCAGCCGGGGATCGGCCTCACTCCGGGACGGCGGTCACGAAGTCGATGAGCTCCTCCATCCGACCGAGGAGTACGGGTTCGAGGTCGCGGTAGTCATGCACGCTCCCGAGGATGCGCTTCCAGCCGGACGCGATGTCCGCCTGGTCAGTGTGCGGCCAGCCGAGGGCGGTGAGGGTGCCGACCTTGATGTCGGTGCCCTTCGGGATGTCGGGCCACTGCGCCAGCCCTAGCCGCGCCGGCTTCACCGCCTGCCACACGTCCACGTACGGGTGGCCGAGGACGAGGACGTTGTCCGCGCCGGGCAACCGGAGCGCCTCGGCCACGACTCGGCTCTCCTTGGTGCCGTCCACCAGGTGGTCCACGAGCACGCCGGCCCGCCGAGTGGTACCAGGTGCGAACTCCCGCAGCACGGCTGCGAGGTTGTCGACGCCGTCGAGGAGCTCGACCACCACGCCCTCCACGCGCAGGTCGTCACCCCAGATGCGCTCGACGAGCTCCGCATCGTGCTGGCCCTCCACCCAGATCCGGGAGGCGCGCGCGACGCGCGCTCGTTGGTCCGCCACGGCGATGGAGCCCGACGCCGTGGTGCTCGGCCCACGCCGGACCGCGGTAGCCGGTGGGCCCAGCACCACCGGCTTGCCGTCCACCCAGAAGCCCGGGCCCAGAGGGAATGCGCGGGTCCGCCCACGACGGTCCTCGAGCACCACCACCTGCATGCCACCCGACTTCTCCACGCGAGTGACCGCACCGACCCACCCCGTCTCGACGTCCTCGACCACGAGCCCTTGCTCGGCGGGAACGGCCGTCGCTGCCGGGCGCCGCGAGCGGGGAGTTCCGGACAGGACGTCGGGGCCGTAGCGGTCGAAGCTCACCCGGGCAGGGTACAGCGCGTGCGCCTCGCAGCAGCGGCTGCCCCGCCTGTGGACCTGCCATGGATCGTGCTTGGAGCAGAGCGTATTCTTGGCACTCAGGACCTTGGAGTGCTGAACCGGGAGGAGGAGAGTAATGAGTGACGAACGACGCATGGAGGTTCTGCGTGCGATTGTCCAGGACTACGTCTCGTCCCGGGAACCGGTCGGGTCACGCGCCATCGTGGAGCGCCATCACCTCGGTGTCTCCCCGGCAACGGTCCGCAACGACATGGCGTACCTCGAGGAGAGCGGCTACATCATGCAGCCGCACACTTCTGCCGGCCGGATCCCGACCGACAAGGGGTACCGGCACTTCGTGGACCAGATCTCCACGCTGAAGCCGCTCTCGGCTGCTGAGCGCCGGGCCATCGAGATGTTCCTGGGCGAGGCCGTCGACCTCGACGACGTCCTGGAACGTACCGCCCGCCGTCTCGCCCAGTTCACCCACCAGGTCGCGATCATCCAGTACCCCAGCCTGCGTCGTTCCGTGCTTCGTCACCTCGAGCTCATCCCGGTCTCCGAGCGACACCTGCTGCTTGTCGTCATCACGGAGAACGGCAGGGTGGAACAGCGCACCCTCGAGGTGTCCGGCCCATTGCCCGACCTCACCCGGTTCCGTGCGAAGCTCAACGAGCGGCTCGACGGTTGTCGCCTCAGCGGCCTCGCCGCTCCCCTGGAGCAACTCGAGGCGGAGATCGAGCTGGAGCTGCATCCGCTCCTCCACGCCGTCGGCAACCAGTTGGTGGAGACCATGAAGCTCGACACGGAGGAACGCATCATCCTCGCGGGAACCGCCAACCTGGTGCGCTCCCCGATGGACTTCCCCCGTACGATCGGCCCCGTGCTGGAGGCGCTCGAGGAGCAGGTGGTGATGCTCCGGCTGATCACCGAACTCGCCCGGGACGAGGCGATCGCGGTCAGCATCGGGTCGGAGAACCACCACGAGGGACTGGCGGAGGCCTCAGTCGTGACCACCACCTATGGTGTCGAAGAGGGCCACAATCCGATGGGTGCGCTCGCGGTGCTGGGTCCCACGCGGATGGACTACCCGGGAACAATGGCGGCAGTGCGAGCCGTTGCACGGTATGTGTCGCAGATTCTGAACAGCCAATAGAACAGGCATCGTGTGAGCAGCAACTACTATGACGTGCTCGGGGTCCAGAGGAACGCCGCCCCCGAGGAAATCAAGCGGGCATACCGCAAACTGGCCCGGGAGACCCACCCGGACGTGGCCGGGCCCGGCTCCGAGGACCGCTTCAAGCAGGTGTCGCGAGCCTACGAGGTGCTGTCCGATCCGGAGAAGCGGCAACTCTACGATCTCGGCGGCGAGAGTGCGCTGGGGAACAACGGGGGGCCCGGTCCGGGCTTCGGTGGCTTCTCGGACATCTTCGAGACCTTCTTCGGCGCGGCAGCCGGTGCGTCCAACCCGCGTGGACCGGTCCCACGGGGCCGCCGCGGCCAGGACGCCCTCGTGCCCCTCGAGATCGACCTCAAGGAGGCGGTGTTCGGCGCCACCCGCGAGATCACGGTCAACACCGCGGTTGTCTGCCCAACCTGTTCCGGCACCTGCTGCCGCCCCGGCACCTCGCCGCGCACGTGCGACGTCTGCGGCGGCCGCGGCTCCGTCCAGCGCGTGGCCCGTTCGTTCCTGGGGCAGATCATGACCACCAGCCCCTGCGCGATGTGCCAGGGCCACGGCACGGTCATCGACCACCCCTGCACCGAGTGCTCCGGCGACGGCCGGGTGCGGACGCGGCGCACCATCACCGTGGACGTGCCGGCCGGCGTCGAGAACGGCGCCCGGCTGCGCATGCCGGGCGCGGGCGAGGTCGGACCGGGCGCGGGCCCAGCCGGCGATCTCCACGTCGAGTTCCGCATCAAGCCCCACGAGCGCTTCACCCGGCGCGGGGACGACCTCCTGTGCTCCGTCGAGGTCCCCATGACGGCCGCGGCGCTCGGCACGACGCTGACGATCGACACCTTCGACGGCCCCCGCGAAGTCCCGATCAGGCCCGGAACGCAGCCGGGCCACACCGAGGTCCTCAAGGGCCTCGGCGTCACACGGCTCCACCACAACACGCGCGGTGATCTGAAGGTGTTCATCGACGTCGAGATGCCCTCGAAGCTGGACGAACGGCAGCGCCAGCTGCTCACCGAGCTCGCTGGCTTGCGCGGCGAGGACCGCGCCGAGGGGCGTGTCGCTGCGGGCACCGGGGTCTTCTCCCGCCTCAAGGAGAAGATCGGCCTGTGACCAACCCGGTCTTCCTCGCCCAGGAGATCCCGGACGATCCGTCCTCCTGGACGCTGATCGGGGAGGAGGCCCATCACGCGCGCGTGCTGCGCATCGCCCCCGGCGAGGGCATCGACGTCGTCGACGGTCGCGGGACCCGGCTGCGTGGAACCGTCGCCGAGGTCGCGCCCGACGGCGTCCGTATCGACGTCGCCGCCGTCACCCACGAGGGCGACGGCGCCCGCATCGTCCTCGTCCAGGCACTCGCCAAGGGCGGTCGCGACGAGGACGCGATCGAGATGGCCACCGAGGTGGGGGCCGACGTCGTCGTGCCGTGGCAGGCCGAACGTTCGATCGTGCAGTGGGCGCCGGCCAAGGCCGGCCGTGCTGCCGCCAGGTGGGAGGCTCGCCTCCGGGCCGCCACGAAGCAGTCCCGCCGCTCCCGCATCCCCACGCTGCTGCCCCTGCACGACTCCCGCGCGGTCGCCCGGCTCGTCGCGCGGACCCGCGAGGAGGGTGGCACGGCGCTCGTCCTCCACGAGTCGGCGACGACTCCGCTGCCCCACGTGGCGTTCTCCGGGAATGTCGTGGTCGTCGTCGGCCCCGAGGGCGGGGTGAGCCCGCGTGAGCTGGAGGCATTCACCGCGGCCGGTGCGAACGCCGTCGTCGCCGGCCCCCACGTCATGCGGTCCGGCACCGCCGGGCCGGTCGCGGTGTCGCACGTGGCGCGGGCCGTCGGGCGGTGGGGGTCCCCCGCTAGGATTGGCACGACCGCACCGGAAAGGCCCGCATGACCTCCCCTGAATCCGTCACCTACCGGGTGACCATCCCGGACGACGTCCACCCCGTGACGCTGTTCGGCCGGCAGGACGAGGTGCTCCGGAGGATCGAGGCGGGCTTCGGACGGGTCGAGGTGCACGCTCGGGGCAATTTCGTCACCCTCACCGGGCCGGTCGGGGACGTCACCCTCGTGCAGCGCCTGCTCGAGGAGCTGATCCAGGTTGCCCGCTCCGGTGCCCCCCTCAGCGTGGACGCCGTGGAGCGGGCGGTCCTGATGCTCACCGTGCACGCCGCGAGCCCCGCCGAGGTCCTGACCGCGAACATCGTCTCCTCCCGTGGCCGGACGATCCGTCCGAAGACGATCGGCCAGAAGGCCTACGTGGACGCCATCGACTCCAACACCATCGCGTTCGGCATCGGGCCGGCGGGCACGGGGAAGACCTACCTCGCCATGGCGAAGGCGGTGCACGCCCTGCAGTCGAAGCAGGTGAACCGGATCGTGCTGACCCGGCCCGCCGTCGAGGCGGGGGAGCGGCTGGGCTTCCTGCCAGGCACGCTCTCGGAGAAGATCGACCCCTACCTCCGGCCCCTGTACGATGCGCTCCACGACATGATCGATCCGGACTCCATCCCGAAGCTCATGGCCGCTGGCACGATCGAGGTCGCGCCGCTCGCCTACATGCGTGGCCGTACCATCAACGACGCGTTCATCATCCTCGACGAGGCGCAGAACACCTCGGCCGAGCAGATGAAGATGTTCCTCACCCGGCTCGGCTTCAACTCGAAGGTCGTGGTCACCGGCGACGTCACCCAGGTGGACCTTCCCGGCGGGGTGCGCTCCGGCCTGCGCGTGGTCCAGGAGATCCTCACCGGCATCGACGACGTCGCGTTCTGCCGCCTCACCAGCGCCGACGTGGTCCGCCACCGGCTGGTCGGGGAGATCATCGACGCCTACGAGCGCTGGGACGCGTCTCAGGACGGGCCGGGCCCGTCCCGGCTCCGCGGGCGCGGGGAGCACGGGGGGCGGGCGTGAGCACCGAGATCAACAACGAGACCTCCTGGGAGCTGGAGGGCGAGGAGTTCGCCGCACTCGCGACCTTCGTCCTCGACGAGCTCCACGTCCACCCGCAGGCCGAACTCTCCCTGCTCTTCGTGACCCCGGACGTCATGGCGGAACTGCACCAGCGCTGGATGGACCTGTCCGGTCCGACCGACGTCATGAGCTTCCCCATGGACGAGCTCCGGCCGGGCCATGAGGGAGAGGACCTGGAGCCCGGGATCCTCGGTGACATCGTGATCTGCCCGGAGGTCGCCGCCGAGCAGGCACGCCAGGCCGGCCACTCCACGGTGGAGGAGATGCTCCTCCTCACCGTCCACGGCATCCTCCACCTCCTCGGCTTCGACCACGCCGAGCCCGAGGAGGAGAAGGAGATGTTCGCCCTCCAGCGGCAGCTCCTCCTGACCTTCCTCGCGAGCCGCTGATGGCGGGGATGATCGACCAGGTCCCAGAGACGCTGCTCGTCGCGCTCGTGGTCGCGGGGGTGGGGCTCGGGGCGCTTCTCTCCGCGGCGGAGTCGGCGATCCAGCGGATCACGCGGGCCGCCGTCGCGGACATGCGGCAGGAGGGGCGCCGCGGGGCAGACGCCGTCGAGCGGGTCGTCGAGAACCGCCATGCCGCGCTGGAAGCCGTCGCGTTCTTCCGTGTCCTGGCGGAGACGGTCGCGGCCGTCAGCCTCACCCTCGTGATGGCCGACCTGCTGCCGCACTGGTGGCAGGTGCTGCTCGTCTCGGCGGCCGTGTCCGTCCTGCTGGTGGCGGTCGTGGTGGGGGCCTCCCCTCGCGAGTTCGGCCGACGGCATCCCGAGCGGGTGCTCCACGCACTCGCGGGCCCCGTCCTCGCCCTCCTTGCCGTGACCCAGCCGTTCAGGGCGCTCGCCGAGCGGGTCCGGCCCCGCACCCCCCGCACCGAGCACGAGGAGCGTGAGGAGGCGGCTGAGGACCTGCGCGACATGGTGGACCTGGTGTCCGAGAGCGAGCAGATCGAGGAGGACGAGCGCTCCATGCTCCACTCGGTGTTCGAGCTGGGGCGCACCCTGACCCGTGAGGTGATGGTGCCGCGCACGGACATGATCACGATCGCCCTCGACACCCCGCTCGACAAGGCGCTGGCGCTCTTCACCAGATCCGGGTTCTCGCGGGTGCCCGTGGTGGGTGACGGGGTGGACGACATGCGGGGCATGCTCTACCTGAAGGACGCGCTGCGTGCGATGCGCCGTGCCGGCGACGCCCGCACTGCCGCCGACGCCATGCGGCCCGTCCGGTTCGTGCCCGAGATGAAGCTCGTCGACGACCTGCTGCGCGAGATGCAGGCCGAGTCCTCCCACATCGCGGTCGTCGTCGACGAGTACGGTGGTGTCGCCGGACTGGTCACCATCGAGGACCTCCTCGAGGAGCTGGTGGGGGAACTGCAGGACGAGCACGACGCCGATCTGCCCGCCGTCGAGGACCTCGGGGAGGGGACCTTCCGGATCCCGGCCCGCATGGCCGTGGACGAGCTGGGCGACCTGTTCGAACTCGAGATCGACGACGACGACGTCGACACCGCCGGCGGCCTGCTCGCCAAGACGCTCGGCAAGGTGCCGATCGAGGGGGCCGAGGCGGACGCCCTCGGCCTCCACCTGGTCGCCGAGCGCGCCGACGGGCGTCGCCGCCAGATCTCCACCATGCTGGTCTCCCGCAGTGAGGACGAGGACGATACGTGACATTCCCCAACGACGACGAGCTCACCTCCGGCGAGAACGCCCTGGACCCCGCCCTCCTCGCCCCGACGTGGCCGGAGGGCTTCCGGGCCGGCTTCGTGGCGGTGGTCGGGCGCCCCAACGCCGGCAAGTCCACCCTCACCAACGCCCTGGTCGGGGTCAAGGTGGCGATCACCTCTGGCCGCCCGGAGACCACTCGGCACACGGTGCGCGGGGTCGTGCATCGCGTGGACGCCCAGGTGGTCCTCGTCGACACGCCTGGCCTGCACCGCCCCCGGACACTGCTCGGCGAACGCCTGAACGAGATGGTGCACGAGGCGCTGGCGGACGTCGACGCCGTCGTCGTCTGCCTGCCGGCGAACGAGAAGGTGGGCCCCGGGGACCGCACCATCACCCGCCACGCCTTCGGCTCGCGGGCACCGGTGGTCGCCGCGGTCACGAAGTCGGACACGGTGCCCCGTGGCGCCCTCGTGGAGAAGCTCCTCGAGGTGTCCCAGCTCGGGGAGTTCGCCGCGATCGTCCCGGTCTCCGGCACCACCGGCGCCCAGGTGGAGGAGCTCGCGGAGGTGCTCGCGGATCTCCTACCGCCCTCACCCCCGTTGTACCCCCTCGGTTCGCTCACCGATGAGCCCGACGACGTCATGGTCGCCGAACTGGTCCGTGAGGCGGCCCTCGAGGGCGTTCGCGAAGAGCTGCCCCACTCGCTGGCGGTCGCTGTCGAGGAGATGGTGGAGAGGGAGAGCCGGAACGGGAAGCGGACGCTCGCCGTGCACGTCAACCTGTACGTGGAGCGTGACAGCCAGAAGGCGATCATCATCGGGCGCGGGGGGTCGCGCCTCCGGGACGTGGGCACTCGGGCGCGCCGCGAGATCGAGGAGTTGCTCGGGCGGCCCGTCTTCCTCGATCTCCACGTCAAGGTGGCGAAGGACTGGCAGCGTGATCCGAAGCAACTCGGCCGGCTCGGATTCTAGGAGGCGGCGCATGAGACTGCGACACCTCGGGCTGGGACTCGCCCTCACCCTCGTGATCTCGGCCGTGGGTGCCATCGCCGGCCCGGCGTGGAAGCCCCGCGTGGTCGACTCCAACCTCACCTCGGAGACCCCGGACACGGCGATCGGTTCCGATGCCGTGACCACCCCGGTGGGTACCTTCGGGATCAGCAGCGAGCTGCACGAGCTGGAGCTCGCGCCGGACGTGATCGTCACGGTCCAGGTCCGCCGGCCAGTCGGCGCGACGGGCGCACGGCCGGCCGTGGTGTTCCTCCACGGTGCCGGCACTGCCACCCACGAGGGCTTCCCGCTCCAGGCCGAGCAGCTTGCCTCCGCGGGCGTGGTCACCTTGGTCCCCGACAAGCGCATGGACACCTACACCACGGCACGCCGGGACTACAACGGGATGGCGGCGGACTACCAGCGCACGGTGGACCTCGCCCGAACGCTGCCCGGAATCGATCCCGAGCGGATCGGGCTGTACGCCGAGTCCGAGGGCGCCTACATCGCGCCGATCATGGCGGCGGAGGACCCCGCCATCGCCTTCGTGGTGCTCGTGGCCGCTCCCATTGTGACGCCCCGGGAGCAGGGTGCGTTCGCCACGGACTCCTACCTTCGCAACGTGCGCGTTCCCTCGGCCCTCTACCGCGTGATCCCGCGCGCCCTCGGTGTCGAGCTGCCCCTCGGTGGGATCGACTACGTGGACTTCGACCCGCAGCCCTACCACCAGCGGATGACGCAGCCCACGCTGCTCGTGCACGGCACCAGCGACGCCGCGATGCCCGTCGTCGAGGGCGCCGAACAGCTCATCGCGGACCTCGCGGAGGCGGGCAACGACCAGTGGACAATCCGCTTCTACGAGGGCGCGAACCACGGCATCAGGATCGGGGACGCCCTCGCCCCCGGCTTCTCCGACGACCTCGCCCGCTGGATCCAGGGCCTCCCCGCCACGGCGACGGCGGAGCCTCGCATCGCGGGCGACCAGCCCGTCCAGCGCCACGGCGCCGACCCGGTCCCCGCGCCCCACTGGTTCGCCAGTGGCAACAACATCATCGTGGGCTTCGCGGTGCCGCTGGGACTGCTGGTGGTGGGCCCGGTGTCCTACGCCGTGGCCGCCGTGGTCCGGCGCGTCCGGGGGCAGGGTCCGCTGCCGCGCAGCATGGCGCCGGGAGTCGGCCGCTGGCTGGGGGCGACCGCACTGGCCACGGCCGGCACCTGGGTGGTGTTCGCGGCGTACATCCGGCAGGTCGCGGACTACGCCTTCAACTACCGGTCGAACCCGGTCTTCACCTACGGCGCCTTCGCGACCGAGTGGGCGCTGGCCCTGGGCAGCGCCTTCCTGCTCGCCGGGGCGGCCCAGCGGGTCTGGGACCAGCGTGACGCCGGCATCCAGCTCTCCACCCCCGCCGCGATCACCACGGGCGGTACCCTCACGGGCGTCTTCGGCCTGCTCGTGGTGGCCGCCTACTGGAGCGGTTTCCCGGACCTGTTCGGCCGGTGGACCAGCTGACACGCCCCACCCTGTGGGACGGATTTCGACTCCGCGCCGGCGCCGCGATACATTGCTGTCCATGAACGCGGTGGAGCTGCTTCTTCCATGCCGCGACGGGGCCAACTAGGCCGGCTCCTCGTCGCGGCGTGAGCCATGCCGGCCGCAAGGCTCGACCCCGGAGGAACCGCAGTGAAGACACAGGCCCACGCCCCCGCCCAGCAGCCGTCGCCGATGCCGCGCGGCAAGTACCGCCCATTCCACGAGCTCAACCCCATCTCGCTACCGGACCGGCGGTGGCCCTCCCAGCGCATCACGAAGGCGCCCCGCTGGCTCTCCACCGACCTGCGGGACGGCAACCAGTCACTCATCGAGCCGATGAACCCGGCGCGCAAGCGCATGATGTTCGATCTGCTCATCTCCATGGGTTACAAGGAGATCGAGCTCGGCTTCCCGTCGGCCTCGCAGACCGACTTCGACTTCGTCCGCTCGCTCATCGAGTCCGACGCGATCCCCGCGGACGTCACCATCTCCGTCCTCACCCAGTCCAGGGAGGAGCTCATCCACCGGACGATCGACTCGATCCAGGGCTCCCCCCGCGCGACCGTGCACCTCTACAACGCCACCGCGCCCGTGTTCCGCGAGGTCGTGTTCCGCAACGACCGGGCGGCCACCCTGGACCTGGCGGTCACCGGTACCCGGGACGTCATCGCCTATGCCGAGAAGGTGCTCCCGGATGACATGGTCTTCGGCTACGAGTACTCGCCGGAGATCTTCGTGGACACGGAACCCGACTTCGCGCTGGAGGTCTGCGAGCGCGTGATGAACGCGTGGGAGGTGGGCCCGGACCGGGAGATCATCCTGAACCTGCCCGCCACGGTGGAACGCTGCACCCCGAACGTGTACGCGGACCAGATCGAATGGATGAGCCGCAACCTGACCCGCCGCGAGCACGTGTGCCTGTCCGTTCACCCGCACAACGACCGCGGCACCGCCGTCGCGTCCGCCGAACTGGCCGTGATGGCCGGCGCGGACCGGGTGGAGGGCTGCCTGTTCGGCCAGGGCGAGCGCACCGGGAACGTCGACCTCGTCACCCTCGCGCTCAACCTCTTCTCCCAGGGCGTCGACCCCCAGGTTGATGTGTCGGACATCGACCACGTGCGTCGCACGGTCGAGCACTGCACCCAGATGGACGTCCATCCGCGTCACCCGTACGGCGGTGACCTCGTCTACACGGCGTTCTCCGGCTCCCACCAGGACGCGATCAAGAAGGGCTTCGCGCACCGGGCCGCGCAGGTCGCGGTTGCCGGCAGCGAGGACGCCGTCCCGTGGCAGCTGCCCTACCTGCCGGTCGACCCTCACGACGTGGGCCGCAGCTACGAGGCTGTCGTCCGCGTGAATTCGCAGTCCGGAAAGGGCGGCATCGCCTACCTGATGTCCTCCACCCGCCACCTGGACCTGCCGCGCCGCCTCCAGATCGAGCTCTCCGGCATCGTCCAGAAGCACACGGACACCTTCGGCGGCGAGATCAGTGCGGACAAGCTGTGGGAGATCTTCGCGGACGAGTACCTGCCCGCGTCCGCCGCGCCCGGCCTGAGCCCATGGGGGCGGTTCAAGCTCCGTGGCACCACCGTGACGACGGCGGACGAGGGGAAGCACGCCATCCTCACCGTCACCGTCGTGGACCGCGGCGAGGAGAAGGTGCTCGCCGCCACCGGGAACGGTCCCATCGACGCGTTCACCGAGGCCCTGAAGCAGGTGGGTGTCGAGGTGCACGTCCTCGACTACGTCGAGCACGCCCTGTCCGAGGGCGGCGACGCCTACGCCGCCGCGTACGTGGAGGCGGAGGTGGAGGGTCAGGTCCTGTGGGGGGTCGGCATCGATCCGTCCATCACCACCGCGTCGTTCAAGGCGATGGTCTCCGCCATCAACCGCGCCGTGCGCTGATTGTCGGGTGGGTGGGGCCGCCGTACCCTGAGGGGATGTCCGGCGGACCCGCCTTCCCGCTCGTCGACGACTCCGTGGCCCGCGAGCTCCACCTCGGCGAGCGGTCCGAGCTGCTCTTCCACGTGGTGGCCGACGACGGGACCCGGCTGGTCACGCGGCGTCCCTGGTTGCGGGACTCGGGCGCGACGATGCGGGCCTTCGACGCGCATGCCGCCGAGGTCGCGGGAGAACACACGCAGGAGCGGTGGCGGTACGCGCAACTGGTCCTGCCCGTGGCGGGGGGTTTCGCCGGCCTGCGAATCGTGCTCGACTGGCGCAGCGACACGGCCCTCGTCTGCGAGGTCGCCGGGCCCACCGCGGCGCTCGTTCGGCGCGAGCTCGACATCCTGGACGAGAACTTCGGTCCCCACCGCCGCTTCCCGCCGATCCGGACCGCTGGGCGCGTGGTGCTGGGACTCGCGGCGGTGGGTGCGATGTGGCTGAGCGCGATGCGTGAGCAGCAGTCGACACCAACCGCGCACGAGGTCGCCGTGGCGACCTACCTCGCCATCCTCCTCGGACTGGCGCTCCTCGTGGTCCACGTGGCCCGCCGTGGCCTGCCGCCACGCGGCCTGGCTCCGGCCCGCTTCCGGCCCGCCCACCTCCGCGCGACGATCGGGTGGGCCTGGCTGGGACCGGCGACGGTGTTCGTCCTGCGCATGCCCCTCGACCCGTACGTGGAGTGGCCGCTCGGCTACTGGCTCGCCCTCGCCGCCTCCCTCTCCTACGCACTGGCCTGCGTGCCACGGCCGCGGCCCGGGCAGCGCCTCCACGAGCGCAAAGGGGCACGGTCCCCACGCTCCGGGCAGTCGCAATGGTCGGAGGCGCCGCGCTCCGCCCTGACGCCGGCGCTGCGGCCGGAGCCGGACCGTGTCGTCGTCCCGGCCGACGGCGGTGCGGTGGCCGCCTACTGGCGCAGCCGCAGCCGCGTGGTGGTGGACGAGCAGCAGTGGAACGCCGAGGAGCACACCTGGCCCTCCGACGTCGGCGAGATCAGTGCCGAGCTCTACGACACCTGGGACGGCGGACCGGTCCGCGTGGTCGTGGCCCGCGCCTACGACCGCACCCTCATGGTTCGCTCCCACGACTCCCGCTCGCCCCTGACCGCGGCGCGGCAGCTCACGGACGCCTGGTTCGGGGCCGCGGGGACGGTGGCGCAGACGGAGGCGGGGACGGCGCCGGCGCCGCACTCGCGCTGGACGGTCGCGGTGGTGGTCGCGTGGCTGTGCGGCCTGACCTTCGTGGTCGGTTCGGACCTGGGCCCGTCGACGTACGTCTGGCAGTGGCCGGTCCGCTTCGAGGTGGACCACGACTACCCGGTCCTCGCCGCCGCCGCGGCGACGGCCGTGCTGCTCGCCTGGGGCTGGGCGATCACCAGCACCGTGCGGCTCTTCGCGTCCGGCGCCTCGCGCCGGGAGTGGCGCCGGGCGGCCCGGCGGCTGGCGTGGCAGCTCGTGGTGGTGTTCATCGGGGCCGAGATCCTGACCTTCACGCTCCTGCCCCGGCTCGAGGCGTTGCACGCGGCCACGGCGGCGTGGATGCTGGCGGTCGTCCACGCCACGCTCGTCGTGGTGGCCCTCGGAGTGGTGGTGCTGATCCGGCCCGAGTCGCCGCTGGGGACCACCGTCGGCGGGAGGAATCGCCACGATCACCCCTACGGTTGAACCTTCTTCGTGGGACAGTGATCCTCCTCGGAGGAAGGTTCAGGGATGCCCGCTCTCGCACGATTCGTGCTGCTCGTCCTCGTCGCGGCCGCTGCCGGCTGGTCCACCGTCTGGTACCTCACGACGGCGCCCCTCACGATGGCCCGCGCCCTGGCGGTGACGCTGGTGCTGGCCTTCCTCATGGTCCTCCTGGCCGCGCCCTTCCGGGGGCGGGCCCTCGTGGGCGCCGTCGTCGTCGCCCTCGTGGCCGCCTCCGCCGGGTATCTCGGCAACGCGGCCGTCGTCCTCGGGCGCGAGGACGACCGCGAGGTTCCCAGCCTCGCCCGCGAGGTGGGCGACCCGGGTGACGGGCACACCGCGGTCATCTACTTCACCCACGGGGAGCCCGAGACCTACGATCCGATCGGGTGGCTCAACCAGTTCCGGGAGTTCGACGAGCAGGGCATCGCGTTCGTCCCGTTCGCCGTACGCCCACTGTTCCTGAAGGCCCTGCGGGACGCGTACCTCGAGGTTGGTGCGAGCCAGCACCGCACCCGGCATCTCGGCATGGCCGCCGACCTCGAGGAGCAGCTCCGCGCGGCGGGCCACGACGTGCGCGTGTACCCCTCGTTCCTCGACGACGACCCCCGCCCCGACGCCGCGGTCGTCGCCGCCCTCAATGCGGGGGCGAGCCGCATCGTCGTCGCGGAGGTGTTCGTCTCCATCTCGAACCACACTGCTGAGGGTGAGGAGCTCATCGAGGCCGTGGGGGCAGAGTCGCTCGGCGTCCCCCTCGCCTTCACGGGCCCGCTGTGGGACTCCACGACCCTCCACGAGATGTTCGTGGAGAAGGTGGAGGACGCCCGGGGGGACGTGCCCCGCGACCGGGTCGCCGTCCTGCTGGTGGGTCATGGGCAACCCGACGAATGGGATGCGGAGTGGCCGACCGAGACCGAACACGAGCTCGCCCTCCGCACGGGCATCATCGACGCGCTGGTGGAGCGCGGCTACGACCGCGACCGGCTCGACCTGGCCTGGATGGAGTTCAAGGAGCCGGAGGTCCGCGAGAAGGCCACGGAACTGGCTGCCGCGGGTCCGGACCAGCTGCTGTACTTCTCGGCAGGCATCAGCGCCGAGTCGATCCACAGCCAGTACGACGTGCCCGAGCTGGTGGCCACGGCGCAGATCCCGCCGGAGGTCCAGACCGTGAACCTCGGCGCCTGGAATGCCCACCCCCTCACGATCCGGGCGATCGCCGAGCGGGTGGAGGTCCTGTTGCCGCGCGGCGGGTGACCCGCCGGCACTGCGGGTGGGGGACAATCGGGGGGTGAGGCTCTACCGGGACGAGGCGGTGGTCCTGCGCACCCACAAGCTGGGGGAGGCGGACCGGATCGTCACCCTGCTCACCCACGAGCACGGCCAGGTCCGCGCCGTCGCGAAGGGCGTGCGGCGCACCACGTCGCGGATCGGGGCACGGCTGGAGCCGTTCAGCCTCGTGGAGGCCCAGCTCCACCACGGGCGCTCCCTCGACATCGTCACCCAGGTCGAGACGATCAACCCCTACGGCCGGCTCCTCGCGACCGACTACCAGCTCTACACCTGCGGGACCGTCATGGTGGAGACCGCCACGCGGGTCTCCGACGAAGCCGGCGAGCCGGTACCGCAGCAGTACCTCCTCCTCGTGGGAGCACTGCACGCGCTCGCCACGCGGCGCCACGCCCCCCAGCTCGTACTCGACTCCTACCTGCTGCGCGCGCTGGCCGTGGCGGGCTGGGCACCCAGCTTCCACGACTGCGCGGTGTGCGGGATGCCCGGGCCGCACACCGCGTTCCACATCGAAGCGGGTGGGGCCGTGTGCCCGGCGTGCCGGCCCCCCGGCTCGGCGGCGCCGGAGGCCGCCACCTTCGACCTCCTCGGCGCCCTCCTCTCGGGCAACTGGGAGGAGGCCACGACGTCCCCGCAGCGGGTGCGGTCCGAGGCCTCCGGCCTGGTGACCGCCTACCTGCAGTGGCACATCGAGCACCAGCTCCGATCGATCAGGATGGTGGAACGCACATGACGTTCCAACCCCCACCGCCGCACCCCTCCGGGGCCCGCCCGCCCGCCATCCCAGCGATGTTCGTGCCGGACCACGTCGCCATCGTGATGGACGGCAACGGCCGGTGGGCCAACGCGCGGGGCCTGCCGCGGGTGGAGGGCCACAAGGCGGGGGAGGCGGCGTTGCTGGACGTCGTGGCCGGGGCGATCGAGATCGGGGTGAAGCACGTCAGCGCCTACGCCTTCTCGACCGAGAACTGGAAGCGCTCACCCGACGAGGTGCGCTTCCTCATGGGATTCAACCGGGACGTGCTGCGCCGCCGGCGCGACACGATGCACTCCTGGGGGGTACGGGTGCGCTGGGCGGGCCGGCGTCCCCGGCTGTGGCGCTCCGTGATCGCCGAGCTCGAGGAGGCCGAGCGGCTGACCGTGCACAACGACGTCTGCACGCTCACCATGTGCGTCAACTACGGCGGCCGCGCGGAGATCGTGGACGCCGTGCGTGCGATCGCGGCCGAGGCACGGGACGGCCACCTCGACCCGGACAGGATCTCGGAGCGCACCGTCGCCCGGCACCTCGACGAGCCCGACCTTCCCGACGTGGACCTCTTCATCCGCACCGGGGGCGAGCAGCGCATCTCCAACTTCCTGCTCTGGCAGAGCGCGTACGCGGAACTGGTGTTCCTGGACGAGCCCTGGCCCGAGGTGGACCGGCGCACGCTGTGGCGGGCGGTCGAGGTGTACGCGAGGCGCGACCGGCGCTTCGGCGCGGCCGAGGACCATCCCGCCGGATAGTCAGGCCGCCTTCGCCTCGCCGTCGATGACGGTGAGGCGGGTGGGCGCGGCAGCACGACGACGGCGCCGCACCCCGATCGTGGCGGTCGCGATGATGGCCGTGCCCACCATTCCAGCGACGCCCCATGGCGACCCGGCGGCGGCCGCGAGCATTGCACCCCATACGGCGAACCCGATCGTGGAGTAGATGGTCGCCCACGCGAGGCATCCCGGGATCATCGCGAGGGTGTACTTCCACCACGGCATCCGCAGGACGCCCGCACCGGCGTTGACCATGGTCTGGAAGCCGACTGTCAGGAACGAGAACGGGATCACGGCGGTTCCCCACCGGTGGATGGCGGCCACGCCCTGATCGGTGGCGTCCCCGTTCAGCCAGGCGAGGAGGCGGGTGCGCCAGCCCTCGGCGGGCGAGATCCGGCGGACCGCCAGCGAGGTGGCCCACCGGCCGAGCCAGTACGTGCCCTGCGCACGGAGGAACACCACGACCGTGAGGAAGGGGAACAGGAGCCAGATCGGTCCCTCGGACAGGAAATCCATCATGGTGCGTCCTCCGCCGCGCACTCCTCGCACAACCCGACGAACTCGAGGGTGTGCTCCACCTGTACGAAACCGTTCGCGGCCGCGAGGTCCTGCGCCCACTTCTCCACCACGTCCCCCTGGAGTTCCACTGTCAGCCCGCAGTTCCGGCACACCAGGTGGTGGTGGTGCACCGCGCGCCGGCATTTGCGGTAGGCGATCTCGCCCTCGTGGCGCAGTGTGTCCACCTGTCCGCTCTCCACGGTGTACCGCACCCTCCAGTCCCTCGTGGAGAGCGGACAGGTGG
>JBNJCY010000024.1:0-17916 GCA_051744325.1 Actinomycetota bacterium
GGGCACCGTCAGGTCCACCTCGAGCCGGGCAGCCACGATTCCGTCCCTCCCGGAGATGACGTCCTCACCGACGGCGCGGACGTCGCGCAACGTCGTCCCGGCAATCACGGCCGTCCCCGCCTCGAACTCCAGGTCGCCGAGCCAGAGCTCGTCGTCGAGCAGGCCGGTGGGCGCAGTGGGGCCCGGTGTCGAGTCCCGGCCCGGCATCGCAGTGGCGGCCGACCCGCCGCTGGGTGACGGTGCCGGGGTTCCGTCGTCGTGACCTGCCGGTCGGGTGAACACCCACCACAGGATGAGAAGCAGCAGCAAGAGCAGCAGTACCGTGGCGGCGGCACCGATCAGCCAGTCCTTCGCCCGTGAACCCCTCCCGGGCCCGGTCTGGCCGGCCGCCTCCGGGGGTGTCGCCCCGGCGTGCGCTGCGCCGCGGTCGTGTTCGCTCACGGCTGCCACCCCGGCGGGAAGCCGAGCTCACGGAAGGGACGCAGCGGTACCATCACGGTCTTCCTGTTCGTTGCCACGCCAAGGCGCAGTGTCCCCGGCCGTACCTGCGAACTGCTCGCTTCAGCGTGAGATCGGAGAGACGATGGATGTGACCCGGCCAACGGTGGCCGGACTCCTGACACAGGAAGGAGCGAGCTGATGAGCGACGAGGCCGCAGCTCCCGCGATGCCACGCATCGGCGATCCCGCCCCCACATTCACTGCCGTCACCACTCAGGGGGAGATCGACTTTCCCGCGGAATACGAGGGGAAGTGGGTCATCCTCTTCTCCCACCCCGCGGACTTCACTCCGGTGTGCACCAGCGAGTTCATGACCTTCGCCACCATGCAGGATGAGTTCCGTGCCTACAACACGGAGCTGGTCGGCCTGTCCGTGGACGGCCTGTACAGCCACATCGCGTGGCTGCGGACCATCAAGGACAAGATCAGGTTCCGCGACATGGAGAACGTGGAGGTCACTTTCCCCCTCATCGAGGACATCACGATGTCGGTCGCGCGAAAGTACGGGATGATAATGCCGGGTGAGGCGTCGACGAAGGCAGTGCGCGCGGTGTTCTTCATCGACCCGAAGGGGATCATCCGCACGATCATCTACTACCCCCTCAGCATCGGCCGGAACTTCGACGAGTTGCTGCGCGTGGTCAAGGCGCTGCAGACCGCGGACGCCTTCGATGTGGCGCTTCCCGCCGACTGGCGGCCGGGCGAGCGAGCCATCGTTCCCCCAGCGGGCTCGTGTGGCGTCGCCAAGGACCGTATGGAGGGCGTGGTCGAGGACATCGAGTGCGAGGACTGGTTCTTCTGCACCCGCCCCATCACGGTCGAGGAGGTCGAGGCCGCGATCCGCAAGGCCTGAATCCGTCCGTGACCCGGAGCGCATCACCTCAGTAGGGGATGCGCTCCTCGTTCGCCCGCCAGGCCTCGAAGGGGGCGAGCCTCTCGGGGAGGGCGAGGTGGTCGATGGCGAGCGGCCAGCCGGAGCTGTCGGTGCGGAAGAGGCCATGGAAGGCGGCGTCGTCGAAACCGGCGGCGGCGGCGTCGTGGCGGTCCGCCGCATACACCAAGCGATCCACCCGCGCCCACAGCGCGGCGGACAGGCACATCGGGCAGGGCTCGCAGGAGGTGTAGAGGGTGGAGCCGGCAAGGGTGAAGTCGCGGATGCGCAGGCACGCGTCGCGCATCGCGACGACCTCGCCGTGCGCGGTGGGGTCGAGCGATGCCGTCACGCGGTTGACGCCCCGCCCCACCACCTCCCCGTCCTTCACGACGACGGCGCCGAACGGGCCGCCGTCGTCGGCGACGTTGGCCGTCGCAAGGTCGATCGCGAGCGCGAGGAACTCCGCATCGGTGCGCATGGCCCCATCATGGCGGGTGCGGGGCGGCTCCCGGGTGGGAACCGCCCCGCCATTCCGCTGGCGTTCAGGCCAGGTCGGCCGCGGCCATCGCGCGCTGCTCCTGGGCTCGGAACTGCGTGAAACGCGGCAGGTACTTGTCCCAGTCGATGGCGTGGGCGTCCAGTTCGGGGCCGTCAATGCAGGCGTGCTTGCGGACGAGCCTGCCGTCCACGGTCATCGGGACCATGCAGGCCCCGCACATGCCGGTGGCGTCAACCATGATCGAGTTGAGGCTGGCCACGGTGTGCACGCCGAACCGGCGGGTCAGGCTGCTGACCGCGCGCATCATGAGTGGCGGGCCGATCGTGACGACCTCGGAGACGCGCCGGCCATCACCCTGCTGGTTGGCCTCCAGCATCGCCTCCAGCGGGGTGGTGACGAAGCCCTTGATGCCGAAGCTGCCGTCGTCAGTGGTGAGGACGATGTCGAGCTGGTCGCCGAACTCGGCCTTCAGCCGTGCGAGGCGGTCCTCCTCACCTGTCCAGAACTGCAGGGACTCGGTACGGAAGCCCGAGATGAGGGTGACGTGGTTGCCGTGCCGCAGGTGCTCGCGGGCAATCGGGTAGACGGGAGGCAACCCGAGGCCGCCCGCGGTGAAGACCACGGTCTCGTCGGGGCCGTAGGGGTGCAGTTCGCTCGGCAGTCCGAGCGGCCCGGCGATCCCGGTGAACGCGTCACCCACCCGCATCCGGTTCATCTCGACGGAGCTCTTCCCGACCCCTTGGACAACCAGGGTGATCGTGCCCGCCTCGGCGTCCCAGTCGGCGAGGGTGAGAGGGATGAGCTCGCCTGTGGGCCAGCCGAGCACCCGGACGAACTGGCCCGGCAGGGCGGCACGGGCGACCAGCGGTGCGTAGACCGTGAACTCCACGATGCCCCCGGCGAGCTCCACCTTCCCGAGGATGCGGGCCTCTGCGCCGGCCAGCCTCGAGTATGCGTCGGCGGCACGCACCCGCTCGCGGACCTCGTCCTCGTCGAGTGCGGCGGCGTGCACGATCTCCCGGGCGGCGGCCTGGCCGTCGCCCGCGGCCCGGACGGCGGTCGAGCCGCCGCGGGCCGCGTCGCCGCCGGTGTACACGCCCTCCAGCGAGGTCTGCTGCGAGCCCTCCCGCACCGCGATGTTGCCCCACCTGGTGGTCTCGAGGTCGGGCTGGGAGTCCTTGATGATCGGGTTGGAGGCGTTGCCGAGCGCCATGATCACGAGATCGGTGCGAACCGTCTGCTTCTCGCCGGTGGCCATGGGACGCCGGCGGCCGGACGCGTCCGGCTCCCCGAGTTCCATGATGTCCAGCGTTGCGGCCTTGACGAAGTGGGTGCGGTCGTCGCCGATGAACTCGCTGGGGGAGCGGAGGACGGCCAACTCGATCCCCTCCTCGAGCGCGTGGTGCAACTCCTCCACCCGGCAGGGCAGCTCGCTCTGCGTCCGGCGGTAGGCGATCGTGACCCGGCCGCCGAGGCGGTGGGCGGTGCGCGCGGCGTCCATCGCCGTGTTGCCGCCGCCCACCACCATCACACGCTTGCCCCGCACGTCGGGGAGCGGGGTGTCGTGGTCCTCGCGGCGCCCCTGCATCAGGTTCACCCGGGTGAGGAACTCATTGGCGGACATGACGTTGAGGAGGTGCTCGCCCGGCACGTTCATGAACTGGGGCAGCCCGGCGCCGGAGCCCACGAAGATGCGCCAGAAGCCGGCGTCCCGCAGGTCCTGCATGGTCGCGGTCTTGCCGACCACGAAGTTGGTGACGAACCGCCCCCCGAGCAGCTTGATCTTGGCCACGACGTCGTCGATCAGCTCGTTCGGCAGGCGGAACTCCGGGATGCCGTACCGCAGCACGCCGCCCAGTTCGTGGAACGCCTCGAAAACGGTGACCGGGTGCCCCTCGGCCGCCAGCAGGAACGCGTTGATGAGACCGGACGGGCCGGATCCCACGATGGCGATGGGCGGCTTGGCCGCCTTGCGCCACGGGTCTGGACGCCCGCCGTACCGTGTGGCCATGGCGTCCGGATCCACGGTCTTCTCGCGCTGGGGGAGGAACCACTCGAGCTGCCCGATCTCGATCGGACGCTTGTGGTGGGCACAGACACCCTGGCACTGCAGTTCCTGGGGACACACCCTGCCGGTGACGTTGGGCAGCGGGTTGCAGTCCTCGAGGAGCTCGAGGGCGTCCTTGAACCTGCCCTCGCCGAGCAGTTCCAGCATCGACGGGATGTGGATCTGGACGGGGCAGCCACCCTGTCGTTCCTTCTTCCCCTCCAGCAGGACACCGATTTCGCAGGGCTTGTCCGCGCACTGCTTGTCCCGCAGCGCCTCCAGCCATACGAAAACGTCCACCTCACGTTGGGAGTACCCGACGTTCCGGTATCCGAGGTAGCCCTGGTTGACGAGCCCGAAGTCCTGGGCGCGGGCCGCCGGGTCGCGGATGTACGGCGGGATGTTGTTCCCTGCCGGCCAGCCCTCGTGCAGGCCGGAGAACATCGGGTAGCGGTCGGTGAGGTGGGTCGAGATCGCGCGGATGAACTTCCTCTTCAGGCGCAGCGGCACGTCCCAGAGGAAGCGCATGACCAACTTGGAGCTGTCGTCGTCCCGCAGCAGCGCCTCCCACAGGGTGAGCGTGAACTCGGCGCCCAGTTCGTCCTTCTGGAACTCGGACGCCACTGACCCGATGCCGGAGGAGATGAAGAGCTGGCGGAACTGCCGCGGGTTGTTCGCGAGGTGCTGACGGAGGACCGCGAGCTGCGTGTTGAAGGACTCCACGGACTCCGAGCGCTCGAGTTCCTCGAGCTGGGCGCGCGTCGCCTCCAGCGCGTCCCGGGTGGAGAGGTACTGGCGGATGTCGCCGCCGGCCATGGTGGTCATTTGATGATCTCCGCGTCGCAGTTGGCGATGACCTTCTTGATGCGGGCCTCCACCTCGGGGGTGATCTCAAGGGTGTCGAGGGCCCCCGGGATGAGCCGGGCGACGGTCCGGGCCTCCCCATCGATGATCGTGCGCACCGGCTCGAAGAGCTCCGGCAGCTCCTGGTAGCACGTCTTGCAGTCCGTGCACAGGTGCATGTCCTCCTCGGCAAGCGACACGGCGGCCTTCGGTTTCGCCGTCGCGGCCGCAGGGGCCGGAGATGCCGCCGCGGGGGCCGCCGACGGCGCCGCGAACCCGGTTACCGGAGGGACCGTTCCGGAGTCCGCCAGATCGGCCATCATCCGGGCGATCTCGTCGATCGAGGTCTCCCGGGCGGTGGTGGCCTCCTCGTACTTCGCCTGCAGCTCCGCGAGCTGGGTCTTGTGCAGTGCCGTGAGTTGATCGACGTCCTGGCCGGCGAGGTACTGCAGCAGCTGCCAGTTGCGGCGCCGCTCCTCGACCAGGGTGATCATCTGGCCGGAGCACACGACCTTCGTCAGCCGCATGTCCGGATCGGTGGTGTGCACGAACGGCACGTGTCCGGCGCGGTCGGCCTCGTCGAGCCCTATGTACTCGTCGACGGGCAGGCCGGCGGATTCCTCATCGGCGCGCATCTTCCGGAACTGGGACTTGAACCGGGTCTCACCGAGCGCGAAGTCCGCGGGCGTGACCACCGTGGTGAGCAGCTTGAGGCTGCCGTCGGTGTCCACGTACTCGAGCTTGTTGGCGGACCAGGTCTTCGTCGGATCCGGGTTCCCGTCGAGCGAGAACCGCTCGTGGATGGACTCCCCGAGCCGAGGATCGTGCACGAACAAGGGGTTCATGCGCGACTTGACGGCGAGGCGGGCCCTGCGGTTGGCGGCGTCGTCGGCCACGCCGTGCTCGGACTGGCACGGGGTGTAGACGTCCATGACGGCCGGCATCTGCTGCTCGGAGAGGAACTCGAGAGTGTTCTTGAGGAAGTGGGACTGGTAGGCAGTGGCAGTCGAGACCACGTACACGTTCGGGTGGAAGGAGGCGATGAGACCCAATTCCTTGCGGAACTCCTGCTTGCCCCGGTGGGCGGCGCCGGACCGCGACAGGTCGGAGTCCTGGCCGGTGAAGCTGGACGTGGAGGCCTGGCCACCGGTGTTGGAGTAGACGCCGCTGTTGAGCACCATCACCTTGAGGGGGGTGTTGGTCGTGAGGATGCGGGACAAGGCACCGAAGCCGATGTCGTAGGTGGCTCCGTCGCCGCCGATCGTGAGGATGGTCGGGAGGAGGTCCATCTCCTCCGGGGTGAACTCCTCCCAGGAGAGGAACTTCAGGCCGGCGTCGTCCCGGGCGGGGTCGTAGCGCCCGGACAGTTCGAGCCGCGCGAGCCGCAGTGCCTTGACGTCGTTGACGAGCTGGGCGGCGATTCCCTCGAAGATGCCCTTCGCCAGGGGCTGGGCGTCCTGGAAGAGCGAGTTGACCCACGGATCCGTGTACGGATTGAACGGCATTGTCGAGGCGTAGACGCTGGAGCAGCCGGTCGCGTTGGCGACCACCGCGCCGGACGGGCCCTTGCCTGTCGGACCGCCCTCGAGGAGGTAGAGCCGCCGCTCGAGGGTGGCGAGGATCTCCTCGACGCGGACGCGCCGGGTGTCGTCCTCGGGTATGGTGGCCAGCCGGTCCGTGAGCTCAGCGGTGATCTCCTCCAGCTCGGCGAGGTGCCGTTGCTGGCGCTTCTCGGTGATCGAGTGGCTGGTGGAGGTCACGAGGCGGATCGAGGTCACCTCGCCGCAGCCGCGGCACCCGCCGTGGCCACCGGTGGTGGCGTAGTAGTGCTCGTGGTCGAGCAGCATCCGCTTCGGATCCCCACCGGGACCGGGCAGCACCTCAGAGTAGCGCTCGGGGGTGTTCGGCAGTTCGGTGAGGAACTCGAACCTCTCCTGGAGCGTGTCGAGGATCGAGTCGTCCTGGTCGTGGGGGACCAGCGCGTTCGGGCCGCAGACATCCACGCACTCGAGGCAGCCGGTGCACTTCCACGGGTCGACGGTCGCGGCGAACAGCGCGCCCGCGCCCGGGCTCTTCTTCTCCATCGCGTCGAAGAAGGCCCGGGTCCGGGCCACCGGGAAGCGACCGAGGGCCTCCGTGAGGGCGTCGACGGCGGTGCCCAGGCTTGCGTCCTCCGCGACGAGCGGGGCAGCGCCCGCCGCCACCGTCGCGGCGAAGCCCTCGGCGTCCCGCTTCTCCTTGAAGGCGACGCGGACGGCGTCGGCCAGCTCTGGAACGCGGGCACGCAGCGCCTCGCGGTCGGCGTCCTCGGCGTAGCTCTCGCGGATGCCGGTGAGCAACATGTCCTCAAACGTGATGACGGTGTTGGGGATCGCAGCGTCGGGGCAGACGAGGGCGCACTCCATGCAGCCCGTGCACAAGTCGGCCTGGAACATGGGAACCGTCCGGCGGAACAGACCCTTGTCCTTGCCGGCCGCGGTACCCGGCGGCATGAACAGCCCGGTGCCCGGCAGAACCGGGGCCTCGCTGATCGTGCCCTCGCGGAACGGCTTGATGACCATGCGCTCGTAGTAGTCGGCGTCGAAGAGGCCGGCGCAGCTGGAGCACCCGGACGACGGAGAGCTCATGGTCTTCGAGAGCGCGACCGTGCGCAGCCGGACCGGGGCGACGTCGTCGGAGATCGCGCGGATCTCCTCGGAGTCGTGGTCGACCTCCCGGGTGACGGCGGCGCCGTCGCGGATGACGGCCATGTTGGCCTCGACGACTGCCTCGCCCTTGCGGCCGAACTTCTTGACGATCTGCTGGCGCACCTTGGCGAGGATGTCCTCGCGAGAGGTCCCCGCAGCGACCCGGTCCACGTGCGCCGCGACCGCGCCGATGAAGGCGATGCCCATCATGCGGGTCTCGAGTTCGGGAGTGGGGGCGTGCTGCTTCGCCACGGCGAAGGCGTCGACGATGAAGAACCGGATCCGCTTCTCCCGGATGGTGCGGCGCGCCTTCCGGGGCAACTCCCGCCACACCTCCTCCGGGGACAGCGAGGTCTGCAGCATGAAGGTGCCACCCTCGCCGAGGCCCTTGAGCGGGTCGGTGTGGGAGAAGACCCTGTGGTCCGGGGAGATGACGATCTCGACGTCCTCCAGCTCGGCGTTGGTGGTCTTCACCGTCTCCGGGCTCAGGGTGATGTAGTAGTTCGTCGCGGCGCCGCTCTTCTCGGAGCCGTACTTCGGGGCGGACTTGGAGTGCATGCCGAGGACGCCCGCGAGGATGTCGGTGAGCAGCTTGCCGGTGGCGATGGTGCCGTATCCGCCCACGGAGTGGAACCGGATCCGCATGGCGGTGTCCGGGAGGATCTGCGGGTTGGGCTCGGTCTCGAGCGCCATCAGCTCGGTCTCGGGGTAGGCGGCCCGGAGCCGGGCCTGGGCCTCCGCCATGGCGGGGGACGGGTCGTCGTCGAAGAACTGGGTGCCGAGGTAGACGAGCGGGGCGATGTCGCCCGAGGCCATGCGACGGTAGGCGGCGATGAGGTGCCGGGGCTGCAGGTCGTGCCCGCCCAGGCCGAAGATCGCTGAGGTGAGCACCGGCGTCGAGTCCATTGCGGGAATGCCCGGGTAGCGCTCGCCGGAGGCGTTCTCGCGCGCCCGGAACAGTGACTTCGTGACGAGGTCCGTGAGGGACATCTGGTCGGAGCGCTCGAGGACCATGACGGACTTCTTGCCGCGCAGGGCAGCGGCGAGCTCGGCCTCGGGGAAGGGCTGCAGCAGCTTGACGGCCACGAGCCCCGCCTTGATCCCCTGGCTCCGCAGATGGGGCAGGACCGCCTCGACGTCCTCGGTCACGGAACCGAGCCCGACCATCACGTGGTCGGCGTCGTCGCACATGACGGTGTGCACAGGGGCGTACTCGCGGCCGGTCAGGTCGGAGTACTCGCGCATCGCCTGCCGTACAAGGGCGGGAACGGCGGAGGCGAAGTGGGTGCGGTGGTCGGCGGCGCCGGCCTGGAAGTCGGGCTGGTTCTGCACGGGGCCGGTCAGGCCGGGGTTGTTCACGTCGACGAGGGCCGGGATCATCTGCCGGGTCCCCTTCTCGTGCGCGCCCCTCCACTGGCGCTGCCACTGCCGACTCAGGGCCTCAGGGACCCAGCCGAGAGTCTCGCCGATGAGGGCACCGGCGTTGTCCTGCTCGACGTCGTCGGCCCTGGCGTGGAGGAAGTCGTGCAGGGCGGCGAGGTCGGCCGGGGCGAAGTCGGACTCCCGGGCGAGCAGGTACTGCTCCAGCTGGAAGACGCGCCCCTTCGCCCCGAACAGCAGTTCCTGGGCCACTGTGGGACATGGGATGCGTCCGGCCGGATCACCGAGGTACTCCCGGAGCAGTTCGGGCTCCGGCAGGAACGCCTCGCTCATCATGTGGCTGGTGGAGAAGCCGTCCATCGAGTTCGCCACCGGGATCAGCGACAGGGCGGAGGTCCGGTACGAGATCGCGGCGAGGTCCGCGGCCTCCTGCGGGTTGGCCCCGAAGAGGATCGTGTAGCCGGAGGGAAGGAGCGCGTAGATGTCGTCGTGTCCCGCCATGACGTTGAGTGAGTGCTTCGAGACGACCCGGGCGGCGACCTGCAGCACGAAGCCGCCGATCTTCTTGCCCACGGTGACGAAATGGGACTCCATCGCGTACAGGATCCCCTGGCTGGAGGAGGCGTTGGAGATGAACTGGCCGCCCGTGAGTGCAGCACCCAGCGCACCGCTCTGGGCCGAGTGCTCACCCTCCGGTTCGAAGAAGAAGGGGTGCTTGCCCCAGACATTGACGCCGCCCTCGGCGCGCGCCGCCTCGTACAGTTCCGAGATCTCGGTCGACGGCGTGATCGGATAGCCGATCACACCTCCGCACACGTGCCTCATGACGTGGGCGACGGCGCCGTTGCCGTGGATCACGTCGGGGGTGCCGGGGTACTGGGGCTGTTGCGTTGTCATGATGCCTGTCAATCGCAGTAGGTTCTGCCGTGGCCGTTCGGGCCACGGCCCGGGATGGCGGACGGAACCGGTGTGGAACCGTCCCCTAACAGCGTCAAGTGACGTGGTTGACACGCACCATTCGCCAATGCTTCGCCCATCTGCCGTGGTGGACCAAGGGGGTTCACTTCGGCGTCAGGCTAACTCTCAGGGGGTGAACGGACTGGTGACTTTGGTCCCACCGCCATACGGGCACGGACGGCCCGCGCAGGAGTGGGCGACTGACGGTAGTTTTGGTCACGTGGCTGAACCCAGGGTGACCCTCGTGACAAGCAGTGACCTCCCCGACCTCTCGGACGACCTGAGCGGCCTGAAGGAGGCACTCACGGCGTTGGGGTTGGACGTCCGCGTCGCCGTCTGGGACGACCCGGAGGTCGACTGGGAGGACGCGGGACTGTGCGTCGTCCTGACGATCACGGACTACGCGGACCGTCCCGAGGAGTTCTTCCGCTGGGCCGACACCGTCCCTCGCATCCTCAACGACGCCCGCGTGTTGCGCTGGAACTCGGACAAGCACTACCTCATGGAGCTCGAGAGCCGTGGGGTGCCCACGATCAAGACCACGTGGCTCGAACCGGAGGCAAACCTCTCCAAGCACCAGGTCCACACCCGGATGCCGGCGCTCGGCGACTTCGTCGTCAAGTCGTCCCTCTCATCCAACCGGCACACGACCGGCCGATACACGGCCATCGACGCGCGGTCCCGGTCCGCTGCCATCCAGCACGCACTCAGCATCCTCGCCAAGGGTAACTCCGGGCTCATTCAGCGCTACTTCAAGAGCAGCGGCGACGACGGGGAGGTCTCGCTTGTCTTCTTCAACGGCGTGCTCTCCCACGCGGTCTCCAAGGAGGGCATCCTCCAGACCGAGGCCGACCCCGGCAACCGACCGCGCTCCTGGGCGCGACTCCACGAGGTCACCAGGGAGGAGTGGTACCTCGCCGAGGAGGTGCGGCGGCAACTCCACGCCGCCCTCAAGGAGCACGCGGGCAGGGACCACCTGCTCATCTACGCCCGGATCGACATGCTCCACACTGACGAGGGGCTGAAGCTCCTCGAGGTGAACCTGATGGACGTGACCCTCTACCTGAAGGTGGCCCCGGAGGCCGTCGAGGACCTGGCGAACGCGATCGCCGTACGCGCGCACCTCTGACCGAGAGCGGGGTGATGCAGCCCACGCCCTCTGATTCACGCCCGGTCGAGGCGAGCGGGTAGAGTGTTCGTCGGCGCCCATGGTGGGTGTAGCTCAGCTGGTAGAGCACCTGGTTGTGGTCCAGGATGTCGCGGGTTCGAGCCCCGTCACTCACCCCATCGGACCCCGGGAGAACCTCCCGGGGTCCTTCTTCGTCTCCGGGGGTCCCGTGATCAGTGCGCGCCGGTGGAGACGTCCGCGAGTTGGCGGGCGACCTCGCGGCAGGTCTCGATGTCCGGCCCCCCGTCCTGTGGGAAGAGCACGGCGCGGTAGTACCGCAGTTCGGCGATCGACTCGAGGATGTCGGCGAGGGCCCGGTGCCCCCCGGTCTTGTCAGGCGAGGCGAAGTAGGCGCGCGGATACCAACGCCGCGCAAGTTCCTTGATCGACGAGACGTCGATGACGCGGTAGTGGAGGTGCGAGACCACCTCCGGCATGTTCCGTTCCAGGAAGACACGGTCGGTCCCCACGGAGTTGCCGGCGAGCGGGACCTTGCCTGAGTTCGGGACGTGGCGGCGAAGATAGGCCATCACCTGGCGCTGGGCCTCCTCCATGGTCAGGCCGTGCTCGAGCTCGTCCAGCAGGCCGGATGAGGTGTGCATCTGCCGGACGATGTCCACCATCGAGTCCAGCGCAGCGGGCGGCGGGGCGATGACGACGTCGATCCCGGAATCGACGGCGTTGAGTTCGGAGTCGGTCACCACGACCGCGACCTCGATCAGTGCGTCGGCGCCCGCGTCGAGCCCCGTCATCTCACAGTCGATCCAGACGATCGCGTCCCTGATGTTGTTCACTCGCCCAGAGTAGTTCGCGGCACCGACCACGGCCGAATCGGCGCCCCCAGCAGGACTCGAACCTGCAACCGTCGGATTAGAAGTCCGGTGCTCTGTCCATTGAGCTATGGGGGCAAGTGTCACAAGTCTAAGGCCCGTCGGGGAAAGTCAATCGTGCAGCCCACGGCGCGCGCGCTTGGACGCCCGTCCTCGAACAGGCACTCTTGACCCGTGGGAAGCCGAGCGGTGGGAGTGGGGGTCACGCGACCTTCGGAGGCCCCCCCATCCCTCCTCCACCTCCTGCACGACATCCATCGGGACGTCTCAACGACAGTCTTCCCCTTCGACGTCCCGGGGACCCCGCACATGCGGGAGGCGCGTGCCCGGGTCATGACTCAGGTCCAGTCGCACCTCCTCCCCCGCCTCGCCGACGACGCCACGCCCGCTGTCGTGGTCCTCGGAGGCTCCACCGGGGTCGGCAAGTCGACCCTGTTCAACAGCCTCGTCGGCCACGAGGCCTCGGCAGCCGGAGTCCTTCGCCCCACCACCCGCCGCGCGGTCATCGCCCACCACCCCACCGTCCACCAGGTGCCGCTGCGCGACCTGGCCGACGCCGTCGCAGCGCCCGCCGTCCCGGCCGGTCTCGTGGTCCTCGACGCGCCCGACATGGACTCGCTCGAGGAGTCGAACCGCGCCATGGCCGACAAGCTGCTCGAGGCCGCGGACCTCTGGCTGTTCGTCACCTCCGCCTCCCGCTACGGCGACCGCATCCCGTGGGCCAACCTCGTCCGCGCCCGTGACCGGGGACTGCAGGTGGGAGTCGTCCTGAACAGGGTCCCGGCGGCCGCGCGGACCACGGTGCGCGCCGACCTCCTCGCGATGCTGGACCGGATCGGTCTCGGCTTCGCCCCCGTGTTCCTGATCCCCGAGGTCTCCCTCCACCACGGACCACTCCCCGAGCCGCTGGTCGCCGAGCTGCGAGGATGGCTCACGGCCGCTGCCGGACGGCACCAGTCCCGCGCAATCATCAAGCGGACCACCACGGGGGCGTGGGCCGCCCTCGGTGACGCGCTGGAGGACTTGGCGACCGGCGTCGACGAGCAGGCGGGTGTGGTGCGGCGGCTGCGGTCCGGGACACGCGCGGCGACACGCGGGCCCGAGGAGGACATCGCGCGTGCCCTCGCGGCGGGCGACTGTGCCGTGGGCGCCCCGACGACGCGCTGGCTCTCCCTCGCCTCCACCGGTGGTCCACTCGAACCGCTCGTCGATCGCGGGTCCGTCCGGGCCGGCCTGCGTGGCCGGGCACGTTCGGTGCGGACCAGAGCCGCCGCCGTGCTCGCCGCGGACGCGGTCGACGCCGTCACCGCACTGCTCGCCGACGCCCTCCATGACGCCTCACGGACGGTCCAGCGCGCGTGGCGGGATTCTGATGCGCTCGCACTGCTCGACGGGGACGAGGTGCTTGACTCCGAGCAGGCGGGCGAGCGTGCCCGGGCGGCCACCGCCTCCTGGCGCGAACTCGTGGGCGGACTGCTCGACGCCAGCGGAATCCAGCCGTCAGGCAGGGCCGCCGCCACGCTGGAACCGGCCGGGCTGGAGGACCTCGTCATCGCGGGCGCGGTCGGCGTTGCGGGGGCGCGCGAGGCTGCCATCCACCTGCTGGGACACCAGAACATCTGCGAGGAGGCGCGTGCGGCGCTCGTCGATGTGGCGCGGGAGGCCGTGCGTGGTGTGGCCAGCCCGTACCTTGCGGTGCTCCAGCCGCTGCCGACGCCGGAACACGCCGCCCGGCTTCGCGTCCGTGCCCAGGAACTCAGGGGGCACCTCGATGCGGCCTGATCTGAGGGAGGCCTTCGCCACCATCCGTGAGGCAGTGGCGCTGGGCGGCGCGGAACTCGGGGACACCCGGCCGGTGCTGCGCGACGTCGGCGACGCCGAGGCACGCCACCGGACGACCGGGAACCACACCGTCGCCGCGCTCGTCGGCGGTACAGGCTCGGGGAAGTCGACCCTCTTCAATGCCCTCACCCGTTCCAGCCTGGCGGACCCAGGGCACGCCCGGCCCTCGACACGGCAGGCGAGCGCGTGCGCGTGGGGCCGCCGGGCCGACGTGCTTCTCGATCACCTCGAGGTGCCGCACGCGCGCCGGATGTTCCAGGACTGCTTGCTCGAGCGCGAAGGACTCCGTTCGCTCGACGGGCTCGTGCTCCTCGACCTCCCCGACCACGACTCGGTGGAGGAACGGCACGCCGCCCAGGTCGACCGGCTTCTCCCGGTGCTGGACGTACTCATCTGGGTGGTCGACCCGCAGAAGTACGCCGACCACATCCTCCACGAGGTGTACCTGCGGAGCCTCACCGCGCGCTCGGACGCCATGGTGATGGTGCTCAACCAGGTGGACACGCTCGACGAGTCCGGCCGCGAAGCCGTTGCCGCGGACATCCAGCGGATCCTCGCGGAGGAGGGGCTCGATCAGGTGCCCGTCCTGCTCAGCTGCGCGATCACCGGCGATGGTGTCGCCGCGATTCGAAACGTGCTGGCGGACGCCGTGGAGCTGGAGTCGACGGCGGACAGGACCGCCGCCGTCGCCCTGGACGGGGTGGGACGCACGCTGTTGCGCCGGGTGGGTCCGCCCGCCGCTCCGCTCGGTGATGACATGCTCGACCGGACCGTTGACGAGTTGCTGCGCGCGACGGGGGTGGAGGCGGTCGCGGCGTCGATCGGTGCCGCGGTGGCTCGCTGGCGCGGGGGGGCTCTCGCCGAGCCCCAGAATCCGTCGCGGGCCGCCATCGCCGCCATCGGCTCGCACTGGGCTGTTCGTGCCAAGGCGGACCTTCCTGCGGCCTGGTCACACGCCGTGGACGATGCCCTCCCCAGCGTCGAGGAACTGGGCGACCTGACGGCTGCCGCCGTGGCCTCCGTCCCGCTCCCACCGGTCACGGTGCCACGCGCCAGGGCGTTCATGTGGGCGGGGATCGCTGCCTCGGTCGCTGCGGTGGGGCTGGTGGTCGCCGGACTCGCCCTGTCCTGGTTGCCCGGATGGGTGGCGGGACCTCCTGTCGTCCTCGCAGTGGCTGCCGCAGCGCTGTTCGCGTCCGCACGGAGAACCCGTGCGAACGTGGCGCGCCAGCGGGCCGGCGCCTACGAGCGGGAGGTCCGCGCCGCGCTGCGTGCCGCTGCCTCCGACGTGCTGGCGGCACCCACCCGCGCCGTGCTCGACCGCCATTCCCGCGTCGGGCAGGCGCTCGCAGCGGTGCTGCGCCCATCCACAGGCGAGGTACGCGCGCCGGTTTCCACCGACTGAGGACTGCATCCGGCGGCGGGGACCCCAACGCGGCAGGCTCTCTCCCAGCCGCACCGTGCGGCGAGAAATGGAGGGGACCAATGTCCAACGAGACCCACATCACCATCCGCGGCAACCTCGGTGCCCAGCCCGTCCTGCACACCGGTGCTTCCGGGGGCAAGGTCGCGCGCTTCGACGTCGCGGTGGCGGTGGCCCGCTACCTGCGCGAGACCGAGACCACCGACGTCCGGCCCCCGCAGTGGTTCGCGGTGAAGGCCTTCGGCCAGCTGGGGGAGAACGTCTGCGAGTCCGCGAACAAGGGAACGCCCGTGATCGTCCGCGGCGAGCTCGTCACCGAGTACTGGACGGATGCGGCGAACCAGCAGCACTCGCGCCAGGTGGTGCGTGCAGACTCCGTCGGGATCGACCTGCGGACCGGCACCGCCCGCTACATGAAGGTGTTGCGGAACTCGCCGGAGGCCGAGACGGCGGACAGTGCTCCGCCCCGGGACGCAGTCGACGTCAGCGGTGCGGTGGAGCTGCAGGACGACGAGCCGGCACCCTACGCCGTCGTCGGAGAGACCCCGCCGTTCTGACGTCACGGCCCTGGGGGCGTTCGAGGCGCCTGTGGCACACTGGAGGGCGCGTCCTCACGTGATCCGATCCAGTCGAACCCAAACCCTTGGGAGAGTTGTGGCCGAATACATCTATTCCATGGTCAAGGCGCGCAAGGCGCACGGAGACAAGCTGATCCTTGACGACGTCACCATGGCGTTCCTCCCCGGGGCCAAGATCGGCATGCTGGGCCCCAATGGCGCGGGCAAGTCGACCATCCTCAAGATCATGGCGGGCCTCGAATCACCTTCCAACGGGGAGGCCCGCCTGACGGCGGGGTACACGGTCGGAATCCTGTTGCAGGAGCCGCCCCTCAACGAGGAGAAGACCGTCCTCGGCAACGTCGAGGAGGGCGTCGCCGAGATGAAGGCGAAGCTGGACCGTTTCAACGAGATCGGGGAGGAGATGGCGTCCCCGGACGCCGATTTTGACTCCCTGCTGGACGAGATGGGCAAGCTGCAGACGGAGATCGACGCCGCCAACGCCTGGGACCTCGACGCCCAGCTCGAGCAGGCCATGGATGCGCTGCAACTACCGCCGGGAGACGCCGAGGTGTCGATCCTGTCCGGTGGCGAGCGCCGTCGCGTGGCGCTGTGCAAGCTCCTTCTCGAGCAGCCGGACCTGCTTCTGCTCGACGAGCCGACCAACCACCTCGACGCGGAGTCCGTGCAGTGGCTGGAGCAGCACCTGGCGAACTACCCGGGTGCGGTCATCGCGGTCACCCACGACCGGTACTTCCTCGACCACGTCGCCGGGTGGATCGCCGAGGTGGACCGTGGGCGCCTCTATCCGTATGAGGGCAACTACTCGACCTACCTCGAGAAGAAGTCCCAGCGGCTCCAGATCCAGGGGAAGAAGGATGCGAAGCTCGCCAAGAGGCTGAGGGACGAGCTGGAGTGGGTGCGGCAGAACGCGAAAGGCCGCCAGGCGAAGTCGAAGGCCCGCCTCGCCCGCTACGAGGAGATGGCCGCGGAGGCGGATCGCACCCGGAAGCTGGACTTCGAGGAGATCCAGATCCCGCCGGGGCCGCGCCTGGGCTCGGTGGTGATCGAGGCGGAGAAGCTGGTGAAGGGCTTCGGCGACCGATCGCTCATCAAGGACCTCGGCTTCTCGCTGCCCCGCAACGGCATCGTCGGCATCATCGGTCCGAACGGGGTCGGCAAGACCACGCTCTTCAAGACCATCGTGGGACTCGAACCGCTCGATTCGGGGAACCTGAGGATCGGCGAGACCGTCAAGATCAGCTATGTCGACCAGGCGCGGGCCGGAATCGACCCGGACAAGTCTCTCTGGCAGGTGGTCTCCGACGGGCTCGACTTCATCAAGGTGGGACACGTCGAGATGCCGTCGCGAGCCTACGTCTCGGCCTTCGGGTTCAAGGGCCCGGACCAGCAGAAGCCTGCCGGGGTGCTCTCCGGCGGCGAGCGGAACCGGCTGAACCTCGCCCTCACCCTCAAGCAGGGTGGCAACCTCCTGCTGCTTGACGAGCCGACGAACGACCTCGACGTCGAGACCCTCGGCTCGCTCGAGAACGCGCTCCTCGACTTCCCCGGGTGCGCCGTGGTCATCACCCACGACCGCTGGTTCCTCGACCGGGTCACCACCCACATCCTGGCGTGGGAGGGCACCGACGAGCAGCCCGACAAGTGGTTCTGGTTCGAGGGGAACTTCGAGGCCTACGAGCAGAACAAGGTCGAGCGCCTCGGCATCGAGGCGGCGCGCCCGCACCGGGTGACCTACCGCAAGCTGACCAGGGCCTGAAGATGCGGCTGGTGGTGCCGATCGCCGTGCGCTGGGCGGACCTCGACGCCTACGGACACGTGAACAATGCCGCCATGATCCAGCTCCTGGAGGAAGCACGGGTGGCCGTGTTCTGGCACGGTCGCCACCTTCCCGAGGACGACCCGGCAGGCCGTCCCAGCCGCGCGGACACGGCCACGTTCGTCGCCCACCAGGAGATCGAGTACCTGGCACCGCTGGGCTACCCGGCGGAGCCGATCCCGGTGAGCCTGTGGATCTCGAAGCTGGGGGGCGCGAGCGTCGAGGTCTGCTACGAGATCCCGACCCTGGACGGCGCGATCGCGGCCCGCGCGCGGACGACCATCGTCATGATGGACACGGCCTCCGGCCGGCCCCGGCGCATCACCGGGGCGGAGCGGGAACTCTGGTCCCGCTTCACCGACGAACCGGTCCGGTTCCGCCGCGGGTGAGGACTCAGTCCGGGTGGACTCGCACCATGCCCTCCTGGGCCGTGGTGGCCACCAGCCGTCCCTCCCGCGTGTAGATGCGA